>JAGNSU010000005.1 GCA_017987895.1 Flavobacteriales bacterium | reverse complement strand
CGGATTCCAAAGTGGACACTTGTTTTTTCACGATCGGGGCGGCCTTCGGCATCACCAGATTTCCGCTCATGCGCACCACCGGTGCGGGGGACTTCTCCTCCTTCACCTTGGCTTCCGAGCGCTTGGGCCGGCCGGCGGCTTTCGGGGCGGGAGCGGCGGCGGTCGGGGCCGGGGCTTTGGGGGCTGCGGGGGCGGCCACAGGGGTGGCCTTTGCCGGAGCCTTGGCCACCGGGGTCGTTGGTTTCGTCACAGTTTTCAATGCGGGTTTTTGCGGGGCGGCCGGCTTGGCCGGTGCCGCTTTTTTGGCCACCGTTTTCGGGGCCGGTTTCTTCGTTGCTGGAGCGGCCTTCGCGGCTTGCTTCGCGACCGGCTTCACTACTTTCTTAGGAGCGGCTTTCTTGGCTACCGGCTTCTTCACCGCAGCTTTCTTCACCACTTTGTTCTTCGCCGGAGCGGCCTTCTTGGCCACAGGCTTCTTGGTCGCCTTTTTGGGTGCGGCTTTCTTCGCGACGGCCTTCTTGGCAGGCTTCGCGGCTTTCCCGGCCTTCTTCGGCGCGGGTTTGGGGGTTGACTTCTTGGCCATGGCTACCCTCCGGATTTTGGTCCGCGAATATACACCCTTCCCCCGTTACCGGACCGCGCGGGACAAGGAGATCCGGCAGGTCAGACCCTCTTCCAGATCGAGCTCCTGGACCCCTCCGGAGACACCTTCGAGTGTATCCGTAAGTAGCTGTTGGTCAGCCGTTAAGGCCAGTGTTTCGGAAACGATATAACCGCCGTGCCGCTCCACAGCTTCCTCGAACCGGGCGTTCCCATTGCGCTGAATGTGCAGATCGATCCGGTCCGTCACCTCGAACCCGCTCTCTTTCCGTAAGGTTTGGATCCGGCTCACCAGCTCACGGGCGAGGCCTTCCTGGAGGAGCGCTTCGTTCAAAGTGATGTCAAGGGCCACGATCAATGCGCCATCGCTGGCCACGCTGAGCCCGGGCACGTTCTCGGCGGAGATCTCCACGTCGTCGCGGAGCAGTACAACCTCCTGGCCCTCCACGGTAAGCTTCATGCTTCCCCGCGCTTCCAGTTCCGCGATCTGTGCCTGTGAGAAACCAACGACCGTGTTCGCGACGCTCTTCATGAGCTTGCCCATGCGCGCACCGAGCTTCTTGAAATCGGGCTTGATCTTCTTCGTGAGGTTGCTCTCGCTCGCATCGAGGACCACGAGTTCCTTCACGTTCACTTCGCTCAATACCAGATCCCGTATCGCATCGAGACGTGTGCGCATCGCAGCATCGGTCACAGGCACCATCATCTTCTGCAGGGGCTGACGCACGCGATGGCCTTCCTTTTTGCGGATGCTGAGCACCAACGATGTGAGTTTCTGCGCGAGCGCGGTGCGTTGCTCGAGTTCGATATCGATCGCCGCGTCGTGGTGCTTTGGCCAATCGCTCAGATGCACGCTTGTGCCGATGAGGTCGCGGTGCAAGCGATCGCTGAAGAAAGGAGCGATCGGCGCGCTGAGCATCGCCACCACTTCAAGGCAACGATGCAGTGTTTGGAACGCGGCGTTCTTGTCATTGCCCTGTTCGCCTTTCCAAAAGCGTCGTCGGTTCAAGCGCACGTACCAGTTGCTCAGGTCTTCCACCACGAAGTCCTGGATGGTACGTGCGGCGACCGTTGGCTCGTAGTCACCATAGGCGGAATCGCACTGCTTGATCAAGGAGTTCAAGCGCGAGAGGATCCAGCGGTCCATTTCGGTGCGCTCGTTCATCGGCACCTGCGGTGTGTTCACATCGAAGCCATCGATGTTCGCGTAGAGCGCGAAGAAGTTGTAGGTGTTGAAGAGCGCGCGGAAGAACTTGCGTTGCACTTCGGTGATGCCTTCCGCATCGAACTTGAGGTTGTCCCACGGCGATGCGTTGCTGATCATATACCAGCGCACAGCATCGGCGCCGAACGCATCGAGCGTCTTGAACGGGTCCACCGCGTTGCCGAGACGCTTGCTCATCTTCTGGCCCACCTTGTCGAGCACGAGGCCATTGCTCACCACGGCTTTGTAGGCGACGCTGTCCTGCGTGAGCGTGGCGATGGCATGCAGCGTGTAGAACCAGCCGCGTGTTTGATCCACGCCTTCCGCAATGAAATCTGCCGGGAACGTTTCCTTGAAGATCGCTTCGTTCTCGAACGGATAGTGCCATTGCGCATAAGGCATCGCACCGCTGTCGAACCACACATCGATGAGGTCGGTCTCGCGCTTCATCGGCTTGCCCCTGGGTGAGACGAGCACGATGTTGTCCACGTATGGGCGATGGATATCGACGGTGTCGTAGTTAGCATCGCTCATGTCGTCCACCTTGAACGACGCGTAGGGATCTTCCTTCATCACACCGGCCTTCACCGCGCGCGCGATCTCCTCCTTCAGTTGCTTCAATGAACCGATCGAGCATTCCTCGCTTCCATCCTCGGTGCGCCAGATCGGTAGAGGGATGCCCCAGTAGCGGCTGCGCGACAAATTCCAGTCCTGGACGTTCTCCAGCCAGTTGCCGAAACGGCCGGTGCCCGTGCTAGACGGTTTCCAGTTGATGGTCTTGTTCAGCGCGATCAGGCGGTCCTTCTTCGCGGTAACGCGCACGAACCAACTGTCCAGCGGGTAGTAGAGGATCGGCTTATCGGTGCGCCAGCAGTGCGGGTAGTTGTGCTCGTACTTCTCCACCTTGAAGGCACGCCCCATCTCCTTCAACTTGATACTGAGCTCGACATCCACGCTCTTCTCCGGCGCTTGACCAGCGGGGTAGTATTCGTTCTTCACATACTTGCCCGCGAACTCGCCCATCTCCTTCGTGAAGCGACCTTGCAGGTCCACGAGCGTGAGCGTGCCGATGCCATGCTGGCGAGCCACGCGCATGTCGTCCGCACCGAAGCTCGGCGCTGTATGCACAACGCCCGTACCGTCTTCCGTGGTCACGAAATCGCCACCGATCACTTTGAACGCATCGCCTCCTTCGGGCTGGGCGTAGGGGAAGAGCTGCTCGTAGCGAATGCCTTCGAGTTGGTGGCCATAGAACTCGCCGTCGACTTTCCACGGGATGCTTTTGCCATCCTTCTTGTAGTCCTCGAATGAAGTGTTCTCGTTCTTCTCGTTGAAGTAGGCTGAGAGCCGGGACTTCGCGATCACCATCGTTTGCGGCTCGTGCGTGTAGGGGTTGAACGACTTCACCCGCACATAGTCCAGCTTCGGGCCAACGGTGAGCGCGCAGTTGCTCGGCAGCGTCCAGGGCGTGGTCGTCCAGGCAAGGATGAAGACATCGCCGAAGGCATCCTTGAACAAGAACTCGCTCGCACGGTCTTGCTTCACCTTGAACATGGCCACCACGCTGGTGTCCTTCACCGGCTTGTAGGTGCCGGGCTGGTTCAACTCGTGGCTGCTTAGGCCGGTGCCGGCCGCTGGCGAATACGGCTGGATCGTGTAGCCCTTATAGAGCAGATCATCGTCGTAGAGCTTCTTCAACAGATGCCACACGCTCTCGATGTACTTGGTGTGGTAGGTGACGTACGGATGCTCCAGGTCGAGCCAGAAGCCGATGCGCCGCGTCATGTCGTTCCACACGTCGGTATAGCGCATCACGGCCTTCTTGCATGCCCCGTTGTACTCCTCGATGCTGATCTTCTTGCCGATGTCCTCCTTGGTGATCCCGAGCTCCTTCTCCACGCCCAACTCGATAGGCAGGCCGTGGGTATCCCAGCCGGCCTTGCGGTCGACGCGATGACCCTTCTGCGTCTGGTAGCGGCAGAAGATGTCCTTGATGGCGCGCGCCATCACGTGGTGGATCCCCGGCAATCCGTTCGCGCTTGGGGGTCCTTCATAGAACACGAAAGGTGAAGCGTCCTTGCGCAGTTCGAGGCTCTTGCCGAAGGTGTCCTCGGCATCCCATTGCTTCAATACCTCGTCGGCGACCTTGGGAAGGTCGAGCTCATCGTATTGTGGGAAACGCTTATCCATGGCGGGAACGAGGGCCGCGAAGATAGCTGGGCCGCACCTCACGCCACGACCGGCAGCCTCAAGCGCTGGGCACCTGCATTACACGCACGGTATGCTGTGGCCCGCCGATGTGGGCCTTTTGAAGCGCCGCCAGACCTTGTTCATAGGTCTCGAAGTAGACCGTCCAGTAATCGCCGGGGGCACAGTAGGGCCGGACGGCGAGTTCCACGCCGTCAAGCGTGAGCTTGGCGATGTTCACGCTGGGGGCCGGTTCCTTCAACACGTTCGGATGCTGGCGCATCACCTCCATGAGCACTTCCCGGGCCGCGCCGATGGGTGCGGTACTGTCGAGACCGAAGGTGAGGTCCACGCGGACGCTGCCTTCGCGCGTATGATTGATGATGTTGCCATTGGCCATGGGGCCGTTGGGGATGATGGCGGTCTTGTTCTCCGGGGTGAGCAGGACAGTGGTGAATATCTGGATCTCCTTCACCACGCCGGTTATGCCCTGGGCCTCGATCAGGTCTCCCACCTTGTAGGGCTTGAAGAACAGAATGAGCGTGCCTCCGGCGAAGTTGGCCAGGGTGCCCTGCAAGGCCAGGCCGATGGCCAGACCGGCCGCACCGAGGATCGCGATGAAGCTGGTGGTCTGTACCCCGAGCATCCCCACCACGGTGATGATGAGCACGACACGCAGGCCGATGGTCACCAAGCTATTGAGGAAGCGACGCAGGGTGAGCTCCACGCCGCGTGCATCGAGCACTTTGCCCAGCATCTTGGCCACGAGCTTGATGACGACGGAGCCGATCCAATAGACGAGTATCGCAGCGACCACTTTGGGTGCATAGGCGATCGCCATATCCAGAAGCCTCGTGGTGTAGGCCTCCGCCTTGTTCATCTCGTCGATCATGGGATCAATAGTTGGCGGATCCGAAGATCGCTTCTATTTCGTGGACAGGCGATGTGGCGCGAACGGCACTGAACCCGCTCCGGTGAACAGGCGAGACTTGCGCGCGCCTCTTGTTGCTCAGGATCTGAACCGCACCATCACGGTATTCCCCTTTTCCTCGCGGCGCACTTCCAACTGGTCTTTCAAAGCGTTCACCAGCGAGGAGAGCGAGGCGTGGCCATAGCTGCGCGGGTCGAAGCCGGGATCCAGCCGTCGCAGCGCCTGGCCGATCAGGCTTAACGATGCTTCCTCTTCTTCGCCCTTGGCGATGTTGAATGCCTTGCGCAGTTTGCGCATCAAGGCCGGGTTGGTGGAGAGCGCCGGGGCCGCCGGCTTCTTCGGGCCGCCGGTGCGCTTCTGGTCGGTCTTCGGTTCCTCCTGTACATCCAGGTTCTCCACATAGATGAAGCGCTCGCAGGCCTTGACGAAGGCGTCGGGTGTTTTCTTCTCGCCCACGCCCATGACGAAGAGCCCCGATTCGCGCAGTCGCGTCGCCAGCCGCGTGTAGTCGCTATCGCTGCTCACGATACAGAAGGCGTCCACCAACTCGCCGTGGAGGATGTCCATGGCATCTATGATCAAGGCGCTGTCCGTGCTGTTCTTTCCCTTGGTATACGCGAACTGCTGCACCGGCTGAATGGCGTTCGCGTTCAGCAGGTCCTTCCAGCCGATCATTCCGGTCGTGGTCCAATCGCCATAGATGCGGCGGATGGTGATGGTGCCTTGCTTGCTCACTTCCTCCAGGATGGCCCGAAGGCGCTTAGGTGCAGCGTTGTCACCATCGATCAGCAGCGCTATCGTGGTGTCGTTGATCTTCTTCATGCGGCAACAAGGTAGGCCGGTGCCCCACGGGATCTTGTTCGCGGGACGGACCAGGGGGACTATTCGAGCACCAAACGAAGCGCTCCCATCACCTCCTTGTCCGTGATGCGTAGCAGGTAGATACCCGCGGGGAGGCCGCCCCGGTGTAGCGTGAAGCGGAGCCCTGCGGGCCGGTCCCACATCCGCACCCGCCGTCCGTGTATGTCGAACAGCTCAATGACCGCTCCGGGGCCCAACGCTTCGCTGAAGTAGAGGACGGTCTCTTGGTCCATCGGGTTCGGGAAGAGGGCCATGCCGGGCTTGTCAGCTCCTCCCACCCGGGTGCCGATGTAGACGTACTCCCCGCTACGGGCAAGACAGCCGAACAGGTTCGTGACCTCCACGGTGTACGCCCCATCGGCGAGGACCAACAGAACTTGCTCCTCCGCCCCGCTGATGGGGGTGCCGTTCAGGAACCACTGATAGCTGGTTCCGCTATTCGCCTGCAACAGGCCCGCACCCAACGAAATGATCTCCGCAGTGAAAAGGTCACAGTCCAGCGGCGTAGTGAGCGTGGTGTTGGTGATCACCGGTGCGTTCACATCGAAGTGGATGGCCGCGGTGTTCGCAATGGTGGTACCGTTGGGGATCCCCGCGAACGGACGGATGCGGTATTTGATGAAACCGTGGCTGGCGGGTTCGTTGCTGTTGCTATCGGGCAAAAGAATGTTGGCGAAGGTGAAAACCACATCACGATCCGGCTCGATCTGTAAAGAGGTCAGTGGGTGCGACATCCCGATCACCTGCAGGGTGCTCTCGTCCAACCAGGAGCTCAGTTGATCGCGGATCACCACATGGAAAGCAGTGTCCGTTCCGGTGTTCTGGAAACGGATGGTGTAGTCCAACTCGTCCGTGTCCAACGGTACGACCCCATAGGGCCCGGCGCCCGCAGGGGCCACTTGCTTGTCGTTCGGGTCGAAGGAGCAGATGATCACATCGTTCCAAGGGGCCATGAATTCCGCGAGGAGCGACCCAAGGCTGTCCAGCACCTGAACGGATAGGGTTCCGGAGACGGGCGTGTTCAAACCGGGCGGCATGTCCACCAGGAGCTCCACCCCGAACAGATCATAGTAGCCCAGGCTATCGAAGGACCAGTAGACCGCATTGGCTTGCACGGAATCCGGCGGCGGCACGGATGACAGGAACGCGATGGATGGATCCAGCGTCAAGGCCATGACCCCGCTCGGGCGTGTGGTGCCTATGTTGGTGATGTGTAGCCATTGGGTGATGGCGCTCGCGCAACGGGCCTGGCCCGAACCATAGGACGGGATGAGCAATGTGCTATCCACCAGTGGGTGATACCCGAAATCGCGCCCGGAGAGCGAAGGCGTTCCGCTGAAAAGCTGAACGTGGTACATCGTGCTGTCCGTGGTGAGTTCCCACAAACCGCCAGGCACGGAGGTCTGGATGGTGTGCGCCACTGTGTCCAGGAAGTAGGTGTAGGCCCCTGTGGGGCCGGTGGCCGGGCTCGAGTAAGGCGGGTCGCAGCTCAACATCACGAAGGGCAGACCCTCCTCGCCGGGATCCTGTGCTCCGTTCAGGTCCGCATCGTGGTACACCGAACCGCTCACCGTGTAAGGGCTGTTGCTGTAGTTCTCTCTCGCGGCGATCCATTGCCAGCTATGGGAGCCCGTCACCAGTTCGGTATCGCCGTCGCCGTCCATGTCCGTGGTAGCGATGAGATCGAAATACTCGTTCGCCAGATCCAGGGTATCCGCTGCCGCGAAGGTGCCTCCTCCCAGACCATGGTAGGCGTGAAGGGCTTCGAGGTTGTACTCATTGTCCGACAGGACCACATCCGTTCCACCATCGCCATTGATGTCCATGATGCCCAAGGCGACGGCATCATCCGCATCCACATGGAGCCACTGCATCGGGCCGAAAGTGGTACCGGTGAGGTTCGGCATCCAGACCACATGGGCTTGGAGCGCGGAGGAAAAGCAGACATCCACATCGCCATCGGCATCCATGTCCCCCGCGGCGAGGGCATGCACATCACCGCAGGCCGAGGTCAGGGTCACATATCCGCTGAAATAGTAGCCGTTCCCGTTGTACAGGTTGATGATCACGCGATCGAACGATCCTCCCGAATAGGCGTAGGTCAACACGTCCGTGTCGCCATCGCTGTCCAGATCAACGCCGATCATTCTGTCCACGGTGTAGGATCCGTTCCCGGCGAAGCCTGAATAGGTGAAGCTCCCGGTTCCATCGTTGCCGTAGATCCGGAAACCGGTCGTGGAAAAGGTGCTGAGGATGTCGAGGAAGCCGTCCCCGTTCACGTCGAAGACCAGCATCTCCGCTTTGATCCCCGAACCGGTTTGGATCACTTGTGCCAGGGTGAAGTTCATGGCACCGTCGTTCGCGTACCACGCAAGTCCGTCCACGCCCGCATCGCGGAACGAGGCGGCGATATCCATGTCGCCGTCGCCGTCGAAGTCGCCGGCCGCAGCGGCGGAAGCGAAGTCCGTGTAGTGGACCACCTTGCGCCCGGAGCTGAACTGGTTGTTACCGAAATTCTCGAACCAGGCCACCGTGGCGCTGTCGTGGTAGGCCCCCAGGATATCGCGATCCCCGTCGCCGTCCATGTCATGGAAGATGGTTGAATTGCAGATCCCCGGGAACGGTGGTGTGAGGTTCACATTGGTGAGCGTTCCGTTCGCTGCTTGCATCATGCCCACCAGCCCGGTAGTGCCGCTCGAAGCGCAGACCAGGTCCAGATCGCCGTCGCCATCCAGATCACCGGCATCGCCCCCAGACGGTGACACGGCCTCGCCGATCACTTGTTCCGCCCCCCATTGCAGGTTGCCGAGATTCTCGCGATAAACGACCCTGCGTCCGGTCTTGCCAAAGCACGCGAGGTCGGGCAGCCCGTCCCCGGAGAGATCCGCCAGCAACGCTTCGAACACCCATTGTTCCGTGGACAGTGTGACCATCGGGGCGAACGAGCCACCTCCATTGTTCTCGGCCAATACGGTGTTCGATTGAAGGCCCGAATAGACCACGTCGAGATCGCCGTCCTGGTCGAGATCCGCGGTTTTGATGTGTTTGGGGCTCTGTACGGGGCCGATCAGAACGGGCGCTCCAAAACCACCTAGACCATTGCCAGAGTAGTGATCCACCTGCTCGTTCGCGCCCGAGCATGCGAGCAGGTCCGGGTAGCCATCTCCGGTCACATCGGCCACGGTCATATTGAAGATCGCCGAACCTGGTGTGAACACCACGGACGGAGCGAACACGCCAGCACCGGAATTCGCCAGGTAGTTCACCACGGTGCCATATGCCGTGACCACATCCGTATCCCCATCCCCATCCATGTCCGCGATCGCGAAGTCCACGATACCGCTCAGTCCGCTGCCCACCGTTTCCGCAGGACTGAAACCCCCGTAGCCGTTGTTGCGGAACCAGACCATGGAATTGGCACTTCCCTGGCTGACCACATCCGGATCCCCATCCCCGTCCATATCACCCACTTGGATCCGCAGCACGCTTTGATCGACATCCAGATCGGTCGCGACCATTCTCGGAACGCCGAACTGGCCTGCCCCATCGTTCTCCAGCCATACGATCCTTCTCCAACCGGTGATGGCGCTCACTACGTCCAGGTCGCCGTCCATATCCACGTCGATGATCGTGGCGTCCTCGGCCAGCAAGCTCGCGTTCTCCACCATTACCTGGTCCGGGCCGAACTGCCCCAGAACGAACTGTGAATACGTGGCCTCGAAAAGAAGCAAGGCGACACGGCAGGCCAGGAGATGGCCACACTGCCGCATAAGGGTATCGGGGGCCAGCCGGGATGTCATAGTGCGAAATGTACCATGTTACGCACGAACGTAGCGCAGCGGGACCGACCATGGCGGGTGCGGCTCGTCTAAGATGCTACCTTGACATCCCCAGCCCTGGAACACCTCCTTTGCTGCGGCTTAAGCATGAAGAAGTACATCCTTTTCGCGTGGACGGCTCTGATCGCGGTTGGACTAGGGGCCCAGGCCGTTACCAACATCACTTGCACCGAGCCCCTCGCCCTCCAGGCGATGAAAGGCGTGCATAGCCCGGCCGACTATGCTGCCACCAACGTGATCGACGACCACCAGC
Source organism: Flavobacteriales bacterium (assembly GCA_017987895.1). GTDB lineage: Bacteria > Bacteroidota > Bacteroidia > Flavobacteriales_F > PHOS-HE28 > PHOS-HE28. The sequence goes on along the minus strand of JAGNSU010000005.1, from coordinate 88,465 downwards.
AGATCCTCTGCGAATTGCGCACCCGCCTTTCGCCGGACTCCCTGAAGTCCTTTCTCCAGCATATGGAGGGGTTCTATACACGCCATTCCTATAGCGATACGGTTTCGCCGAACACGGGGATCGGCGCGGCACGGCGTTGGGCCTTTGGCAAGTTCCAGGAGTTCAGCGCGGCGAACGAGGATCGGTTGATCCCCGCCTATCTCCAGTTCGACTGGCCGGGGGGGGTCTGCGGCGATGGCCTTGGCTGGCGCAATGTCTTCGCGGTGCTTCCTGGCGCGGACACCACCGACCACCGCATTGTGCTGATCGAGGCCCACCTGGACAGCCGCTGCCGGGAGGATTGTGATGCCACCTGCCTCGCGGCGGGCATGGAGGACAACGGGAGCGGCAGCGCGCTCGTATTGGAACTGGCCCGCGTCATGAGCCGCTACACCTTCCGCCACACGCTCGTCTTCCTGCTCACTACGGCGGAAGAGCAAGGGTTGATCGGGGCGAGCGCGATGGCGCAGTTCTGCGTGGATGAAGCGATCGCGATCAAAGGTGTGCAGAACAATGATGTGGTCGGTGGTATACTCTGCGGGGAGACCAGCTCGCCCCCCAGCTGCCCGGCCGAAGGGGATGTGGACAGTTTGCAGGTGCGGCTTTTTTCCAGCGCGTCCCTTTCCAGCCCGCACCGCGGCTTCGCGCGCACCGTGAAGATGTACTACCAGGAAAAAATGCAGAGCCAGGTGCCCGTGCCCATGACCATCAGCATCATGGCGCAGGAAGATCGCACCGGACGTGGCGGCGACCATATCCCCTTCCGCGTGAAGGGGTTCCGCAATCTGCGGTTCACCTCCGCGAACGAGCACGGCGATGCTAGCACGGATAGTTCCTGGTACCACGATCGGCAGCACACCAGCGATGATATTCTCGGTGTGGATACCGATGGTGATCTGATCGTGGACAGCTTCTTCGTGGACTTCAACTACCTGCAACGCAACGCCGTGATCAACGGGATGAGCGCTGCGCTGCTGGCGCTCGGGCCGGAGACACCCACGTTCGTGGTACACGACGAACCGAACGGCTTGCGCGTCTCGCTCAACGGTGCCCCTTCCTTAGCCGCCTACCGCATCGGGGTACGTTCCACCAATGCCAATCTCGATTTCGATGCGGTGTACCGCACCACCGACACCAGCTATGTGATCGCGGGCCTGCTCGCGGGGGAAATCTACTACATCAGCGTAGCGGGTATCGACAGCGCGGGTATCATGAGCCCCTTCTCGCACGAGTCGTTGAAAGGGAACGACGCGGATACCCCCGCCGCGCCCACCGATCAGTTGCCCTACGGCATCGCTTGTGCACCGATCTCGGTCCCCGAGGTCGTAGCGACGATGGGAACGCTCACTATCGTTCCTGATCCCGCCTCGGACATCATCACATTAGTGACCGATCAGCCCGTGGGGAATGTGGTGCTTCTCGATGTGATGGGCCGCGAGGTATTGCGGACACGGGTCGTGACCGGCACGTCGATCACGGTCGCACAGCTTCCGGCGGGATCCTATTCGATCGTGCTGCTAGGGTCGGACAACAGCGTCCGCGCGCATGCGCGCTTCATCAAGAACTAGGGGGCGACCTACTGGAGGTATCCTGGCAGCAAGCCGAACACAACGACGGAGATCCCGCAGACCGAGATCAACAAAAGGTTGACCGGGCTCACCACCAACGCGGGTGCTTCCTCGGAAGGCGTGAAAGCCTCGCGGATCACCACGGCGTAGTAGTAGATCCCCACTAAGGCCATCAGCACGGCGAACACGGTGGTCTTCACCATATCAGCGCCGAGGGCCAGCAGGAAGATCTGGTACTTCGCCACGAAGCCGGCGGTGAGCGGAATGCCCGCCAGGGAGAGCAGGAGCAGCAAGGTAACCACGCCGAGCCAGGGCTTCGCCCGGAACAGTCCGCGGAAAATGCGGATGTGCTCATCGCCATTGGCGGCGCGCTTCGCAAGGGTCATCAAGATGAAGAGCCCAACCGTGGCCAAAGAATAGGTGAAGGTGTAGTAGAAGAGCACCTGCGCGGTGTTCGGCGCCTGGCTCAGCACGGCCATCAATAGGAAGCCACTATGCGCGATGCTGCTGTAAGCCATCAATCGTTTGAAGTGGCTCTGTCGGAGCGCGACGATGTTGCCGATCAGCAGAGTGAAGATCGTCATCACCAGCAAGGCGTTGCCCAAAGTGGGAGGCATCTGCGTCATGCCCACGAAGCGGTAGAGCCCGATGAACGCCGCCATCTTCACCACGGTGCTCATAAAGGCGGTGATCAGCGTCGGCGAGCCCTCGTACACGTCCGGGCTCCAGAAATGGAAGGGCGCCGCGGCTACTTTGAAAGACAGGCCGATCGCCACGAAGAAGCAGCCCAGGGTGAACAGGATGTCGGGCTGCACCAGTTGCCGCAGGGCGACCTCCTTCACTACACCCAGATCGAAGGACGCGGCCACGCCATAGATCAACGCGATACCCATCAGCAGGAACGCGCTGGCGAACGAGCCGAGCAGGAAATACTTGAAACTCGCCTCGCTACTGCGCATGCTATCGCGCTTGCCACCGGCCATGATGTAAAGCGGGATGCTCAGGATCTCGATGCCCAGAAAGAGCATGAGCAAATTCGTGTAGCTGGTGAGCAGCAGTGCACCGGTGAGCGAGAAGATCATCAACGCGTATTGCTCGGCCACGTTCTCCTCCTGCCGCGCGTAGTAGTCCGCACCGAAGAGGAAGATCAGCACGGTGACCACAAGCATGCCGCAGCTGAAGAGCCAACTCGCGCGATCGAATGACACCATGTTGGCGAACATCGGCACGTTGATGGAACGGTCCATCACGAACAGTCCGATGGCAACCAGCAACCCGATCACACCGACGGGCACGAGCAACTTCTTCTGCCCGAAAAGCCCCAGGTAAAGGAGCAGCACGCCCAGGACCGAAGTGAGGATCAGCGCGCTCATCTCAGTACAAGGCGGTGAAGGTGGAAAGCATCTGTTGCACGGAACCGTCCAAGAGGTTGAGCACTGGCGCAGGGAACACCCCGAGCACGAGAGAGACAGCGATCAGCGGGACGAGCACGAGGTGATCGTGCTGGTCCGCATCGCCCGCCAGGGGAAGCTTGGCGTTCTCCGGACCGAGCATCACGCGTTGGTAAGCGTAAAGCATGTAAACCGCACCAAGAATGATCGTCGTCACCGCGGCGAACGCCATCCAGCCGTCCCGCTGCCACAGCCCGTTGAACATCAGCCATTCGCCCACGAAGCTTTGCGTGAGCGGGAGCGCCACGGCGTTAAGCATCACCAGGAAGAAGAGCGCGGCCAAACGCGGTGCGCGGTGCTTCAATCCGCCCATGGCCTCCAGATCGGTGGTGCCCGTGCGCCGCTGGATGGCGCCGACCAGGTAGAGCATGCACACCACCAGCACGGCATGCGCGAAAGCTTGGTACAAGGATCCGCTGATGCCATAGGTGTTCTGCGCGAAGAGCCCGGCGCACAAAAGTCCCACGTGGCTGAGCGATGAATAGGCCACCAGACGTTTCAGATCGCGTTGGCGGAAGGCGATGATGCCGGCGTACAACGCACCGATCAAGGCCAACCAGATCACCGTGCTGCGCCAGAACTCCACGCCTTCAGGAACGATGGGCAGTACGAAACGCAGTATGCCGAACAGGCCCATCTTCAGCAGCACGCCACCCAACACCATGGTGCCCTGCAACGGTGCGGAGGTATAGGTATCGGGCTGCCAGCTGTGGAAGGGGAAAATGGGCAGCTTGACCGCGAAGGCGAGGAAGAGCGCCCAGAACAACCAGATCTGCACATCGCCCGGCAGGCGAAGGGCATGGAGCGCATTGAAGTCAGCGCTGTGGGAGGGTTCCTGCACCACACAGTAGGCGATGGCGAACAACAGCGCCAATCCACCCAGCAGGGTATAGATGAAGAAGCGCATCGTGACCGCCTTCGCGCTGCCCAGTCGACCAGGAACGGCGGACCCCCAGAAGAGCAGCAGGAAGAAGAGCGGCACCAGGCTCAGTTCGTAGAAGATGTAGAAGAGGAAAGCGTTCTGCGCCATGAACACGCCGAACAACGCGCTCTGCGTGAAGAGCAACAACGCGTTCACCAAAGCCGGACGATCGGCGCCTTCACGACGACCGGCGCCGATGATGAAGGGGAAGATCAGCGCGGTGAGCAGGAGGAAGAGCAGCCCCGTGCCATCGTAGCCTACGGTGAACCGTAATCCCCAATCGGGCATCCAGGCCAGGTCCAATAGCGTCACGTTGCTTCCCGGATAGCGCACCCACAAGAGGATCGCGAGCGCCGCTGTGATGAACGAAGACAGCAATGCGATCGTGCGTGCCGTACCATCGGGACGCGCCACGAGCAACAGCGTCGCAGCGAGGAAAGGAACGAGGAGGAGGGTGATCAGCAGCATCTCATCCAGCATATAGCGTGATCATCAAGAAGACCACGATGCCCACCACCATCCCGAAGAGGTAGAAGCTCATGTTGCCGTTCTGTAGCATCCGCGCCGCCTTGCCCGCTTTCTGGGTCCAGCGTCCAGCGCCCAGCGTGATAGGTACCATCACCTTGCGCTCCAAGATCCCATAGAACTGGGTGCTGAGCCAACCGTATGGGCGTTCCCACAGGAAGGCGTAGAGTTCGTCCACCATCCACTTGCGGGCGATCAACCGCGAGAAAATGGACATCTCCTCCGGCTCCGGATCCAAGGTGGTCTTCTTCACGAATCGGTTGTAAGCGAGCAGGATCGTAAGCAGGATCAGACCCACGGTAACGGCCATCAGGATCCATTCGGTGGAAGCGCTCAGGTAGTTGTGTTCACCCGCGATGCCTTCGGCGGCGGTCTCCAAATAGTGCTTCATCGGCTCGTGGCCGCCGAAGAGATGTGGCAGGTTCAGCAGGCCGGCGGCAACGCTCAGAACCGCTAGCACCATTAGAGGCACCGTCATCACCAAGGGGCTTTCGTGCGCATGCGCATGGCCGCGGTAGGCGCCGAAGAAGGTGAGGAAGAGCAGGCGGAACATGTAGAAGCAGGTGAGCAGGCTTACGGCCATCGTGGCCGCATAGAGCATGGGATGTTCCTGGTACGCCGCCATGAGGATCGCATCCTTGCTGAAGAAACCGCTGAAGCCAGGAATGCCCGCGATGGCCAGCGTGCCGATCAAGAAGGTGATGTAGGTGATCTTGGTCACGCCTTTCAAGCCGCCCATTTTGCGGATGTCCTGCTCGCCGCCGAGCGCATGGATCACACTACCGGCGCCAAGGAAGAGGAGTGCCTTGAAGAAAGCGTGCGTGGTGACGTGGAACATCGCCGCGCTGTAGGCACCGAGACCAAGGGCCACGAACATCAGTCCGAGCTGGCTCACCGTGGAGTAAGCGAGGACTTTCTTGATGTCGTTCTGGAACACGCCGATGCTCGCGGTGAGCAGGGCGGTAACTAGGCCCATCCAGAGCACCACATCCTGCGTGAACGGAGCGAGACTGAACAGGGCGCTACTACGCACCAAGAGAAAGATGCCGGCCGTCACCATTGTCGCGGCGTGGATCAATGCGCTCACGGGCGTGGGGCCGGCCATGGCATCAGGCAGCCAGGTGAACAGCGGCAGCTGTGCGCTCTTGCCGATGGCGCCGACGAAGAGCAACAGCGTGACAACGGTCACCATTTCGACGCTCAGGGTTCCGGCGCGATCGAAAACCTCCACATAGTTCAAGGTGCCCAGGCGGCTGAACAACAACGCGAGCGCGAGCACGAAGCCCACATCGCCGATTCGGTTCATCACAAAGGCCTTTCGCGCGGCATAGTTGTATGCTGGATTCGTGTACCAGAAGCCGATCAACAGGTAGCTGCACAGCCCCACGCCCTCCCAACCGATGAAGGTCATCACGAAGTTGGCGCCCATCACCAGCAGCAGCATGGCGAAGGTGAACAGGTTGAGGCAGGCGAAGAAGGTGCTCACCCGCTTGTCATCGTGCATGTAGCCGATCGAATACAGATGGATCAGTGTGCCTACGCCGGTCACGATCAACATCATCGTGAGCGATAGCGCATCGATCTGCAGGGCGAAGGGCACATCCATGCCGCCGATATGGATCCAGTCGAAGAAGTTGACCACTTGTGGCCCATCCTCGGCATGGGTGTGCAAGAACATGATCACACTCACCACGAACGACAAGCCGATCATCGTTGTGGCGAGCATGCCGGCCGCGTTGCCTTTCAACTTGCCACGCAGCGCAGCGATGACGAGCGCCCCCAGCAGTGGGAAACCAGGCACCATTGCAGCGTGGAGAGGCAGGTTCACCATTTCAACCGGTTCAGTTGGTTGATGTCCACGCTATCCACGTTGCGCTTCATCATCACCAGGATCGCGAGGCCCACGGTCACTTCCGCAGCGGCCACGAGCATGATGAAGAACACGAAGACCTGGCCGCCCGGATCGCTGTGGTGCGCACTGAACGCCGCCAGCAAGAGGTTCACGCTGTTGAACATCAGCTCCAAACACATCAGGATGATGATGGTGTTCCGGCGGAACAACGCGCCCGCCATGCCGATGGAGAACAGGATGAAGCTGAGCACGATGTAGTGCTCCAAGGGGATCACGCGGATGGCCGTCATCATGCCCTCCATCACGCGGGGATCTTATTGGTACGACGATCCGTCGGAGCTGGGTGCGTCGGCGCATCCTCCCGCGGTGTGCGGTCCTTGCGGCCGAGCATCACAGCACCGATGATCGCGCTAAGGAAGAGGACACTGCTCATTTCAAATGGCAGGAGGAACTCGCTGAAGAGGCTCTGGCCCACGCTCTTCACCAGGCCCGTGCTACCATCGAACTCCTTCGCGGCCGTGATCTGAACGCCTTGTCGCAACGCGCCGAGCAGAGTGAACAAGAACAGTGCTCCAGCGGTCACCGCCGCGATGCGCGTCAACAAGGTCTTGCTGGGCTCGGTGCTCTTGTTCAGGTTGAGCAGCATGATCACGAAGAGGAAGAGCACCATGATCGCGCCCGTGTAGACGATGATGTGGACCGCCGCCAGGAACTGCGCGTTCAGCAGGATGTAGTGGCCTGCGATGCTGAGGAAGCAAACGATCAGCGAGATCACACTGTTCACGGGATTGCGCGCGGCCACCACCATCAGTGCGCTGAGCACCGAGATCGCTGCGAAGAGGTAGAACAGGTATTCCATCCGGTCAGCCGCTCAGCGGTTGTGGGCGAATTTGCGGTCTTTCTTGAACTCAAGCACAGCGGTCGTCTGGCGTTTGCTCACATCCACACGCAGCGCGGGATCGAGCGGCTCCACCAGCCATTGTTTGCCATAGGTGAAGGTGCCGCGTGTGTAGTCGGTGGGTACAAGGCGGTCCGTCAGGAAGATGGCCTCCTTAGGGCAAGCCTCCTCGCAATCGCCGCAGAAGATGCAGCGCAGCATGTTGATCTCGTACACGGCCGCGTACTTCTCTTCGCGGTACAACTTCTCTTCGCCCTTCTTCCGCTCGCCGCTCACCATCGTGATCGCTTCCGCAGGACAGGCCACCGCGCAAAGTCCACAGGCGGTGCAGCGCTCGCGGCCTTGATCGTCGCGCTTCAAAACATGCAAGCCGCGGTAGATCTGACTGAACGGCCGGATCTGTTCGGGGTACTTCACCGTGGCCTTCTTCACGCGGAAGAAGTGCTTGAGCGTGATGGCCATCCCCTTGATGATCGCCGGCAGATAGATGCGCTCCATGAGCGTCATCTTCTTGTTGCTCGCGACTTCGGAGCGCTTGGTGAGCTGCTGGGTGATCGGGGTGCTCATCGCTCAGAAACCGTTCTTCAGGTAGTAGCCCACACCGGTCAGCAGCACGTTCAGGATCGACAGTGGGATCAAGGCTTTCCAGCCCAGGTTCATCAACTGGTCGTAGCGGAAGCGCGGTAACGTCCAGCGGATCCACATGAAGAAGAAGATGAAGAAGGTGATCTTCAGGAAGAAGCCCACCGTGCCCAGGATCACCGTCACGTTCTGCGAGAGGCCAAGGTCCTGCAGGAAGGGCACATCGTAGCCGCCGAAGAACAAGGTGGCGATGACGGCGCTGCTGATGAACATGTTCACGTACTCGGCGAAGAGGTAGAAGCCGAGCTTCATGCTGCTGTACTCCGTGTGGTAACCGCCCACCAGTTCGGTCTCACATTCGGGCAGGTCGAAGGGCGCGCGATTGCATTCCGCGAAGGCGCAGACCAGGAAGAGAAGGAAGCCGAGCGGTTGGTAGATAATGTTCCAATAGCCCGCCTGCTGTTGTAGCACGATGTCGTTCAAGCTCAAACTGCCGGTAAGGATCACCAGCGCCACGATGCTCATGCCCATGGCCAGCTCGTAGCTCACCATTTGGCTCGCCGCGCGGATCGCGCCCAGCAAGGCGTACTTGTTGTTGCTCGCCCAACCCCCGAGCATGATCCCGTACACGCCGATGCTCACCATCGCGAACACGTATAGGATACCGATGTCCGGATCGGCGACCTGCAGCGTGAAGGGTGTGCCGTTCAGGTCCAATGTGCCGCCCCAGGGGATCACCACGCCGGTGAGGAGCGCAGTGGTCATGGCGATGGCGGGGCCGAGGAAGAAGAGCCAGCGGTTCGCGTTCGCCGGCATGAAGTCCTCCTTCATGATCATCTTGATCCCATCGGCCACAGGCTGCAATAGGCCGAAGGGACCTGCGCGATCCGGCCCGATACGGTCCTGCATGAAGGCGGCCACCTTGCGCTCCGCGTAGGTGGCGTACATCGCCACACCCAAGGTGACGAGCAGTAGGGCGAGGAGGAAGATGATGATAGGGATCATCCTTGCCCGATCTCTTTAGGTCGGCCGACCGGGGTGCTTTCCGGAGCGGCCTTGGTGAGGAGCTTCTGCTTCTGCTGGAGTTCGTAGTGGTTGGCAGCGATCACGCTATGACGGTCCAGGTGTCGCGGGCCTTCCACGGTCCAGTGCTTCACGTCCTTCTTGTCGAAGCGGCAGGTGTTGCAGATGAAGCTCTCCACCTCCCCCCACTGGTCCTTGCGGCCGGTGACGCGCAGCACTTCGTTGCCTTTCAGCCAGAGCACCACCTTGCCGGTACACTTCGGGTTCTCGCAGTTGCGGTGCGCATCCACGGGCTTGGTGTACCACACGCGGCTTGCGAAGCGGAAGGTCTTGTCGGTGAGCGCGCCCACGGGGCACACGTCGATCATGTTCCCGCTGAAGTCGTTCTCGACCGCCTGCTGGATGTACGTGCTGATCTCGCTCACATCGCCGCGATTGATCACCCCATGCACGCGGCCATCGGTGAGTTGCTCGGCCACCTTCACACAGCGATAGCACAGGATGCAGCGCGTCATGTGCAGCTTGATCGTGTCGCCGATGTCGATCGGATCGAAGGTGCGGCGCTCGAACTCGTAGCGGCTGCCCTCGGCGCCATGCTCGTAGCCCAGGTCCTGTAAGTGGCATTCCCCGGCCTGGTCACAGATCGGGCAATCCAGCGGGTGGTTGATGAGCAGGAACTCGGTGACGCCCTTGCGTGCGTCCAACAGCTCCGGGCTTGTGGTGTTCTGCACCACCATGCCGTCCATGACGTTCGTGCGGCAGCTGGCCACCGGCTTGGGCATGGGGCGCGGGTCCTTCGTGCTGCCCTGGCTCACCTTCACGATGCAGGTACGGCAGTAGCCGCCGCTCGTCTTCAGGCTGCTGTAGTAGCACATGGCCGGTGGCACCACATGGCGGTCCGCCTTGTTCCGCTCGCCGATCATGCGCGCGGCCTGGAGGATGGTGGTGCCCTCGGGGACCTCGATCTCGATGTTGTCGATGGTGACCTTGGGCATGGCTCAGGCGGCTACGGTCTTCGGTTTGCGCACGAAGGGCGTTTTCTCGAAGTGCTTCGGGTCCTTCACCTTTTGCGGGTGGTAGACGTGGTATTCGAACTCGTCGCGGAAATGCCGGATGGCCGAAGCTACGGGCCAGGCCGCGGCATCGCCGAGCGGGCAGATGGTGTTGCCCTCGATCTTCCGCTGGATGTCCCACAGCAGGTCGATGTCCTCTAGGCGGCCTTCGCCGTTCTCGATGCGGTGCAGCACTTTCTCCATCCACCCCGTGCCTTCGCGGCAGGGACTGCATTGCCCGCAACTTTCGTGCGCATAGAAGCGCGTGTGGTTCCAGGTGCTGCGCACAATGCACTGCGCATCGTTGTAGGCATAGAAACCGCCTGAGCCGAGCATGCTGCCGGTGGAGAAACCACCGTCGCTCAAGCTTTCGTAGGTCATAAGGCGGTTCTCACCGGCGGCGGTTTTGAAGTAGAGTTCGGCAGGGATGATCGGCACACTGGAGCCACCGGGCACTACGGCTTTCAGCGCGCGGCCTTGCACGCCGCCGCACCATTCGTCGCTGTTCAGGAACTCCTCGCAGGTGATGCCGAGATCGATCTCGTACACGCCGGGCTTGTTGATGTTCCCTCCCGCGCTGATCAGTTTCGTTCCGGTGCTTTTGCCGACGCCGATCTTGGCGTATTCCTCGCCACCGTCGTTCACGATCGGCACCACGGCCGCGATGGTCTCGACGTTGTTCACCACGGTGGGGCAGCCGTAAAGTCCCTTCACGGCCGGGAAAGGCGGCTTGATCCGCGGATTGCCGCGCTTGCCTTCCAGGCTTTCGAGCAGCGCCGTTTCCTCACCGCAGATGTACGCGCCCGCGCCCACCTGCACATGGATGTCGTGGTCGAAGCCGCTGCCCAGGATGTTCTTGCCGAGCCATCCCGCCGCGCGTGCTTCTTCAATGGCCCGCTCCAGGATCCAGTAGATGTAGTAGTACTCGCCTCGGATGTAGATGTAGCTCACGTTCGCGCCCAACGCGAAGCTGGAGGTGATCATCCCTTCGATCAGGATGTGCGGGATCCGCTCCATCAGATAGCGGTCCTTGAAGGTGCCGGGCTCGCTCTCGTCGGCGTTCACCACCAGGTAGCGCGGTGTGTTTGGCGGCTTCGCCATGAAGCTCCATTTCAATCCCGTGGGAAAGCCCGCACCGCCGCGACCGCGCAAGCCGCTCTTCTTCACTTCCTCGAGCACCGCTTCAGGGCTCATGGTGCGCAGCGCTTTCTCCACGCTGCGGTAACCGCCGTTCGCACGGTAGCCCTCCAGGCCCTGGATGCCGGGCTTGTTGTCGTGTTCGAGGAGGAGCTTGCGGCCCATCAGTGATCAGTGTAGTTCTGGCGCTTGTTCTCCGCGCGCAGTTGTTCGATGAGCGAGTCCGCTCTTTCAGGCGTGAGGTTCTCGTGGTACTTCGCGCCGCACTGCAGCATCGGTGCCGTACCACAACTGCCCAGGCATTCCACTCCCTTCAATGTGAACATCCCATCCTTGGTGGTCTCGCCCACATGGATGCCGAGGCGTTTCTCCAAGTGCGCCATCAGATCGTCCGCACCGCGGATCATGCATGGGCTGGTGCGGCAGACTTCCAGGTGGTAGGTGCCCACCGGATGCAGGTTGTACATGCTGTAGAAGCTGGCCACCTCGAACACTTCGATGCGCTGGATGCCGAGCACCTCAGCTACGGCGTCCATGGCGTGTACGCTCAACCAGCCATCGTTCTCCGTTTGCGCGATGTGAAGGATGGGGAGCAGGGCGCTCTTGCTTTGTTCGGCAGGATAACGCGCGATCAAGCGGCGGCATTCGGCCAGACCCGCTTCGCTGAAACGGAAGGGTGCGACACCCTCGGTGGTGGTAATGGCTTTGATCGTAGCTCCCATCACGCGTCCAGTTCCCCCGCGATCACGTTCATGCTGCTCATGCTCAGGATCGCGTCGCTGAGCATGATGCCCTTCACCATTTCCGGGAAGGCCTGGTAGTATACAAAGCACGGACGGCGGAAATGCACGCGGAACGGAGTGCGGCCACCATCGCTCACGAGGTAAACGCCCAACTCGCCATTGCCTCCTTCCACGCAGTGGTAGACCTCGCCCACAGGCACATCGCTCTCGCCCATCACGATCTTGAAGTGGTAGATGAGCGCCTCCATCTCGTTGTAGACCTCCTCCTTCGGCGGAAGCACCCATTCGGGCACGTCGGCGGTGAAGGTGGTCTTGTCGCTCATCTTCTCGCACTTCTCCACCGCCTGGCGGATGATCCGCAGGCTCTCCCACATCTCCTTCTGCCGCACCATGAAGCGGTCGTAGACATCGCCGTTCTGGCCGATGGGGATCTTGAAGTCGAAGTCCTCATAGCTACAGTAGGGGTCCATCACCCGCACGTCATAGTCCAGTCCGCAAGCGCGCAGGTTCGGGCCAGTGAAGCCATAGGCCAGTGCGCGGTCCAAGGGGAACGGACCGCAGTTGATGCAGCGGTCCATGAAGATCCGATTGCGCATCAGCAGGTTCTCGAACTCCTTCAACTTCTTGGGGAAGTAGTCCAGGAAGTGCTTCGTCTTGCGCCAGGCGATATCGTTGAAATTGCGCTCGAAGCCACCGATGCGGCCCATGTTGGTGGTGAGGCGCGCACCGCAGATCTCCTCGAAGATCTCGTAGATGAACTCGCGGTCCTGGAATATGAAGGTGAAGCCGGTGAGTGCGCCGGTGTCCACGCCGATCACCGCGTTGCACACGATATGGTCCGCGATACGGGCCAGCTCCATGGCGATAATGCGCATGTAATCGACGCGTTTCGGCGTTTCGATGCGCAGCAGCTTCTCCACCGTCATGTGCCATCCCATGTTGTTGATGGGGGCACTGCAGTAGTTCATCCGATCGGTGAGCGTGGTGATCTGGTAGAACGGCCGCCGCTCCGCGATCTTCTCGAAGGCCCGGTGGATGTATCCGATCGTCTGCTCGGCGCTCTGGATGTATTCGCCGTCCATGGTAAGCACGTTCTGGAAGATGCCGTGCGTGGCCGGGTGCGTGGGGCCGAGGTTCAGCACGTTGAGCTCCTTGTGCTCAGCGGGCGGCACCAAGTCGTGCTGCCAGAAATCGGGTTTCGCGACCTCCTTGCTCATCGGCCGAACATGCTGTCGTTCTTGTCCTCGCGTGTCGGGTCTTCCAGCGGGTAGTCCTTCCGCATCGGGAAGGCTGGGAAGTCCTCCATGTTGAGGATGCGTTTCAAATTGGGATGACCGGTGAAGGTGAGGCCGAAGAAATCGAATGCCTCCCGCTCCATCCAATTGGTGGCGGGCCACAGGTCGGTGAAGGTGGGGAAGGCGGGATCCTTCAGGGGCGTGTTCGCCTTCAGGCGGATGCGATGGCGGTTCCGGAAACTGTGCAGGTGGATCACTAAGCCCAATTGGTCCTCGTGGCCATCCGTGGCCGGGTAGTGCATGCCGCAGAGCGTGGTGAGGAAGTTGAAGTCCAATTCGTCCCGCAGGAACCGCAGGATCTCATGCAGGTTCTCCTTGCGCACGGTGAAGCAGCGCATGTCGTGGAACTGCTCCTGCACAACCACCGCCTCGGGGAAGGTGGCGCCGAGCCGTTCCACCACCAGTTGGTCCCTGTCTGCTTGGATGGTGAAAGCCGGCACGCGTCAGTCGATCTTGTACTGCTTCATCAGGTCCTCGTACTCCTTGCTGTAGCGCCTGCGGCTGCCTTCGTTCGCCACAAGTTCCTGGATCTTCAGGATACCGTCGATCACCTGTTCGGGGCGAGGCGGACAGCCGGGGATGTAGACGTCCACGGGGATGATCCGGTCGATCCCTTGCAGCACGCTGTACGTGTCGAAGATGCCCCCGCTGCTGGCGCAGGCGCCCATGCTCAGCACCCATTTGGGCTCGGCCATCTGCGTGTACACGTCGCGCAGGATCGGCCCCATCTTCTTGGCGATGGTGCCCATCACCATCAGCAGATCGCTCTGGCGCGGGCTGAAGCTGAGGCGCTCCATGCCGAAGCGGGCCAGATCGTAGTTGGAGCCCATGGTGGCCATGAACTCGATGCCGCAACAACTGGTGGCGAAGGGCAGGGGCCAGATGCTGTTCTTGCGCGCCAGGCCCACGGCATCGTCCAGCCGGGTGGCGAAGAACCCCGCTCCTTCATGGCCGGCCGGACCGGGCACGATGGTCGGCTTGCCCAAGGCGGGGCGTGGAGCGATGTCGGTCGGCTTCGTCATTCCTTCTCTTACTGATCCCATTTCAGCGCCCCCTTCTTGATCACATAGAACAGACCGGTGACCACGAAAAGGATGAAGATCACCATCTCCACGAACCCAACAACGCCCAGGGCCTTGAAGTTCACGGCCCAAGGATACAGGAAGATGATCTCCACATCGAACAGTACGAAGAGTATGGCGATCAGAAAGTACTTCACCGAAAAAGGGCTTCGGGCGTTGCCGTAGCCCTCGATGCCGCACTCGAAGTTCTCGGTCTTCTCCTTGCCGCCACGCTTCGGACCCGTCCATCCGGTGAAAAGCAGCATGCCCAGCACGAACCCGATCGCGATCAGGGTCTGGATCGCGATCGGCAGGTAATCCGCGGGGCTGGACATTTGTGACCGTTACTGGGATGGAGCGGGCGCTAAGGTATGATCGCATGGCACCCGGCAAAGCGCGCCGTGCGGGAGTTCTCCTCACTCCTCTGTCCGCCGAACGTCCAAGGGCTTGGGGACCACATACAGCAGGATCACCACCAGATACAGGGAGATAGCGATCCAGGTGGAGACGTAGCCTAGTGGAATGGAAATGACCGTGAGCCCCAGAGCGAGGCCGTTCAGCCGGGTATAGTGCTTCCGCACAGCGGGGGACAGGGCCTCATCGATCAAGCCCTTGCGGAACATGTAGGCCACCATCCAAGCACTGCTCAACAGAATGAGCAATTGGACCGAACCGTAGAACAGGGTGGCTTCCGGCATCTGATAGTGCTCGCCGAGGAAAGCCGTGGCAAAGGGCACCAGCGATGCCCAGAACAGCACGACGCAGTTGTGCCACAGCAGGTTGGGGTCCACGCGCTTCACCGTATGGAAGAGGCTATGATGATTGATCCAGAAGAGCGCCAGTACCGCGAAACTGAGGAGGTAGGCGAACAGGTGCGGCAGGACCTCCGCGAAGCCGTGCCAGACCTCCCTGCCGGTGGCATGTTCCGGAATGTGTGGCAGCTTGATCTCCAGGATCATCAGGGTGATGATCACCGCCAGCACGGCATCGCTGAACGCCAGCAAACGTTCAGGACGCATCGGGATCCGTTCGGGAGGGGGCTTCTCGCTCATGCCGAAAAGATCGGGAGCCGTGCGTGAAGCAACAACTTGTGAGGCAGGGGACGCACTGATCGCCCGGAAAAGCGCGTTGCACGCCGGTTCCCGCTATCCCCCAACCTTTTACCTTTGCCGGGTTCTCACCACCACGCTCCTTTGGAACACGTTCCCGGTACCTACCCGCTGCTAGAGCGCATCCAGGTCCCCGCGGACCTGCGCGCCCTTTCCGAGACGGAACTGGAGCAGGCCTGTGCGGAGCTTCGGCAGTTCATCATCGATGTAGTGAGCGTGAAGGGCGGCCACTTCGGCGCCAGCCTAGGCGTAGTGGAGCTCACCGTGGCGCTGCATTACGTGTTCAACACCCCGTTCGACCAGCTGGTATGGGACGTCGGGCACCAGGCCTACGGCCATAAGATCCTCACCGGCCGCCGGGAGATCTTCCATACCAATCGTATCCACAAGGGACTCAGCGGCTTCCCCAAGCGCAGCGAAAGTGAGTACGACACCTTCGGCGTGGGCCACAGCAGCACCAGCGTGGGGGCGGCCTTGGGCATGGCGGTGGCCAGCAAGCTGAAAGGGGAAAAGGACCGCCAAGTGGTCGCCGTGATCGGCGACGGCGCCATGACCGCCGGCATGGCGTTCGAGGCCCTCAATCACGGGGGCACGGCGCACAGCGACCTGCTCGTAGTGCTCAATGACAACTGCATGAGCATCGACCCGAACGTCGGTGCCCTCAAGGAATACCTCACGGACATCAGCACCAGCCACACCTATAACAAGGTGAAGGACGAGGTTTGGAACCTGCTGGGCAAGGTGAGCAAGTTCGGGCCGAACGCCCAGGCCGTCGCCCAGAAGGTGGAGAACGCCGTGAAGAGCGCCCTGCTCCACCAGAGCAACCTGTTCGAGAGCCTCAAGTTCCGCTACTTCGGACCGGTGGACGGCCATGACGTAGAGCGCTTGGTGAAGGTGCTCAAGGACCTCAAGGATATCCCCGGTCCCAAGATCCTGCACACGATCACGGTGAAGGGCAAGGGCTATGCCCCGGCCGAGGCAGGCAGCCCGACGGTTTGGCACGCACCCGGCCTCTTCAACAAAGAGACCGGCGAGATCATCAAGGTGGTGCCCAAAAGCCCACAACCGCCGAAGTATCAGGATGTCTTCGGCCACACCATCGTGGAACTGGCCGAGAAGAACCCGAAGATCGTGGGGATCACCCCCGCGATGCCGACAGGCTCCTCGCTCAACATCATGATGAAGGCCATGCCCGACCGGGCCTTCGACGTCGGAATCGCTGAACAGCATGCCGTGACCTTCTCCGCCGGCATGGCGACCCAGGGATTGGTGCCCTTCTGCAACATCTATAGCTCGTTCATGCAGCGGGCCTATGATCAAGTGGTCCACGATGTGGCCCTACAGAACTTGCATGTGGTCTTCTGTCTCGATCGTGGGGGTCTTGCGGGCGCCGATGGCCCGACCCACCATGGCGCTTTCGACATCGCCTACTTCCGGTGCATCCCGAACATGATCGTGAGCGCGCCGATGAACGAGGAGGAGTTGCGCAACCTGATGTACACTGCCCAACTCCGCGACCGCGGTCCGTTCAGCATCCGCTATCCACGCGGTGAGGGGGTGATGACGGAGTGGAAAACGCCCTTCAAGGAGATCAAGATCGGCACTGGCCGCAAGGTGCGGACCGGCTCAGAGATAGCCGTGCTCAGCATCGGACACATCGGGAACATCGCCGCCAAAGGCATTGATGCCTTGCAGGCCGAAGGCCACAGCATCGCGCATTACGACATGCGCTTCGCGAAGCCGATCGATGAGATGCTGCTGCATGAGGTCTTCGGCAAGTTCAAGCAGGTGATCACCATCGAGGATGGTTGCATCCAGGGCGGCATGGGCAGCGCGGTGCTGGAGTTCATGGCCGACCACGGCTATCAGACCCACGTGAAGCGCCTCGGCATCCCGGATCGCTGGATCGAGCACGGCTCGCAGAAGGAGCTCTACGCCGAATGTGGTTTCGATGAGGCCGCCTTGATCGCCGCCGCCAAGGAGATGCTCGCCGAGCAGAAGCTGCTTAAGGGCAAGCAGGCGAGCGCTTAATATCAACGGGCCATTTCGGACCGTTATCTATCCATGGCTCGCGGAAGTCTCCTAGTCGCTTGTGTTCTTGTCGCATGGCAGTTCGCTCATGGACAGGATCTCGATATGGAGCGTGTTTCACCGGTTGTGGACAATACCCAACCGCGGATGCTCTATCGCGGAGTCGCCAATGCGATCAGGGTCGCTGTTCCTGGCGTTCCCTGCAACTCAGTGTCCCTAAGTTCTACATCTGGCCGTGTCGAAAAAGGAAGTGTGTGTCCCTTTTTCAGCATTACGCGCGGACAGGTTCGTCAACTCACATTGCATGTTAGTTGGACGGACAGTGCTGCGAACATGCACACTGACAGCCTTCACTTTTCTGTGAAGGAGCTGCCTATCCGAGCCTATTTCGCCGGCCTCAACCATGAAGATGACTCACTGCGCACCAATGCTGCGGCTGCGGCGATCGGTGTGATCGCTCGGGTGGAAGGAGGTGGGTTCGATCTCAAATTGCAGGTAACGGGATATCGCCTTATGCTTGAACGTGCACATCAATGGGTGTTCGATGGAACTTCGTCTGAGGCTAAACTGACCGACGCGATGCGCGAAGCCCTTCGCTCCTGTGGTCCAGGGGATATGTTGTACGTCCAACAGATCACGGTGAAGATGCCCGACCTATCAGTAAGAACCATCGAGGATCTTCGTTTCGTCCTGTACTGAGACCTGCTAGCTTCGGCGGGTGCCGCGTTCTGCCTGGTCCATTCTCCTTGGCGCCTTCCTTCTAAGCTTGCTGGTGCGGCTGCCGCAACTGGGCCGCCCCCTCAGCAAGAACCATGAGTTCTGCACGGCCTTGGTCCTGGTGGTGCATAGTGTCTGGGAGGAGGATGGTTTTGTGAAGCACGCGGGCTGCCCGGCGGTCACCTATCCGAACCCTGGTGATCGCGGTGTGATCGGATTGCACTACGACCTTACCGAGCAGGACGGGATCTACTACTATGTCTCCCACTTGCCGTTCGCCTATTGGGCGCCGTATGCGGTGTTCAAGGTCTTGGGAATAGAACCGGCGGAAGTGCCCCTCCGCATCTTCAACGTTCTGCTGCACGGGCTCACCGCATTGCTGTTCTTCGGCTTTCTGAAAAGAATGTTGGGCGACTTACCACAGCACGCGAACATCGCCGCTTGGGCGGCCACGTTCTACCTGCTGATGCCCGGACCGCTATGGTTCCATGGCAATGTGTACATGAGCGACATGGCCGTGCAACTTCCGTGGGCTTGGGCACTGTTCGCATTTGGGCGATTGAGCGCCGCGCCGCGACCTCTCGCGATTGCGCACTTCCTGCTGGCTTCGGCAGTGCTCGCTGCTACGGAGTGGATCGGCGTGTTCGTGGTCTTCACCATGCTGATCGTGCTCATCCGCCGCTGGCGGAAGACAACCGATCCGCGATGGCTCTGGCTGGGCAGCGCACAATGTGCGGTTGCCGCGATCGTGATCCTCACATGTCTCGGTCTGTACGCGAGCCGCATCGGCTGGAGCGATCTGCTGGCCTATCTCTTCCATCGGTATCAGGAGCGAGGTGCACTTCCTGGAGAAGCGAGCGCGACGCTTCTTCAAGGACTTTGGGAACTCGGCCTGAACCTGCTGCGGTCTTGGGGACCATTGATCGGTTTGGGGATCGTGGCGATCGTCATGAACAGAAAGCGTTCATGGCCGGCGGCGCCGGATCTTGTGCTGCTCACGCTCGCGCCCGCATTGCTACACCTGCTGGTCTTCGTGCGCTATGGCATCCATGAGTTCGCGGTACTCAAGCTTGGGTTCTTTCTGTGCGCTGTGGTCGCCATAACCCTCTTTCGATCGGAAGTGGCCTGGGGACGCTTGTCCCGGCTTGCCACCGGAGGGGCGCTCCTGTTAGGGATGGCCTGGTACACCTGGGTGAACCGCCCCGGCGATGGAACCGCCACCGGCGAAGCCTACGCGACCGCCCAACAACGGGGACTGTTGATCGCCGCTGAGGCCCAGCCCGATGATGTGATCCTGCTCCAGGGCATCCAGGCCGATCCACAGATCCAGTTCTACGCCCGGCGCAATATGCGCACAGTGGCTGATAGCATTGAAGCGAAGACGGTCATCGGTGAACTGGGAAAGCAGAGCGGTGTGTTGTTCGAGGCACGTAACGGAACCCTTCAGGGGCATCACTTCACCCCACGGCCATAAGGGATAAATTCCCTACTACTGGGGACCTTCGACCAAGGCCGTTCCACCTAGCTTCGTAGTGGGCGCGTCGCAGGGCGCGAGATCAACATCTTAACCTGACGATTATGGAACCTCGTTCTCTCCTTCTTCTGTTCGGAACACTTTTGATCGAACCCATATTCCCGCAGACCGCTCCGGCGATCGAATGGGAAATGACCGCTGGGGGCATCGCCGCGGACCGAGCTGATGAATTGGATCAGACGGCGGACGGCGGTTATATCATCGCTGGCAGCTCTAATTCACTGGACGGTGACGTGACGGGTAATCATGGAATGCAGGACGGCTGGGTTGTGAAGATCGCTTCCAATGGATCGCTCGAATGGCAAAAGTCTTTGGGTGGCAGCTTGAACGACTTCGTGCTATCTGTTCAAGAGACGAATGATGGAGGGTTCATTATGGCAGGTGGCTCCGGATCAAGCGATGGCGATGTCACCCTGAACCAAGGCTTCGATGACTACTGGATCGTCAAGACCGACATCAGCGGAGCCTTGCAATGGCAAAGAACGTTCGGGGGAACGGGTATGGACAATGCCCATTCCATCCGTCAGACCAGTGATGGGGGCTATATCGTCGCAGGTGATTCAAATTCTGGTGATGGGGATGTCTCGGGGAACCATGGTGACTTGGACGTGTGGGTCTTGAAGCTGGATGGCGCCGGCAACATCGAATGGCAGAAAGCGCTCGGTGGAACACATATCGATCGAGGAAGATCCATAGAACAGACCAGTGATGGAGGATACATCCTCGGGGGGGCGTCCCATTCGATCGATTGGGATGTGACAGGGAACCACGGGGACCAGGACCTGTGGGTAGTGAAGTTGGATGGCACAGGCAACCTGCAATGGCAGAGATCGTTGGGAGGAAGCGCCTATGAAGGAGAGTATTCCGTTCCGGTACAGCAAACCGATGATGGAGGATATATCGTTGCCTGCGGGACGATGTCCAACGACGGCGACGTTACGGGAAATCATGGTGAGAACGATTGTTGGGTCATCAAGCTCGATCCCTCGGGGTCGATCCTATGGCAGCATGCGATGGGCGGTAGTGATAGCGACCATGCCACGTCCATCGAGCAGACGGACGATGGTGGATACGTCATGGCGGGCTGGACCTTTTCGGTTGATGGTGATGTATCAGGCCACCATGGCCATAGAGATGTGTGGGTCGTGAAGCTCGACGTTTCTGGAGCCCTGCAATGGCAGAAACCTCTGGGCGGGAGCAACTCGGACCTTGAGCCGTGGATCCAGGAAACCCCGGACCACGGATTTATCCTAACCAGCGCGACCGCCTCGTACGACGGCGATGTGTCGTTCAATCACAATCCAGGATTCTATGACTATTGGGTGGTGAAACTCGAAGGGATGAGCACGAGCCTTGGGGCGGAGCACATCGCCCCTTTCACGATCGCGCCGAACCCAAACCACGGAACAGCGACGATAACCAGCCAACGGCCAATGACCGGAACGGTGCTCACCCTGCGGGATGCGTTGGGCCGCGAGATCCTTCGCGAACCGATGCTGGGCCAACGTGTGGTTCTGGACCTCCGCGATCAGCCTGCTGGGATGTACATCCTGACGGAACGATCCGAACAGGGATCCTTCAGTCAGCGATTAGTGATCGAATAGTCGCCGCCTACGGCCGCTTGATCTCGAAGTCCTCCAGGAACTTCGTGGTGAACTCGCCCTTGCGGAACTTTTCGTTCTGCATGAGCTGCAGGTGGAAGGGGATGGTGGTGGGTATCCCTTCGATCACGTATTCGCTCAGCGCGCGTTCCATCTTCATCAGCGCTTCCTCACGCGTTTGCGCGCTCACGATCAACTTGCCGATCATGCTGTCGTAGTTCGGCGGAATGGTGTAGCCGGCATAGACGTGCGTATCCACGCGCACCCCGTGGCCACCGGGACTGTGGTAGCTCGTGATCTTACCTGGGCTAGGCCGGAAGTTGTTGAAGGGATCCTCCGCGTTGATGCGGCACTGGATGCTGTGGCGCGTGGGCTCGTAATTCAACCCGCTGATCGGTACACCTGCGGCGATCTTGATCTGTTCCCGGATCAGGTCGTAGTCGATCACCTCTTCGGTGATCGTGTGCTCCACTTGGATCCGCGTGTTCATCTCCATGAAGTAGAAGTGCCGGTCCTTGTCCACCAGGAACTCCACGGTGCCTACGCCTTCATAGTTCACACTCGCGGCCGCTTTGATCGCGGCCTCGCCCATCTTCTTGCGCAGCGCCTTGGTCATAAAGGGCGAAGGCGTTTCCTCCACCAGCTTCTGGTGGCGACGTTGGATGGAGCAATCGCGCTCGCTCATATGGCAGAAGGTGCCGTACTGGTCCCCCGCGATCTGGATCTCGATATGGCGCGGCTCAAGGATGTATTTCTCCATGTACATCCCGGCGTTGCCGAACGCGGCACCGGCTTCCTGGCTGGCCTTCTCGAAGGCCTCTTGGAACTCCTCCTCTTTCCACACCAGGCGCATGCCTTTTCCACCACCACCGGCGGTGGCTTTCAGGATCACAGGGTAGCCGATGCGTTTGGCCTCCTTCTTGGCCAATGCGATATCCGTCACCAATCCTTCCGTACCGGGAACCACAGGGACCCCTGCCGCGATCATCGTGGCCTTGGCCGTGGCCTTGTCGCCCATGGCCTCGATCTGCTCGGGCGTGGCACCGATGAACTTGATGCCGTGCTGTTGGCAGAGCTTGCTGAACTTGGCGTTCTCGCTCAGGAAGCCGTAGCCGGGGTGGATCGCATCGGCGTTGGTGATCTCCGCCGCGGCGATGATCCGCACCATGTTCAGGTAGCTGTCCTTGCTCGGTGGCGGGCCGATGCAAACCGCCTCATCGGCGAAGCGCACATGCAGGCTCTCCTTGTCCGCTGTGGAATAGACGGCCACCGTCTTGATGCCCATCTCCCTACAGGTGCGGATGACGCGCAGGGCGATCTCGCCGCGGTTGGCTATGAGGATCTTCTTGAACATCGCTCAGTCTGATTAACCGCCACGACGCCACGGACGCAACGGGTTCGCAACGTTATTGTTGAGTTCAAGCCTGTTCATGGGATGAATGCACATGCGCTGCGCCATCGTTGCCTTCGCTGCGACGCTGCGGTGGTGCATTACGCGGGATCGACCAGGAACAAGGGCTGGTCGTACTCCACGGGCTTGGCATCGTCCACCAGCACCTTCACGATCTTGCCCGCCACCTCGCTCTCGATCTCGTTGAAGAGCTTCATGGCTTCGATGATGCAGATGGTCTTGCCGGGCTTCACCTCATCGCCCACGTTCACGAAGATGGGCTTGTCCGGCCCGGCGGCGCGGTAGAAGGTGCCGATCATCGGCGCCTTGATGGTGATGTACTTGGAGTCGGCCGAAGGTGCTGCTGCGGGAGCAGGCGCGGTGGCTGCTTGGGGCGCCGGAGCTGGCGCAGCAGCGGGAGCTGGTGCATAGACCGGGGGAGGGGCCGCGAGGACCTGTACTTCCTTCTTTCCTGCGGGGGTCTTGATCGTGATCTTGAAGTCCTTCTGCTCGATCTCCACCTCGCTCACGCCGCTCTTGGCAACGAACTTGATCAACTCCTGGATCTGTGCTAGGTTCATCGGTTCGCTCATTGGGTTGATGGCCCCGGATCCGTCCGGGCTTTGGGCCTCTTTTCAGGCAAAGGACCGCCAATGTAGAAAGTCCCGGGGTTCAGCCTCCGTAGGCCCACTTCACGTACACCGCCCCCCAGGTGAAGCCACCTCCGAAAGCGCTGAGTATCAAGTTGTCACCCTTCTTCAAACGGGGCTCCCATTCCCAGAGACAGAGGGGTATTGTACCTGCCGTGGTATTGCCGTACTTACCGATATTGATCATCACCTTGCTCTCGTCCAAGCCCATGCGCTTGGCGGTGGCGTCGATGATCCGCAAATTGGCCTGGTGGGGCACCAGCCAGGTGACGGTGTCCGCCGTGAGGCCGTTGCGCTCCATGACCTGGGCGCTCACATCGGCCATGTTGGTCACGGCGAACTTGAACACCGACTTACCTTCCTGATAGACGTTGTGTTCGCGGGCCTCGACCGTTCGGACCGTGGCCGGTTTCACCGAGCCGCCCGCTTTTTGGTGGAGGAACTGGCAACCCGAGCCGTCGGAATGCAAGGAACTGTCCAACACGCCGAGCCCTTCGGTGTTCGGCTCCAGCAGCACCGCACCACCACCATCGCCGAAAATGATGCATGTGGCGCGGTCTTCATAGTCGATGATGCTGCTCATCTTGTCCGCGCCCACCACCACTACTTTCTTGTGCTTGCCGGTCTCAATGAACTGTGCCGCCGTGGTGAGGCCGTAAAGGAAGCCGCTGCATGCGGCCATCAGGTCGAAGCCCCATGCGTTCTTCGCGCCTAGGCGGTCGCAGATGATGTTCGCGGTGGCCGGGAACTGATGATCGGGTGTTACCGTGGCGCAGATCAAGAGATCGATCTCCGAAGGATCGATACCCCGTTTTTCGCAGAGCGCGCGCACGCTGCGCACCCCGATCTCCGAGGTGCCCAAGCCTTTGCCCAGGATGCGGCGCTCGCGGATCCCTGTCCGCTCGGTGATCCAGGCATCGTTGGTCTCCACCATGCCCTCCAAGCGTTCGTTGCTCAGCACGTCCTCCGGCACATAGCCGTGAACGGCGGTAATAGCGGCGGTGACGCGGGTGCTCATGTCAACGCTTCGCGGATCCGGTCGTTCAACTTGCTCTCCACCACTTCATGGGTGAAGAGGACCATGTTCTTGATGGTGAGCGCATTGCTGATCCCATGGCCGATGATCACGTTACCGTTGATCCCGAGCACAGGCAGTCCGCCGTAGTTCTCGTAGTTGAACCGATCGAAAAAGGGCTCATGCACACCGCGCTGTTCCAACAGTTCGTGGAACGCTTCCACGGCTTTGAGCACCACATTGCCTGTAAACCCATCGCAGACGACCACATCGGCCTTGTCATTGAAAAGGTCGCGCCCTTCGATGTTCCCGACGAAGGTGTATTGGCCGCATTCCTTCATCAAGCCGTATGCCGCCTGGGTCACGGCATTGCCTTTCTTTTCTTCCTCGCCGATGTTCAGGAGGGCGACCTTCGGATCGGCGATATGGTACACATGCTGGGCCAGCAGCGCACCCAGCAAGCCGAACTGCTGTAGCACATCGGGCTTGCAATCGACGTTGGCCCCTACGTCCAACAGGATCCCATAACGGCCGCTCTCCTTGGGCACCAGCGAGCAGAGCGCAGGCCGGATCACCCCTGGAATGGCTTTTACACTGAGCACGGAGCCTACCAGCATCGCGCCGGTGTTGCCGGTGCTGGCAAAGGCATCGAGTTGCCCTGTCTTCAACATGCCGAAGCCCAAGCTGATGCTGCTCTGTGGCTTGGTCTGGAGCGCTTTGGTAGCGCTGTCGCGCATGGTGATATCGTCCACGCTCGGAACGATGTCAAAACCTGCGGGATCGGCATCCTCTTGGGCCAGGCCTGCCGCGATGGACACGGGATCACCGATAAGAACGAGCCTGACCCCGGCAGGAAGTTCACGAGCGGCCATAACGGCACCCTGCACGGGCACTTGCGGCCCATGGTCGCTGCCCATGATGTCCAGTCCGATCCTCATCGTGGCTGGCAAGGACGGTGTGTGGTCAGGAACCGGGGTTTACTCGGCTGTAGTGCCACTAACTACCACGCGCCCCTTGTAGTAGAGGTCTTCGCCCACTTTGTAGGCACGGTGGCGCAGGTGGATCTCCCCGGTGTTCGGGTCCTTGCTCACCGTAGGCAAACCGGCGCCCTGGTGGGTGCGGCGCTTCATGGTGCGGGTTTTCGAGTGTCGGCGCTTCGGATTTGGCATCGGCTTGCGGGTTTACGCGGTCAGCGTTGAGCTCTTAGAGCATTGAGGGCGGCCCAGCGTGGGTCGGTCCCCGTGTTCGGATCTTGTTGTTGCTGGCGGGCCAGCAAGGCGTCCACGATCGGGTCACATTGGCCCGCAGGGTGTACGCGGCGGATCGGCAAGGCCAGCCGGATGCACTCGTAGAACGAATGGCTGAGATTAATGGCATGATCATCCGGATCCAAGCCGATCACCTCGTCATCCCCTTCGAAGTTCTGCCGCCGGTTCATATGGAAGACCTCGCGCAGGTGACCATCGACCGGGTAGGCGAGCGGCGCATTGCAATGGTCGCACAGCACGTCCACCGCACCGGTGATCCGGATATCGGCCACAAGCATGCTCGGGTTCTTGTCCAACTGCACCGTCGCTTGTGCCTTACCACCCTCCAATTCCTCATCGGCCGCAGCCTTGAAGAAGGCGTTGTCCAGGTCGAACTGGAAGGCATGGAGGCCGTCGTTCAGTCCGGTGAAGTGGATGGTATGGTCCTGGAGCGCGTCCATGGCAGGCGATCCTTGCGGAAACGAACGGCAAATGTAGCGGATCGCACGGATCCCACAGGCTGTGGATAACTCCTTGGAACCCCGGTCAGAAGAGATGCTTGGCCGCGCGCAGTAGCACCTCCTCGGCAAAGGGTGCGGCCATAAGCTGGGCCCCGAAGGGCAGGCCTGCAGCATCTGTACCGAGCGGTACGCTAATGGCGGGTACACCGGCCAGGTTGGCCTGCACTGTGAAGATGTCCTGAAGGTACATGGCGATCGGATCCTCGCTGAGCGCGCCGCGCTCAAAGGCCGTCATTGGGCTCGTGGGGAGCAGGATCAGGTCGTGATCGTTCAGCGTGCGCAATGTGGCCTCGCGGATAAGCCGCCGCACCCGTTGGGCCTGGCCATAGTAGGCGTCATAGTAGCCGGCGCTCAATACGAATGTGCCGAGCAGAACGCGGCGTTGCACCTCGGGGCCGAAACCCTCGCTCCGGCTGAAACGGTAGGTCTCTTCCACCCCCTTGGCCCTGGCGCTGCGATGCCCGTAGTGGATGCCATCGAAGCGGGCCAAGTTGCTGCTGGCCTCAGCCGTGGCGATGATATAGTAGGTGGGCACCTGGTGGTCGAGCATGGGCAGATCGGCCGGTTCCACCGTATGCCCCTCCTTCTTCAGGCGGTCCACCAATGCGGTCATGGCTTCGCGCACGGCGGGTGCCACGCCAGGCCGTTCCACGCACTCCTTGTAGTAAGCGATCCGCAACTTGCCAGGATGGTCGAGCGCGATCGGCGGAGCTGGCCGCTGGCTCGTAGTGCTATCGTGCCGGTCCGGACCCGCGATGGCGTTGTACACGGCCGTCGCATCATCCACGGAGTGGGCGAAGGGGCCGATCTGATCGAAGCTGCTGGCGAACGCGATCAACCCATAACGGCTTACACGACCGTAGGTCGGCTTGAAGCCCACCGTTCCGGTGAACGATGCGGGCTGGCGGATGCTCCCTCCGGTATCACTTCCCAATGCGGCATGCACGATGCCGGCGGCCACGCTCGCTGCGGCACCACCACTGGAACCGCCAGGCACGCGCGAGGGGTCCAAGGGATTCATCACCGGGCCATAGGCGCTGTTCTCATTGCTACTGCCCATCGCGAACTCATCGCAATTGGTGCGGCCCAGGATCACCGCATCGGCGGCCAGGAGCCGCTCCACCACGGTGGAACTGTAGAGGCTCGTGAACCCTTCCAGGATGCGGCTCGAAGCCCCTACCCGATGGTCCTTGTAGCAGATATTGTCCTTGATGCTCAGCACCAGCCCGGCCAACGGCCCCGCGTCACCGGCCTTCATGCGGGCATCCACCCGGGCGCCTTGGGCCAGGGCGCTTTCATCGAAAAGTTCCAGGAAGGCGTTCAGATCCTGCTTCTTGCGCGCGTGTGCAAGGGCCCCTTCGGTCAACGCGGTGACCGAGGTACTGGCCGAGGTAAGAAGATCCTTAGCCTCACGAAAGGTCCGTGGGGTATGCATAGGCGGCTTGGGGCCGGGCGATCAGGGTTTCTCTTCCGAGGAAGGTTCGCCTTTCTGCGCGTCCTTGAACTCCCGCATGCCCTTGCCCAGGCCGCGCATGAGCTCGGGGATCTTCTTACCGCCCCACAACAACAGAATGGCGAGGATGATGAGGATGATCTCCGTAACACCGAGCTTGCCCATGTTGGAAGGCTTGCCGGACCGATGGTGCGAAGACCGGAAGCCGCAGCGAAGGTAGAGCGTATCTCAAGAACGCCTTTTAGGCTGCGCTCGAGCGTTCCGCGCCCATGCTTCGTTGCCGGAACCTCACAGAGCACGGCTCCGTCGCCGAAGCGGCTATGGCGCGTAGGAGACCGACCATGCTCGTTTCCGGCGCCTCGCCTGATCGCGGAATACCTCTCGCTCGCTTCCAAAAGCACTTTTGAGATACGTTCCGGCCGATCGGCGAACGGGCCGTTACGGCTGGGCCAGCCAGGGCCCTGGATCCACCTTGATCAAACCCTCGGCGGTCACCTTCCAGATCTCCACATGCGCGGTGCTCGTGTTCTCCTCGCTGAGCACCACGCCCACCTTCTGCTTGGTTTCCACTTTCTGGCCCTTGGTCACGCTCACTTCACGCAAATTGCTGTACACGGTGCGGTAGGCCCCGTGGGTCACGATCACGGCTTTGCCGGCGCCGGGGATCACGATCACACTGCTCACCTCGCCGCGGAAGAGCGCGCGCACCGCAGCGCCTTTCTCCGTGGTGATGTCCACGCCGTTGTTCTCGATCGTGATGCCCTTGAGCACCGGGTGTGGCTGTTTGCCGAAACGTGCCGTGATCACCCCCTTCTCCACCGGCCAGGGCAGCTTGCCCTTGTTCTTTTCGAAGTCCGCGTTCAACTCGCGCGCCTCAGGCGTCAATGACAGCCCGCCCGTCTTGCCGCCGCTCGCCTTCTGCTGCGCCTTGATCTCCGCTTCGATCGCTTTGCGGATGGCTTGGTCGAGATCGGTGCGCTGGCGTTCCTGCTTGCGCTGGGTCTCCTTCAGGCGGCTCTCTTCTTTCTTCAGTGTCCCCAACGCCGCTTGTTGTCCATCGCGGTCCTTGTCCAGCCGCGCACGTTCCTGTTGTTGTGCGCTGAGCAGGGTGGTCTTCTCTTCCCGACGACGTTTCTGTTCGTCGATCTTCGCTTGGAGGGAGACCTGGGTCGCAACGATCTGGTCCGCTTGCTGTCTGCGGTGCTCGGCCAGTTGGTCCAGATAGCGGCCGCGCTTGTAGGCTTGGGCGAAGCTCTCGGCGGCGAAGAGATAACTAAGTCGATCGTAGGAGCTGCGGTTGCGATAGGCGTACTGGAGCATTCGTCCGTATTCTTCCTTGAGCTGCACCAGGTCGTCGCTGAGCGCGCGCACCACCGCCTCGTCCTCGGCGATGCGCTGTTCCACTTGGTGGACCTCACCACCCAGTGTGGCGATCAACTCCTGCCGGGCACGCAGTTGTTCGTTCAGGAGGACCAGCTGCTTCTGGGTGCTTTTCTGCTCCCGTTGCGCCTGCTCGAGCAGTGTGTTGGTGGTGCGGATCTGCTTGTCCAGGGCATCCCGTTTCTTCTCCAACGCCTTGCGGTCCTGCGCAGGACCGGGAAGGATCATCAGCAGCGCCAAAGCGATAGCGCCAGCGCGCTCACTCCATCGGAACGAACTTCTCGGGGACCTTGAACGGCAGGTTGAGCGGACCGGTGGTCTCGACACGGTGCAATTGAAGGGTGCCGGAAGCATGGCGGGCAGGGTCGGACAAAGAAAGCGAGATGCGGTGGGGTAGCGGTGGCCGATCCTCGCCTCCGATGTCCTCATAACGCACATCGGCATGTTGATCGTGTACCAAGTCGCTTACTCGTACCCGGACCACCCGGAAGCTGTCCGGCTCGATCCAGTAGCGCAGCACCACGGCCTCGCGCACCTCGGCCCGACGCAAAGTGCGCTCCAGGCGTCGTTCGGGCATGTCCCGATCCCCGGCGAGCGTGTCTTCGGGTAGGAGATCTTCCGCAGCGCGGATGAAGCGGCGCCTCTCTTTGCTCGTAAGAACGTACAAGCCTTCCTCGCGGTCCACCCGGTACTTTTCCGTAGGATCCAATCCGATGGCGCGGCCGAGCAACGCGTCCTGGAACAAGGCCAGGTCCGGGTCCAAGCCGAAGCGGGCGCGCGCACTATCGCGCCCTGCGAGGAAGTAAGTATCGTGCAACCGGTCCATGAACTTCGTCGAATCGGTAGTGATCAGCGCCCGCGCGGCCTCAATACCCAGTGCCGGCACCACGCTCAACCACAATGCACTATCCTGGACGGAGCGAATGATGCCCTTGAAAGAGCGATCGCCTTCCGGCAGTTTCAGGTCGACATCGACCTTGGCGGCATAGTAGCGTACCGGGACCGGCTGTGCTGCCACCGCGCGTTCCAGCACTTTCTCCCAGGAACGGAGAGGAAGCACGCGATCTGTGTGGATGACGCTTTGGAGGGGATGGCATGCCGATGAGGCGAGAACCACGCCGACCAGCAGCACAACTGCCCCCTTATGGGTTCGCTGCGCCATGGCACGGGATCAAGGAACGGGTTTGCCTTCGGACACCTTGCGGTCGATCTGCTCCCCGGCACCGCCCAACTGCTGCGCTTTGCGCCATTGTTCCACCGCCCCGGCCTGATCACCGAGCGCGTAAAGGATGTCGCCATAGTGTTCCACCACTTCGCCACTGGTGCTGCCACCGCTGGCCAGCGCCTTTTCCGCCCAGGTCCGCGCATCCGCATGCTTCCCCATCCTGTAGAGCACCCAGGCATAGGTGTCCTCGAACGATGTCTGGCCTGGGGCGAGTTGGTTCGAGAGGGCGCTCATCTCTTTGGCACGTTCGAGCTTCTCGCCGCGCACACTGAGGTAGTAGGCGTAGTTGTTCAGTGTGGTCGCGTTCTTCGGGTCCAATTTCAGGGCTTGTTCAAAGGCCTCGTCGCTTTTGTCGAACCGCTGGGCCACGTTGTAGGCATCGCCCAAACTGGTCCAGAACTGCGCGAGCAAGGGGTCATTGTCCACCACTAGGTCGCGTCCGGTCACCAAAGCCTCGATGGCCTGCTCGTGTTCCTTCAATTGTGAGCAGGCAATGCCTTGGAACAGGAAAAGCTCCGGGCTGGTGGGAAATAGTTCGATCGCAGCGGTAGCATCCGTCTTCAGCCCGGGATAGTCGTTCGCTTGGAGGTCGAGCTGCAGCACCTGCATCCAGATCGGGTACTTGTCCTTTTCGTGCTCCAGCGCTTTGCGGAACGCATCGCGCGCCTCGGAGGTGCGGCCATCGCGCATGAGGAAATCGCCACGGATGCTTGGTGGCTTGCCGCTGTCGGGGTGTGTCTTTTCCAGGACGTCGATCAAGGTGTAGCACCGCTGCAGCAGTGCTTTTTGATCTTCGGCGGCGGTGCCCTGTCCGCTGGTCATCTCGAAGAAACCGAGCAACACCTGCATCTTGGGATCCACGTCCAGATCGGGATCCGCGAACGCCAGGCCAAGTTGTTCGAACGCCGGATCCATCTCGTTCTTGGCGTAGTGGTGTTCGGCCAAGGCGAGCCGCGTCATGCTGTCGTCGGGGTCTTTCACCAAAACGCGTTGGTAGAGCGCGAGGGCTTCTTCACTGCGCCCCATCTCGTCGTAGAGTTCGGCCAACATGCCCAGGTAGCTCACGTTTTCCGGATCGTCCTTCAACGCTTGCTTCAGCACTTGCTCGGCCTTCTCCAATTCGCCGTTGTTCGCCAGCATGCCGTACTCCTGCATCACCACTTCTTCGGTGTTCCCCAATTGTTGGCGCAACACCTCGAACTCCTTTCGGGCATCGTCGGTGCGGCCTGCCACGGCCAGGGTATGCGCCAGTTGGAAGCGCACCTCGTGCCGCTCGGGCCAGCGTTCCAATATGTCCCGATAGACCTGCGCCGCTTCCGCGGACTGGCCGTACTGGCCATAGAGGTCGGCGAGCAGGAAGTAGTACCAGATGTTGTCCTTGTCGAGGTTGCGCGCTTGCTTGGCGAGCGGAAGGGCCTCGGCCGGCCGCTGCTGCATGTGCAGCAGCTTGGCCAGTTCGAACATGGCCGCGTGGTTGGCCGGATCCATCTTCAGGCATTGATCGTAGAGCGCCGAGGCTTTGCCGTACTCGCCCTTCAATCGCGCCTGCGTAGCGTCCATGAAGACGCGCATCACCTGGGCGCGCTTGTCGCTGGCCTGCACATGATCGCCGGGTTCGGAAAGTGCCCGTTCCGTAGGCTTGTCCGCCACCGGGCGCGCACCACCGCAGCCCATGATCAACGCGGCGAGCAGCGGAAGGAGAGCGGGGCGGAGAGGGAGCATCAGCGGGTGGGATCAGGCCACGGTGCCGTGGTCGCCCACGCTAAGGTCGGCAGCGTGGCCGTGGTACACAACGCTTTCACCGAGCATACAGTTGTCAAGCACGGCATCTTGTACACGTACATCCCCCCGAAGGATCGAATTACGCACCACACTGCCCGTCACGGTGCTTCCTTTCTCGATGCTCACATTGGGGCCCACCACGCTGTTGGTCAGGGTGACCTCGTCCCCGATGAAGCAGGGTTCGATCACCACGCTGTTCTCCTTCTTCAGCCTCGGACTGATCAACGACTTGTCGCCTTTCAGGAAGCCGAGCACCTTGGTGTTGGTGTCCACCATGGCGTTCTTGTTGCCGCAGTCCATCCACACATCTACGCTGCCGGCCTTGAAGCGCGCACCCTTGCGCTTCATGTTCTCCATGGCGTTGGTGAGCTGGTATTCGCCCTTGTCCTTGATATCGTTGTCGATGAGGAACTGCATCTCCTTGCGGAGGTATTCCCCATCGGCGAAGTAGTAGATGCCGATGATGGCCAGATCGCTCACGAAGGTCTGCGGCTTTTCCACGAACTCGGTGATGATGCCCTTGTCGTCCAGCTTCACCACACCGAAAGGTTTGGGGTCCTCCACCTTGTTCACCCAGATCACGCCGTCGCAGTCCTTGTCCAATTTCAATTGGGCGCGGAAGAGCGTATCGGCGAAGGCCACGATCACGCGCCCGTTCAGCACTGGCGCCGCGCAGAGGATGGCATGGGCCGTTCCGAGCGCCTCGTTCTGGTAGTGGATGGTGCCCTTCGACCCGATGGCTTTCGCGATGCCCACCAGTTGTTCTTCCACCTTCTTGCCGAAGGAAGGGTGTACGATGTAGGCAACTTCCTCCACAGGTTCCCCGGCCACGGCGGCAAGGTCCTCCACAAGGCGTTGCACAATGGGTTTGCCCGCGATCGGGAGGAGGGGCTTGGCGGTGGTGTGGGTATGCGGACGCATCCGTTTGCCCATACCCGCCATCGGTACGATGATCTTCATGCCGGTCAGTTCGCTCAGCGGGTGCCGGTGTGGCCGAAGCCACCCTCCCCGCGTTCCGAGGCGCGAAGGTCCGCAGTTTCCTCGAATGTGATGCGCACGTACCGTGCCACCACCATTTGCGCGATCCGTTCCCCGTCCTTCACCACGAAGGGCTCCTGTCCCAGATTGATCAGCAGCACGCCCACTTCGCCGCGGTAATCCGCATCGATCGTGCCCGGCGCATTGAGCACCGTGACCCCGTGTTTGAAGGCCAGCCCACTGCGCGGACGTATCTGCGCCTCGGTGCCTTCGGGTAGCTCCAAAATAAGGCCGGTGGGTATCAGCGCGCGTTGGCCGGGGGGCAGGGTGATCTCGGTCTCCAAGTTCGCGCGGAGGTCCAAGCCGGCACTGTGCTCGGTGGCGTAGCGTGGGAATGGATGTTTGCCCTTGTTCGTTATGCGAACAGGGAGCATTTCAGATCTGCTGGTCATCTGTTCACAAAGGTCAGTCGAAGAGGCGATAGCTGAACGGCGCAAGCGGCTAGCTTCGTCCGAAACGATCTTCCATGGCGATCTCTATGCTGCGACGTGCATCCTTCCTTTTGGCCGTTCTGGCCTCCATGGCGGTGTCCGCCCAATGGGTCGATTGGCAGAACCAGTACCCCTATACCGGCCATCGGGTCTATGCGCACACCATGCACCAGACCAGCGACGGGAATTATTTGTTGTGCGGAAGCATCCATGGGGCTTGGACCCAGGGAAGCGGAACCCCCTTCGAGGATTGGGCGATCGCCACCTACCTGGTGAAGATCGAGCCCAGCGGCGATACGCTTTGGACACAGCGCATCGACTCCATCAAGCCAACGGGGATCACGCACGTGATCGATCTGATGGATGGGAATACGCTGATCGCTGGAATGGCGCAATCTTCCTACACCTATTGCGGAATGGCTGTCGCAGCCCTGCCCATGGCGCAGCTCTTCGCACTGAAGATCGACCAATCCGGCAACATACTGTGGTGGCATCAATACGACCAGCCCTGCTCACGTTCGCTCGCGGATGTCTGGGAGACCGCCAACCAGGAGATCCATCTCCTCGCCTTGGATACGCAGCAGCCGAACATCCAGATCGGCTACGTGCCACCGACCTGGTTCGAGGACTACACCTTGACCAATGCGGGGACCACCGTGAGCATCGAGAACCAGCCGCTGGGCACTTATTACTACGACAACATCGGCTGTCCCGCGCTCACCTCGGGGCGGCATGTGTTCTCCACGGTGCTCGATACCGTGGGCCAGGATCACCTGGCTTTGTACCTCCTCCGGTTCACGGAAGATGGCGACCAGGCAGGCATGGTGCTCTTGTCGGACACATTGCAAAAGACCACACGTCGCATCATCACCACCCTGGACGACGGTTTGTTGATGCTCGCCAACTACGACTACACCTCCTCCCGGATCCTGCGCACCGACACGAACGGCACCATCCTGTGGGACAGGATCTACAACCAGAAGATGATGGACGTCGTGGCGTTGCCGGATAGCACCTACCTCACCGTGGGAACTGTGGGTACCTACCAATCGCCCGACAAGCAGCAACTGTGTGTGACCTTGCTTTCTTCCGCCGGTGACAGCCTGTGGTCCCGCTTGCATGGTGATTCGCTCTACGATATGGGGTCGAGCGTTCTCCTTACGCCCACCGGTTACCTGGCCTACGGAACGAAGGATTGCTTCTCCGGATCAGCACCGCCGAAATTGTTCATTCCTGCGGATACGCTCGGCTTCTTCACGCAGATAGCGCGAGCCGGAAGCCAGGCTCTCTCGCTGGAGATCTATCCGAATCCCGCAACACAAGAGATCAACGTTCGAATTCCATCCGATCAGGTGCTTCGCGATGATCTACTGGTGTTCGATCCGGTGGGGCGCGTCGTGCGACGGGTCCGGGCGCGGCCAGGACCTATCGTGATCGACGTGCAGGATCTGAGCGTGGGCCATTACATGCTGGTCGTGGTGACCGATGCGGGCAGGAGCGCCGCTCGCTTCGTCGTGGAGCATTGAACGCTCCGTTCGGTCATGCGCGCCACAACGGGCCGCGCTCTTTTCGCCAGACCACTGCGGTGTAGCCGAGGAGCAGCACACCGCGCACCGCGTATTTCAGCACGCCATCCAACGGAAGCTGTTCCGCCGCCCACCACAGGAACACCGCGCCCGCCATGTAGGCCAGCATGCGGCTCACGTTGTACGGGATCGGGTAGTGCTGTTGCCCCCAGACGTAACTGATGATCGCCATGCTCGCATAACAGGCGAGCGTGGTCCACGCCGCGCCCATATAGCCCATGCGCGGGATCAACACGAAGAGCAGTACCAGCGTGATCACCGCGCCGATCAGCGCGATGGTGCCGCCAGCGCGCGTTCGGTCCGTCAGTTTGTACCACACGCTTTGGTTGTAGTAGATGCCGAGAAAGACGTTGGCCAACATCAGGATGGGCACCACGCGCAACCCTTCGTGGTAGGCCGGGTTCGGGATGAACCACTTGAACAGGTCGAGGAAGAGCATCACCAGCAGGAAGGCGCCCATGCACACGGCTACGAAGACATTCATGATGTGCGCGAACGTGTGCTTGCTGTCCTTCTCTTTCGCGTGACTAAAGAAGAAAGGTTCCGCGCCCATGCGGAACGCCTGGATGAAGAGTGTGATCAGGATGGCGAGCTTGTAGCACGCGCCGTAGATCCCGATCTGCTCGTCAGCGATATCCGCAGGCAGAAGGTGTTTCATCAGCACGCGGTCGGCGGTCTCATTGATCATGCCGGCAAGTCCTGCCAGCAACAGCGGCGCGCCGAAGGCGAGCATCGGCCGGAGCAATTGCTTGTCGATACCTAACTTGATCGGCGGCCACTCTGGAACAAGCAGAAGGAATTTCACGCCGCTGCTGATCAGGTTCGCGAGGAAGACGTAGCCCACGCCGAAGGCCGGATCGTACACGGCGTCGATCAACGCGTTGGTTTCACCGGCGTTGTACTTCGGCAGGCAGTAGGCCAGGAAGAACACGTTGAGCGCGATGTTCACCAGCACGTTGATGATGTTCACCGCCGCGAAACGCCACGCGCGTCCCTGCTGGCGCAAACGCGCCATAGGCACTGCGGTCGCTGCGTCGATGCCGATGATCAGCACCAGCATGAGCACCGACACACCATGACCAGGATAGCCGATGCCTCCGGCGATCTGCCACGCGAACAAGGAACCAAGCACCACGAACACGGAAGAGGAAATGCTCAGCGCCCAAGTAGCGGTGGAATACACCCGTGGCGCGCCGTTGGGATCCTTGCTGGCATAGCGGAAGAAGGTGGTCTCCATCCCGTAGGTGAGCACCACGTTGAGCAAGGCCGTCCACGCATAGAGCGCGGTGATCACGCCATACTCCGCAGGTGGGAACACGCCTTTGCTCGTATAGAGCGGCGTGAGCAGGTAGTTAAGGAAGCGCGCACCGATGCTGCTCAGCCCATAGATGGCCGTTTGCCCGGCGAGTTTGCGGAGGACGCTCATTTTATCTGGGACAACCAACCGAATCCCGGAATGAAACGAGGCCGCCGCTCAGTTACATCCAGTCCGATGCTGTAAGCGAAGGGTCCCGGGAACTGTGAAATGGTCAAGTCGGACAGTGTGATGACCCCTCCGCCCTTGACATGAAGTAAGTAAGTCTGATAGGGATATCGATTCAGCGCTTCACTGACCGCACATCGTTCAAGTCGTTCGAGAGCTATCGTCCTTTGGAATAGCAAATAGCAAAAGGTGATCCTCCCAGCATCCCGGTCAAGAGTGATCGCGCATGGCCAAAGGAACAAGGGTACGGCGTGCACATACCCTAGTAAGAGCATGAAGAATGCAACAAAACATAAGAAGAGCCGCATGCCTCCCTCATCCTGTAGTCCTACCCGAGCCGAGAAGCCGCAGGCGAGGAAGCTGATCGCCACAACGACCAAGTGGATAGCGACCGAGAAATACCGAGGTTGATATTGGATCACGCAACCATGAAGTTCGCCTGCCGCTTCTCCATGAACGCGCTGGTGCCTTCCTTGAAATCAGGCGTGCCGAAGCACTTGCCGAACTCCTCGATCTCGCGTTGCATGCCGTTCACGCCGGGCTCGTAGCCGGCGTTCACCGCGCGGATGGCGGCGGCGAGGGCGGTGGGGCTGTTGCGTGCGATCTTACTGGCGAGCTCCTGGCAGGTGGAGAGCAGTTGGTCCGGTGGTACAACGTGGTTCACCAGCCCCCATTGCAGGGCCTCTTCCGCAGGATCGAAACCCATGTTGCCCATCAGGGTCATCTCCAGAGCTTTCCCTTTGCCCACCAAACGCGCGAGCCGTTGCGTACCGCCGTACCCGGGGATCACGCCTAGCGAGACCTCTGGCAGACCGAACTTGGCGGTCTGGCTCGCCACGCGGAAGTGGCAGGCCATGGCTAGTTCCAAACCGCCGCCGAGGGCGAAGCCGTTCACGGCGGCGATCACTGGTTTGCTCATGCGTTCCACATGGTCGAAGAGCTTGCGCTGGCCGTCGGCGCTCAAGGCCTTGCCTTCTTCCACGGAGAAGTGCGCGAACTCCTTGATGTCCGCCCCAGCGACGAAGGCCTTGGCCCCGCTGCCGGTGATGATCATCACGCGCACGCCTTTGTCCGCATCCGCCTCGCTCAAGGCGCGATCGAGCTCATCGATCGTGTCGCGGTTCAGCGCGTTGAGCTGCTGCGGTCGGTTGATGGTGATGGTGCGGATGCCTTCCGCATCGTTGATCAAAAGGTTCAGGTAGCTCATGGGTCGGGTTCACCCTTCGCCGCGAAGGGTCCTCAAAAGTATCCCGGCCACCGCAGTGCCGGACAAGGCGTGGATCACTCCAGCACTAAACGCTGCGTTCGCTCTCCGTTCGTTGTGTGCAGAGATACCATGTACACACCACGCGGCAGGTCAATGACATTGAGGGTCTGCGTGGTGCCGGTCATCCTATCCCGCAGCAGTTCGCGGCCAGTGACATCCGCAACGACGATCATCGCGTGTGGATCAGCGGTAATTGAGTTCACCCGTACCGAACCTCGCGCTGGATTGGGGTAGAGCAAGAGATCATCGGTCGGCATCGCTCCTGCCATCGCTGTGGCCGCCTCGATCACCGTATGCGCGGTGTTGGTGAACACCGGTGAATTGTAGTCGAAGAAGATGGCCGCCTGGTTCAGGATGGAATCGCCCAGCGTGAGCGAGGAAAGCGGCTTGATCCGGTAGTGTACGTAACCGTGGCTCGCTTCCTCGTTGGTGTTGCTGTCGGGCAGCAGGATGTTGTCGAAGCGGAAGGAAAGTCGCTTGCTGTTGGCGTTGTAGGCGATCTCCATGGGATGGGAAGCGGCCACGAACTGGAAGGTGCTGAACTGCAGTTCTTGTGGAAGTATGTCTTCCACGAGCACAGTGAAGGCCGTGTCCGTGCCGGTGTTCTGAAAGCGGATCGCATAGTTGAGGTAAGGAGGGTCGACCAGCTCGGCGGGCTCCACCGTGGCGCGGTCCACGATGATGTCGTTGGGGTCGTACGATCCGATGACGGTCACATCCCACGTCGCGGAGTTGTTGCTGGGCTCCACATCATCGATGAGGGGTGCGATGCTCGCGGAGGAAGCGATCGTGGAGCCGAGCGGGGCGTTCTGATCCACCGTGCCGTACACCGTGATGGTTGCACCCTCGAACGGTTGTACGGTTCCAGGCATCCACACGATGGAATCAGCGGTGACCGCGTCGGGGGCTACGGAGGCGTGGTCGAAAATGAAGTTCGG
Source organism: Flavobacteriales bacterium (assembly GCA_017987895.1). Lineage (GTDB taxonomy): Bacteria > Bacteroidota > Bacteroidia > Flavobacteriales_F > PHOS-HE28 > PHOS-HE28. The sequence goes on along the minus strand of JAGNSU010000005.1, from coordinate 49,919 downwards.
ATCGAGCTGGAAGACCAAAGTGGGTGCGAGCCCAGTGGTGCCGACATTGCTGTAGTGGATGGAATACTGCGCTGAGAAACCAGGCCGGAAAGCGAAGGAAGGCGTGATGGCCACGGTGAGATCATTGACCGCTGCGGTGGGCTGCAACGCGAAGTCGTTGGCGGCGTCGGTCTGTTGGAAACCTGTGAACGCTGCGGAATGTGTGGTTGGAGCACTGCTGTAGTTGGGAATGGCCATAGTTTCCATATCGAAGTTGCCGTCCCCGGCCACCACGAGGTGGTACGTACCGTCCTGCCTCGACCAGGTGACTTCGCCCGTTCCGATCGTCTGCACACCGCGGTAGGGTATGGGTGGCTCGCCCATATCCTGTGCACCGTTGCTGTTCATGTCGCAGAAGAGCGTGCCGGTAATGGTGTTGTATTCGCCCGTGAGTTTCACCGCCCAGATGTCGAGGCCCCCATGATGTCCGGTCACATCGCCGTTCGTTGAGCCCGTGGATCCAACGATCTCAATACCGCCATCGTCCAGCAGAGCGAGGGCACCGGGCGTCTCGCTGCTGGAGCCTCCCAGGGATGTTTGCCAGTCGATATTGCCGGAAGGATCCAACTGTAACACCCAATAGTCGTTGCCCCCAAGATTGGTCTCCACATCGCCATCCAACCATCCGGCCACCCCTGCGACCACGAAACGGTTATCCGGTGTTTGCTGAACGTCCATCATGGATTCAAAACTGAGACCTCCCAGGCACCGCTGCCATTCGAGTGATCCGCTGCCATCGATCTTCACTATCCATCCATCCTCATGCGGGCTTCCGCAGGTGTAACCGGGATGCCAGCCCACCACATCCCCATCCTCGGATGCGGCGTTCCCTGCCAGGATGTAACCACCATCTGAGGTGGTGGCCAACGATCCAAAGTCCTCCATCTGCGTGCCGCCGTAGCACGCCTGCCATTGGATGTTGCCGGTGCCATCCACTTTCACCACCCAGGCGTCCCGCCAACCATTGTTACCCACCACATCACCGTCAGTGGATTGGGTATATCCCGCAAGGATGAAACCTCCATCGATCGTCTGCCGGACAGCTTTCGCACTTTCATAGAGGGAGCCTCCATAGGTGCGTTCCCAGACAATGTCTCCAAGGGCATTCAGCTTAATGAGCCAGGCATCCTCGTAACCATGGATGAAGGTTACGTCACCATCGCTTGAGTATGTGCTCGCAGCGACGATGTAGCCTCCGTCGTTGGTCGGCAGTACGTCGTAGCCCCAATCGCTCAACGTACCACCGAGCGAGCGCTGCCATTGGATATTGCCAGCGGTATCGAGCTTCGCCACCCAGGCATCAGCAGTTCCGCCATGGTTGCCTGTCACATCCCCATCGGTTGAGCTGCTCCTCCCCACTGCGATGTAACCCCCGTCGCTCGTCGGGGATATCGCTCCGGGGTAGTCGTAGCCGGACCCGCCAAGCGTCCTCTGCCATACGAGCGCGCCCAATGCATCGAGCTTCACTACCCAGATATCAGTTCCGCCATGGAGCCCCGTGACGTCGCCGTTGGTCGATTGCGTGGACCCTATGATCACGGATCCGCCATCAGCGGTCTGTTCCACATCCTTCGCTTCGTCGGTGGCCGATCCGCCCAGAGCGTGCTGCCAGGCAATGCCCGGTGCTTGGCCAAGCAGATAAGGTGTGGGTAGTAGGCCACAGAAGAGGACGAGGTGTTTGCGCATGGCCGCTGGGATGGATACCCCGAAGATGCCGCTTGAGGTTCCCCGATCTCCCGTGCGGTCATATGCCATTGTACACAGTTCGATGTTCACCTCCGGTCGTGTCGATCAATGAGGCATTTCGAGCGGTAGGGTGAGAAAGAACGTACTGCCTTCCCCCACGCGCGTCTCGAAGCGCACGGTTCCGCCGGCCTGTTCCACCATCCGCTTCACCATGGCCAGACCCAGGCCCATGCCGCTGGTCTTGGTGGTGAAGCTGGGGGTGAAGATGCGGTCGCGAACATCATCCGCGATGCCGGTCCCGTTGTCGCGCACTTCGGCGACGGCCTGTCCATGCTCTCGCCGAAGCACCACACGGACCGATCCGTCGCGATCGTTCGGGATCGCCTGTAGCGCGTTCTGGAGCAGGTTGTTGAAGACACGCAACAGATGCTCGCGATCGGCAAGGACCGGGATAGGGCCGCTCGCATCGAGCGTCAAATGCACGTTCGGGTGACCGTGGAACAGACCGATCGCTGCGGAGACCACGTCGCGCAGGTCCAGGGGCTCGGGTCGGGCGGGCGGCATCTGTGCGAAGTGCGAGAACTCACCGGCGATACGTCCCAGCACATCGATCTGCTGGACCAGCGCGGTGGTGAAACGGTCGAGGCGTTCGCGTGCGTCGCTCGCACCGGGGTCCCAGGTGCGTTGGAAGTGCTGCACGTTCAATTTCATCGGGGTGAGCGGGTTCTTGATCTCGTGCGCCACCTGCCGCGCCATTTCGCGCCAGGCGCTCTCGCGCTCGCTGCGCGCGAGCTTCTCCGCGCTTTCGCGCAGTTCCTCCACTTTGCTGTTGTACACTTCCACAAGTCGGCCTACTTCATCCTGCCCCCGGTACCGCAGTGGCACGTTCGCCCCGGTGAGCGCCACACGACGCAGGCTCTCCTTCAGCACATCCAATGGTCGCGTGGTCCAGTTGCTGATGAACACCGCCACCAGCACGCTGAGGGCGAAGAGCAGCACGAAGAGGTTGGCAACAGCCACATACACGGCGGCGCGATCGCGGTCCTGTTGGGCTTGGTCGGCGAAGGAGGGCAGACCGAGATAGCCGAGCAGAACGCCGCGGTCGTCGCGCAGCGGCATATAGGCCGCGCGGTGTACGGCCTTACCCAGGGCTTCCTCATGCACGAACATGTTCGAACCGCGGATCGCCAATTCGAGATACGCGGCGGGGTCCATCCGTCGTCCAAGCAACCCAGCGGAGAACAGTTGCGGCCGCGAGGAGGACAACACCTGGCCATCGCGGCGGTAAACGTGGATGTCCGTGAAGAAGATATTGCTGAGGCGCCCCAGCACATGGTCCAGATACGCGTTACGGTCACCTGCTAGCGGCGCCGTGCCATCCAATCTGCGCTGCAGTTCGACATGAACGGAGCGGGTTTTTTCCACCAGCGCCGCAGTGCTTCGTTCGGCATAGGAACCGCTGAGGAGACGCTGTGTACCAAGACCGAAGAAAACCAGCCCGATCACAGTGAACGAAACCAAGGCGAGGCGGACCTTCCCCGCGATGCTCACCGACGGAAGCCCGCGGTTCCGGACCACGGCGACGACGCCGAAGACCAGCACGAACAACAGACTGAAGAAGGCGAAGAGGTAGCTGAACCCCGTGGCTTTGTCCACCCAGGTGACCTCTGGGACGCTCAGCACCAAGAGCGATCCTGCGGGGTCTCCGTAGGGGATGAGGGCATGATCGGCGACCTTTACGGGTGCCGTGCGCACCGGGTCCCAGTGCAGGGGGAACACCGTTGCCCCGGACCCTTCCACCAGTTGCCCGCTCTCGTAGCGTGCACGATCGTAGCGGTCGATGCGCTGGTCGAGCGGGTCGCTACCGGCCAGCAGCAACTCCGGAAAGCCGAGCCCTTCCGGCACCAAGCGCGGATGGAGTTCGACGATGAGCTGGGCAGGTCCCAGTGTGTCCGCCGGCATGATCGCTACGCGGGCATGGTAGAAGGGACGCTTGTCCGCACCATGCTCCACATGCAGATCGGGCATGTCGGTGATGGCCACCGAGCGGCCCGGAATGGACAAGGCGCCGGACCCGATGAAAGGTGGTGTGGCATCCGTGGCGCATCGCGGAATTCCGTCGGTGCCGAAAGCATAGAGCCGAACGTCGTAGCGCTCCCAATAGCCAGAGAAGCGTTCTTGTCGCACCAAGCGGTCCAGGTCAGCGGCGGTGCAAGGCATCGAGTCCGTGAGCGAAGCATACAGGATCGGATCGGTGCGCAGTTGAGGAGCGAGTTCCCGGAACATCTGCTCCACCACCGGATCCTCCTGGCTCAGCAGGCGTTCGGCCACGGCCGTGCGTTGCCGTTCCTCCCTTTCCCGCACCGACCGCGTGAGCAGGTGGGCGGTGAACGCCGAGAGCACCGCCAGGGCCAGTACCGCCTCAGCGAATCCCAGCCGGTGTACCCGTCCGAAGTACGCCACGGCGAGCAAGGGCCATGGCCAGAGCACATGCACCGTATCCAACACGCCCGCCCAATGGTGCAGCGCGATCGAGAACAAGAGCATGGGTAGTGCTACCCCCACCACATACTTCATCGGTAACGTATGGGCCAATGAACGGACCCAGGTATCCGCCAACAAACACCATCCCCCAAAGAAGATGGCCGCGCCGCAGAGAGCAAGCGCGCTGTAGGGATCGAAGCCCTCGACATGTTGGAGGTCGAGTTCGAGCCGGCTGTCGGTAACCAGGCCTTGTACCAGTCCGGTAAGCCACGCTGCGACCACGAGCAGGACGGCGAGCCATGCGATGTTCCAGAAATGCCCGACGCGTGGAGCCGCAACAAGGGGCCCGTGCAATGCGCTTCGGACGAAGAGCACGAGACACAAGAAAAGCCCTGCGTTCAGGAGGAAGTCCCCAAGCGAGGGGAAAAGGAAGGACGTGGCATACAGGACCGGATCGAAAAGGGTAAAAGTGTCCTGGTCCGGGAAGGTGCGGTAGGTCAATCCAGGCCAACGGGCCAGAAGAAGAACGCCAAGGAAAGCAAGTACCCCGGTAGTGACGTTCGTTTTCTCGGCAAGTCGCATGGAGGTGCGCCAGAAAGCAACGACAACGAGGCATGTCCCGAGCAGCAGCAGCAGGGAACGAACGATGGGCCAACCTCCCCCAGGCCCCGGTTCGTCCGGCAATGCCGTTCGGAACATCACTTGGCCCTCGCCGTCGCGCACTACCGGACCAAGCCCCGGACCAGGCTCGGCCACAAGCCCGTGCAACAACCCCAAACCGGGTGAGAAGCCCTTCGTTAGGTAGCGGTTCTCGATAGGTGGAGCATACCAGACCAAGCGCAGTCCATGGATGCGATAAGGGCCGTTGTTCACCTCGGCATGGAGATATGTCCCATCCGGGAGTTGCGCATGACCGGCCACATCCCGATAGAGCGGTCCACCTTCCGCCGGGGCTCGGCTTGTCCAGAATACCAGGGAGTCATGACGGAACACGAAAAGTTCCACTCCGGTGCGGGTATCCATCAATCGATCCCCTTGCCTGTGGATCAGGCTGTCGAGGCCTTCGGCATCGAGATCCGCAGCGACCGATCGGACCTGGGCCCGAAGGGCACTGGCCGCTTTGTTCACGGCCTGCTGAAGTCGTTCGGTGCGCGTGGCCAGAACCGCATCGTCATCGGGTCCCGTTAGCCCCCATGACAGGGCGCACAACACAGCTCCGAGAAGGAAGGGGAGAAAGATGCGACGCATGTGGGCCTGTCGGCCTCTAGGCCCGCGCCAAAATACGCACGCACCAGGCCGGCGATGACGTGCGCTGGTCCTCAATGGGATCACCCGCAAGAGGTGCCGAGCTTTCGCAACGAGCGATCACCGGAACGCTCCTATCCAGGTACATCAGAGGGGCTCCAGGTCCGCGCCCACGCAGAATGCACCGAGCGAGGATCCGCTACCACGCTCAGTGTTCTATGACCACGCGTTCGGTCAGATGCGCCCGATCATTGCCAATGATCGCGGTGTAAGTGCCTGCGGGAAGGTGACCAAGATCCATGGTCACCAGGCCCGTCATGGGAGTTCGGCTCGACCATACCACACGGCCGGACGCATCCACCATTTGGACCATGCATGGGAGCGCGGGTTCGAGACGCAGCGCGAATTGGCCATTGCTTGGGTTGGGCACTACGCGTGGGGAGGACGCCTGCGTCCAGGTCACGCCGCGCACGGCGGATGGTTCCCGTTCGCCGTTATGATCAACTTGTAGAAGACGATAGTAGGACGCGCCATGCAAGGGTTCCTTGTCCCAGAAGGAATAGTCGGTCGGTTGGAGGATGGTGCCTTGGCCATCCACCTGTCCGATCGGCAACCATTCCAGAAGGTCGCTCGAGCGTTGCACCAGGAAGTGGTCATTGTCCATTTCAGTGGCGGTCGACCAGGTGAGCTCTATGCCTGTCGGGGGCACGGCCTCCGCGTCGAAACGGACCAGCTCCACTGGCAATGGGGTTTGATAGGTGTTGATCGTGCCCAACGTGAACCTTCGCGCGTTCGCGAGTTGGGTGACGCCCGTGAACCGGTAGATGTTCCCGCCCGCTGCGATCGGCGGACCGATGGGCGTCTCATCGGCGAAGATCCCATCGTTGTCCGTGTCCACCAGCAATCGGATATCGGAAGTGGTGATCGGGGTGATCCCGGTGAGGTCGAACTCCATGGTGACGGTTCCGACATCCACCGCGCTGCTGGCCGTGGCATTGAGTTCACTCACGCGCCATGTGCGGAACCAGCGCCCCTGGATACCCGGAGGAAGATCCACTGAACCCCAGGTACCGAGAATGTCATTATCGTGCCCCCACATCATGAACTCGTTATTGCCGAGACTGGTGGCATTGTAAATGCGTACGATGCCGGTGCCACGGGAATCGATCTGCAGGTTGTTCGCGTCCACCCTTCCTATACCAGCGACATCGTGGTCGTAGTTGCCGTTGGCGACATCGTCCATTTGATAGATCTCGTTCGCGCCGAGCGCCATCCCGTATTTCGCCGCGAGGTAGTTGGCGATCAAATAGCGGTGCGCGGTGTTCACGCGATTGTTGAACATGATCACCTCGGCGATATCACCATCCAGGTTCCAACCAGTGGCACCCGTGGCGTTGCCGATGCGCAAGGGTTGATTGTTCGTCTGAGGCAGCTGCAAAAGATTCACATCCGAATAGATGTTCACTCCGTTCCTATAGACTGTCCTGGATGGGAACAATCCGAAGATCACATTGTTCGTATACTGCTCCAGAGTGAACGCCGGGCCGGTCACATTGGCCATCGTGGTGGGTGCGCTGAAAAGCGTCCAGATGTCGTAGATGGGAAGTTGGAGCGCGTTGGTGGCCGTACTCCACAGGCCGTAGTTGCACTGCGTGCTGCTGCCCTTGCTGAACCATACGTTGTTGCTCTTGGCCGCGTCCACCGCGTTCACAATGAAGAAGTCCCAACCGGTGAGGTCCAAATTGTTCTGATCGGGAACGAGAAGTTGATCATCGATCCCATCGAAATCTATCGTAGGATAGCCGTTTTGAGAGCCCGCTACCACCGCAGGTCTTTGTCCAGGCTGGCCAACCGCGAACGCCGCGTGGTTGTTGTTACCGGAGCGGTCGTTCCACGTATCCACGAAACCACCGGTTTGGTTGACGCCGTTGTCCGCTCTTAGCCAGAGCACGTTGTTAGCTGCGGTTCCCACACCTGCAGGACCGTTCTGCGCGGCAAGCCCAAGGTGGAGCAGCGCGTAGAAAAGGGTGAGGTGGTGCCGCATCGGTCCGTTCGAACGGGCGGAGGCCCGCTGTTCAAGTGCGGCAAATCTTTGCGGATCACAGGCCTCGTGTCAATGGTCGTCGGCACAATTCGGTCGTTTGTCGGAAAAAACAACCACTTGGTCGACAACGGAAGCATCTGTCCAGCACGCGTAGTCGGCTGATATTCAAGTATTGATGTCGGAACCAGTATGCCTAGGCGGTTACCAGCCGATCTATCGAACGGCCTGGCCCAAGCGAACCAGATGGAACGCTAAGCTGGTCTAACCCTTCAGTGCTTCCGCCCCACCGACGATCTCCAGGATCTCGTTGGTGATGCTCGCCTGCCGCGCTTTGTTGTAGGTGAGCTTCAGCTCCTTCAACAGGCTATCGGCATTGTCGGTGGCCTTGTGCATGGCCGTCATGCGGGCGCCGTGCTCGGCGGCATGGCTGTCCAGCAGTGCTTTGTAGAGCTGGATCTTGAGGCTCTTGGGGATGATCTCCTGCACGATGGTGGCCCGATCCGGCTCCATGATGTAGTCCACCTTCGATGTGCTGTCCTTCGCCGTCGAGGGATCGGGCGGCAATACGGGGAGGTATTGCTCTTCGGTGGTGATCTGCGTGGCGGCGTTCTTGAACTTATTGTAAAAGAGCACCACGCGGTCGTACTTACCCTCGGCGAACTTCGCCATGATGAGCTCGGCGATCGGAGCCGCCTTGTCGAAGTTCAATCCGTCGAACAACCGGGCGAGGTCGCTCGGGAGTTCAGTGTTGAAGAGCGGCGTGCGGCGGTAGGCGTCCAAGGCCTTCTTGCCGATGGGAAGCACGGTGGCCTCAACACCCTGGGCCTTTGCATCAGCGGCCGCTTTTCGGATCAGGCGGAACACTTGCGTGTTGAAGGCACCGGCAAGACCACGGTTGCTGACGATGGCTACGAAGAGCACCTTCTTCACCTCGCGCTGCTGGCTGTAAACACCCTCGTTGCTATCCAGTGAGGCGCTCACATTGCTTAGGATCCGTTGCAACTTCTCGGCGTACGGACGCATGCGCACAATGGCGTCCTGGGCACGACGCAACTTGGCGGCGCTCACCATTTTCATGGCGGCCGTGATCTGCTTGGTGCTGTTGACCGAGACGATCCGGTTGCGTACCTCTTTCAGACTGGCCATCTGCTGCGCGCTTCGCGATCCTAGTTGTCGAGGCTCTTCACCAGGTCCGCAGCGACCTTCTCCAGCGTACCGGTGATCTGGTCGTTATAATCGCCCTTTTTCAAGGCGGCCAGCACATCGCTGTGCTTGTTGCGGAGCATGGTAAGGAACTCGGCTTCGAACTGTTTCACGTTCTTCACCGGCACCTTGCTCAGCAAACCCTTGGTGCCGCAGTAGATGATGGCGATCTGCTCCTCCACGCGCATCGGACTGTTCTGCCCTTGCTTGAGGATCTCCACGTTGCGCGCGCCTTTGTCCAGAACGGACTTGGTGGCGGCATCCAGGTCGGAGCCGAACTTGCTGAAGGCCTCCAGTTCGCGGTACTGCGCCTGGTCCAGCTTCAACGTTCCGGCCACCTTCTTCATGCTCTTGATCTGCGCGTTGCCACCCACGCGGCTCACGCTGATACCCACGTTGATGGCAGGGCGCACACCGCTGAGGAAGAGGTTGCTCTCCAGGAAGATCTGCCCATCGGTGATCGAGATCACGTTGGTGGGGATGTAGGCGGATACGTCACCTGCCTGTGTTTCGATGATCGGCAGAGCGGTCAACGAACCACCACCTTTCACCTTCCCTTTCAGCGAAGCGGGCAGGTCGTTCATCTGCTCGGCCACGGTCTGGTCAGCGGTCACTTTCGCGGCGCGCTCCAAAAGGCGGCTGTGCAGGTAGAACACATCACCCGGATAGGCTTCCCGTCCTGGCGGACGGCGCAACAGCAACGAGACCTCGCGGTAGGCTACCGCTTGCTTGGAAAGGTCATCATATACGATCAGTGCGGGTCGGCCGGTATCGCGGAAATACTCGCCGATGGCGGCACCTGTGAAGGGTGCGTAGAACTGCATCGGTGCGGGATCGCTCGCGTTGGCGGCCACCACCGTGGTGTAGGCCATGGCGCCGTTCTCCTCCAGGGTCTTCACCGTGCCGGCCACGGTGGAACCCTTCTGGCCAATGGCCACATAGATGCAGTACACGGGTTTTCCAGCGTCGAAGAACTCGCGTTGATTGATGATCGTGTCGATGGCCACCGTGCTCTTTCCCGTCTGGCGATCGCCGATGATCAGCTCGCGTTGCCCTCGGCCGATGGGGATCATCGCGTCGATGGCCTTTACGCCGGTCTGCAGCGGCTCCTTTACGGGTTCGCGGTAAATGACACCGGGCGCCTTGCGCTCCAAGGGCATCTCGAAGAGTTCGCCGCTGATGGGGCCTTTGCCGTCGATGGGTTCGCCCAAGGTGTTCACCACGCGTCCCACCATGCCTTCACCAGTGCGGATGCTGGCGATGCGCTTGGTGCGCTTCACGGTATCGCCCTCCTTGATACCTACACTGGGGCCGAGCAATACCGCCCCCACGTTGTCCTCCTCCAGGTTCAGCACGATGGCGCGCAGGCCGTTGGTGAACTCGATGAGCTCACCGCTCTGCACACCTTTCAATCCGTAGATACGGGCGATGCCATCACCGACCTGCAGCACGGTACCGACCTCTTCCAATTCCGCTTCACTGCGGAAACCGGCGAGTTCTTGTTTGAGGATCGCCGACACTTCGGCGGGTTTCACTTCGGCCATGGCCTTGGGCTATTAGATCGCGGGGATGTACGGGTTCTTGGAGAATTCACGACGCAGGTCATGGAGGCGACGGCTGACGCTGGCGTCCAATTGTTCGTCGCCGACGCGGATCACGATGCCGCCGATCAGATCGGGATCCACTTTTTCGGAAAGCGTGATGGACTTGCCAGGGAATTTGCTGGCCGCCATTTCCTGCACGCGCTTGCGTGCCTCGGGGCTGAGCGGAACCGCGCTGCGCACTTCGCAGGTGATGAGCCCTTGTTGGTGGCGGTACAATTCCGTGAAGGCGGCAGCGACATCGGGCAGCAACGCTTCACGGCCCTTGCGCACCAAAATGCTGATGAACTTCGCGGTCACTTCGCCGATCTGGCCGGCGAAGACCAGGTCCAGGATGCGGTCTTTCTTGTCCGGTTTCACCACCGGGCTTTTCAGCAGCAGTATCAGCTCGTGTTCCTTGGCGCAGGTAGCCGCCACCAAGCGCATATCCGCCTGGGTGCCTTCCAGTGTGCCATGCTCCGTGGCGAGCAGCAGCAAGCTGTTGGCGTAGCGGTAGGCGACCGGAGCGATGATCATGACTTGCGCAGGTCCGCGTCCTTCATCACCTTGTCCACCAGCGCATGCTGTGCGGCTTCGCTGCCGAGCTTCTCACGGAGGATGATCTCGGCGACCGTCACGCTCAGCTCGGCCACCTGGTTCTTCATCTCGGTGATGGCGGCGTTCTTCTCGTTCCGGATGTCCTCACGCGCACGGCCCAGCAATGCTTCGGCTTCAGCTTTCGCCTTGGACTTGGCCCCCGCGATCTCCTGGTCGCGGATGTCGCGCGCTTCCTTCAACATCACTTCGCGTTCTTCGCGGGCCTGGCGCATCAACTCTTCATTGCCAGCGCTCATGCGGGCCATGTCCTCGCGCATCTTCTTCGCTTCGTTCAACGCGTCTTCGATGGAGCGCTCGCGTTGGGACACGCTGCCGAGGATCGGTTTCCACGCGTATTTGGCCAGCAGCCAAACCACGATGCCGAACGAAAGGCACATCCAGAAGAGGAGGCCGATGGGGGGGGTTACGAGTTCCATGGACGAGAAGGTTATGGACCCGGGTGCCTAGGGTTTGCCGGACCGCGTCGCGCACCGCGCGGCGTCGGAACCACCCTGTAGGTGCCCGCTTTAGAGACCTACGATGAAGCCCAATGCTACGGCACCGAGGGCAACGCCTTCCACCAGTGCGGCGGCCAGGATCATGTTGCTCACGATGTCGCCTTTCGCTTCAGGCTGGCGAGCGATGCTCTCCAGGGCGCTTCCGCCGATGCGGCCGATGCCGATACCGGCGCCCATCGCGGCGAGACCGGCGCCGATCACGGCACCCGCTTTCGCAACGGCCATGCTGGCCTCAGGAGCGGCTTGGAGAAGGATGTTCAAAGTGGTCATCGAAGTGAAGGTTGGATGTTCGGGTTGTTCCTAGTGGTGATGATCGTCATGCCCACCGGCCACGGCCGTGCCGATGTAGATGCTGGTGAGCAGCGTGAAGACGTAGGCTTGCAGCGCGCCTACAAGCAGTTCAAGGCAGTTGATGAAGATGGTGAACGCCAACGCGAAGGGGCTGGTGGCATAGCCGCCGATGAGCGACTCGCCGTTCTTGCTGAAGATGAAGATGAGGCAGAAGAACACCAGCAGCACGATGTGGCCCGCCATGATGTTCGCGAACAATCGCACCATGAGCACGATGGGACGGATGAAGTGCCCCATGATCTCGATCGGCGTGAGGATGACGAGCACGGGCACCGGAATGCCGGGCATGGCGAAGATGTGCCGCCAGTAGTGCTTGTTGGCAACGAACGTCACGATCAAGAAAGTGATCCCGGCCAGCACCAAGGGTGTCACGATATTGCCAGTCACGTTGGCGCCGAAAGGGAAAATGGGGATCAGTCCGATGAGGTTGAGCGACCAGATGAAGAAGAACAACGTGAGCAAATAGGGAAGGAAGCGCTGATAATGCTTCTCGCCGATCGCGCTCTTGGCGATGTCATCCCGCACGAAGAGTATGATGGGCTCCAGGAATTTCGCGAGACCCTTCGGGGCGCTCACGCCGCGTTGCGCATAGCCACGCGCCATGCCCACGAACACCACGAGCAAGAGAGCGCAGGCCGCGATCAATGTGACGGCGTTCTTGGTCAGGCTCAGGTCGGTCACCTGGGCGGCTTCGTTCACTGTGCCATCGACGTGTACCGCGTGGATCTTCTCGTGTTCGAGCAGATAGGTATAGTGCGCGCCTTGGTACGCGACGGGTTGGTGATGCTCGTCCATCAGCTCGCCGCTGCTGAAGAACTCCACGCCTTGGTCTGTCCACAGGATCACCGGGAGCGGCAGGCTCGTGTGGCCCCACAAATGCCAGCTATGCGCATCGCCGATATGCTCCATGATGAGCTTCCCGGCATTGAACTTCTCCGGGGTGTGCGCGGAGGATGTGTGTTCCGCCACCTCGTGTCCGGCCACAGCACCATGAGGCTGCGCCACCAACGTGTCCGGATCGGCATGAGCCCCCTCTTGCGCCAGAGCCGGACCCAAAAGGAGGGTGCCGAGCAACAGCAAGGTGTTGGGAAGCAGGGCTTTCAGTGACATCGAGGAGGGGGTACCCCTGTTTGCGGCCGCAAATGTAGCAGTCGTGGGCATACGACGGGAACGCTGTGCGCAACGCGGTCCCCGGATCACTTCCGTTGGGCCTCTTTGAATAGGAACCAAAGCGAACCCACGAGCCCGAAGGCGACCCCGAGCAAGGTGAAGAGGGGGAATTTCCACGCCAACTTCCCATCCAGCCACCGACCACCGATCACCCCGACGGCCAGGAAGGCCACCATCTGGATGCCGAGGGCGCCATACCGTGCATAGCTCTTGGCCGGGCCGGTGACCTCCTCGAGCTCTTCCTTATCGATGCCGTCGTCCAGCTTCATGGGCGTGTTTGTTGGCGCATGCTACCCACGAGCCGCGCTGTGCCGAAGCCGAGATAGGCGAGATAGAGCAGCGCGAAGGAAACGGCCATCGGTTTCACGCTCTCGGTCGGCACCATCCGCATCAATACGAAGAGCAGTACCAGCGAACCGAGCAGCTTGATGACAAGCCCGGCCATGAACCGACGCATGAAGGGGCGAAGGTCAGCCCCTACGGCACGCTCCTGCCAGAGCAGTAATGCGAGCGTCACGGTCGCGAACCATACCAGCATCACGGCGAAGGGCCAAGTGAGAACGACAGAAAGCAGGCGCAGTGTGTACCACGTTACCCCTGTACAAAGAACACTGAACAGAAGGACGGGAAGTACGGCGGTGCGCCGACTTTTCGCCATGGGGCTTTCCGCCAATGTTTATCGCGTGGCCTGCACCGGCTCCACGCGGGTGGCGTTCCCCGATGTGCTCAGCCGCATGGGATCCATCTCCTTCACCACACCGCCTGCCATGCTGCAATTGCCCGTGAACACCGCGCCGGGCTCGATGGCCAGTTTCTTGGTGTTGATGTCCCCTTGCAGTTTCGCCGTGGCCTTCAGGCTCAGAAGGTCCTGACAATTCACTTTTCCGATCACGGTGCCCTCGATATCAGAGCTCTGGCAGATCACCTCGCCTTCGATCACACCGCTCTGGCCCACGATCACGCGGCCTTTCGCGTTCACGATGCCCTTTACGCGGCCGTCGATGCGGATGTTGCTGTCCGATCGGATCTCACCCTCGATGGAGGTGCCCTCCATGATACTGTTGATCTTTCCGGTGTTCACCGGCTCCGCTGCCTTGTTCATGGGTTCGGTCTTTTTATCGGGTTGGAAGATCGACATGGCCTCCTGGGTTCCAGTGGATGGGTCAAAGATAACAGCCTCAGGTACTTATCCGATGCCGCCCAAGATCATTCGCCCGGTAGGTAGTTCTTGGTGAAGAACGAGGCGTACGCATCGACGTCCTTGTTGCGGAAGAGTTGGGCGTAGTTGTCAGGGCTGATGGCGAAGATGTCATGCCCTTGATCGTTCACCCCGGCGAGCATACCAATATCGCTCAGGAACTGCTGGTAGTAAGCCATAGCAGCTGGAAGGTCGTCGAACAGGCGCAAAAGCACCACCTGCTGGTCGCTGTTCAAGATGGTGCTTTCCACCAGAATGTTACGATCCGGATAGTAACGCTGGTTGAAGTCACTGATCTTGGTCTTCACCCCTTCCACATCCCCGGCCTCGTTCGGGTGTATCAAGGCGATGTAATGCGGACCCTGGTCCACACGGAACGTACTGGCGGGGGCGGGTCCCTTGCCATCGTTCGCCTGGGCTGTGCCAGCCTGTTTGTCCAAAGCGGCCAGCAGGTCGATCGCCGCTTTGGCCTCGTCCGTATCGGGGAATTTGTCCTTCACTTCGTTGAGGGCGATGCGGAACGCGCCCAGTTCATGCGTGCCACCCACAGCCATGGCCTTCAGCAGATGGTACTTGGGTAAGAGGTGATTGTTCGGCTCGTTCGCTATCACTTGATTGGCTGTGCTGATGACCAGCAGGTAGTTCCTCTGTCGGTACTCCCGATACAACTGGTCGTACTCGGCCGATTCTACCAGGCGACGCGCTTCACCCGCTTCCAGGAAGGAAGGGTCGCGCACCAATCGTGCGAATTCGCTGTCCGGCCAGCGCTCCAGGATGATGTTCGCGTAGGCCTGCGACGAACTGCCGCCGAAGTCCATGAAGCCACCGCTTTTTTCCCGGGCCAGGTAGATGCGGTACAGCTGGTAGTGGCTCTCTGGAGTGTAGCGGCACTCGTCAAAGCGATTGTTCAGTACCTCGAAGCTCTCGATGGCGTTGTCCACATCCTTGAGCTTCTCTTTGTAGATCATGCCGGAGCGGTACATCGCTTCGCAGATACGGCCGTTGGAGGCTTCGATCGCTGCCGTGTCGCCGGGGATGTCCTTGGAATAGAACGCGGGGTCCTTCCACGCGGGCTCGCCTTCCTCCTCTTTCTCGGCGGTCGGATCCTCTTCCGTCTCTTCGTCGGGGTCTTCAGCGCCGGCCACCGCGCTGCCGCTCCGGTCTTTGCGGCGCCAGTCGTCCTCCAAAGCGCGGTTGCCCCACTTCTTCTTGAACTCCGCCAGACCGCGGCTCAACTGTTGGGGATTATAGAAGTACCAAGCGCCACGATCCCCGGTCGCCACCGGAGTGGCGGGTTTGGCAGGAGCGGCGGTGCCGTTCTCCAGGGCTTCCCGCGCGGCGGCTTCGGCTTCGGCCTTGTCCTCCTCTTCCCGTTCGCGTTGGCGGATGATCTTCTGGATGGCCTTTTCCCGCTCGTTCGGGTCCATGCCCGCCAGGGCCTGCAGGCTATCCTCCCGGGAGATGATGTTCAATTGCTCGACGAGTTCCCCGAGCACCTCCGCACGCGTCTTTACTTCTTCGTAGCGGACGTGGGCTTCGGCGAGCAGGGTCGTGGTACTGTCATAGTAGAGTTGCGCATCCGGGTAAGCGCGGTCATCGAAGTAGAGATCCGCCAGGCGTAGCCAGGTTTTGGCTTTCTGACGGGTGTCGGTGGTGCTCACCAAGGCGCTCTTCTTCAAGTGCGCCACCGCGCTGCTGTCCTTGTTCTCTTTCAGATCGATCCCCGCCAGCGCGTAGTGGATCATGTCGTAGTGGTCCACATGCTTGTCGTCGTGCAACATGCGCACCAGCATCTTTCGCAGCTTCTTGCTATCGCCTTGATCGAACGCCATGGCTTGGAACACTTGCGCATGGAAGGCCAGTTCGTAAGGCGGGTTCATACGTGTCACGGCTTTGTAGGCCGCGATCGACTTCTCGTCCTGCCCTTTCACTTGGTAGAGTTGCGCCAGGATGAAGGTCCAGCGCACGCGCTCGTTACGGCCCTTGGTGATCTCTACCGCGCGCTCCAGGTTGATGATCGCATCATCCACTTTGCCGCGCTTCAGGTCCAGGTCGGCTTGGATGACGGCCAACTCATCGTGGGGGAAGCGCTTCGGCAACTTCTTGATCTCGCGCACTTCATCGAGCACGCTCTGAGCACGCGCGTACTGCTCGGTCTGGATCAATGTCCGTGCGAGCCAAAGTTTGCTTTCCAACTGGCGGTTCTGCCCTTTGAAGCGGCGGCCCGCATAATCGAACGTGCGCTGCGCATCGAAGTAGGCCCGCTTGTAGAAGTAGGAACGCCCTATCACGAAGTAGGCGTCATCGATCCATTTGTTGCGCTCCTCACCCTTGATGTCCATGGAGTGCCGCTCGATCACCAGCGAGCACTTCTCGATGCACTTCTCCAGATCGGCGCCGGCGCCTTTGGCCTGGGCTTCGGTGCCGTACACGAAAATGGGCAACACCTCGTCGAAGTCGTCCACGAAGGCTTTCTCAATGCCCTTCACGGTCTCCTTCAGCTTCTCGTTCGCGTTGAACCAGCCATTGTCACGGGCCGTGAGACGATGGTAGGCCCGGCTCGTGAAGCGGTCCTTGTTCTTGGAACATCCGGCCGCGACGAGGGCTACCAACAGCCAGATGGCCGGGCGAAGGGGTGGAACGCGGATCACGGGAGCTTCAACTACGAACGGGCGAAGTTATTTCATCCCCCGGGAAGCTGCGTCGGACCGGTACAGCGCAAGTTCTCGAAGAAGAACGCCACTATCCACGTATCCCGGCGGCGGCGGGGCCCCCTTCGGACCGATGGACCAGGCATACGGGTTCCCCCTATCATCCAGGGAGATCGCGTGGTACCGCATGAGGTAGCCCTGCAGGTTCCATTCGTTCCAGAGGTCCGGATGCAGATCCACCAAGCTGCCTGCCGGCACCGACGCACCGATGGCGGCCACGTCAGCGAGAAGGTCCGCGTCACGCGCGGGTTTGGCGAACAGGAACACCGAAAGGACCAGGGCCGCCCCGAAGGCTGCGATGCCGGTGTACCGAACCAGCTGTGTCAACGCGTGGCGCTCCCCGAGACGATCCAGCAAACCACGCAGGCCGTGGGCGCTCAGCAATCCCAGTCCAGTGGCGATCATGGGGAACGCCGGTACGCTGTAGAACGATTTCTGCACCAGGGTCAACATCATCGGGGCCACGCCGCTGAGCCCGATCAGGAACATGCCGATCGCCGTGGCTTTC
Organism: Flavobacteriales bacterium; assembly: GCA_017987895.1. Lineage (GTDB taxonomy): Bacteria > Bacteroidota > Bacteroidia > Flavobacteriales_F > PHOS-HE28 > PHOS-HE28. The sequence continues at coordinate 32,585 of JAGNSU010000005.1, read as the reverse complement.
AATGGGTCCGGCGGACGTTCGGTCCGCGCTCGTCGGCCCAACAAGAACACCGCTCCCGCCAGGACCAAAGGACCGACCTGCGAGGCCAATAGGTCGGCAAGTATCCGCCAGCGATGTTCCACCGTATGCTGGGCATCGATGCGGTGCAGCAGGCGTCCGTTCACATAGGGCTCCAAATTGCCACGGGCATCCGGCCATTGCCAGAGCAGCAGGTAGCTCGCGGCCACCACCGTGCCCATCACCAAGGAGATCAACAGGGCGCGCCGAAAGGAATGAACGTTCCGCGACGCGGACCACAAAAGGACCGGGGCGGCCAGCGGGAAGAGCCCGGGCACGCCCTTGGTGAAACTCGCGAGAAAAACGAAGACGCCAGCGATGACGGCAGGCATCGCCCAGGCGGCCGACATGCCGAGGACCACCTGGAGCACCGCCGCTGTGACGAACACCGCCATCGTGTTCTCCAACATGTTGTTGTGAAAACACCAGAACACCTGTGGCACGATGATCCACAGGAGCAACGGCCATCCCCCCAGCGGACGCAGCGACGGGTGTTCGCGCACACATTCCCGCCAGAGCCGCACCATCAGGAACATCGTGATCAACGCGGTCGCAAGACAGTAGAGCCGCTCCACCAAGAACCCGTCCCCCAGGACCCGGAACCACCAGGCCTGCAGGCCGAACGCCAGCGGTGGATGCTCGTGGAAGATGGCCATGCCAGCGACGCCGACCTGGCTGAAGCGTGGAGCCCAGAACGTGCCGAAGCCGTTCGCCTGATTGTGCGCCACCACGGTGTAGAGCATGCCGTCCATGAACATGCCCTCACGCACCAGGCCCGGCAGTAACAATGCGGCGCAGATGCCGATCACCAGCCAGTTGAACGCACGGGTGCTCTGTGCCATCGAAGCCCGGAAATTACATGCGTCACCGACGTGTGCCCCGTGAGCCGCGATATTTGTCCGTGATGGCCGCAGCACCCGATCCCCCGAAGCGCGAACGGGTCCTTCGCAAACTGAAAAGCAAGTACCGGCTGCTGCTCATCAACGACCGTACCTTCGAAGAGCGTTTCAGCATCCGGCTCTCCCGGCTCAACGTGCTCCTGCTCGCCATCGCCGCCTTCACATTGCATGGGGCGTTGGTCACCGCCGTCATCGTCTTCACTCCGCTGAAGCGCTACATCCCCGGTTATGCCGACCAGGAAACGAAGCGGAACGCCTACCGCAGCACCGTGCTCGCCGATTCCATCGCCCTGCGCCTCACCGACCAGGAGCTCTATCTGGCCAATCTGCGCCGTGTGCTCAGCGGAGAAATAACGTCCGACAGCACCCTGACCACCGCCCGCGTGGAACAGATGCCCACCGCCGCCGATCTCGCTCCAGGCCTCAAGGACAGCTTGCTTCGCGCCAAAGTGCAACAACAGGAGGCGTACGCGCTTTCCGAAGGCCAGGTGAACGCGCCCGCCGGGCGGGAACTCGCTGGCATGTTCTTGTTCCCCCCCTTACGCGGCATCGTGACCAGCACGTTCGAACGGCGCGCGGGACATTTCGGGATCGACGTGGTGGCCAAGGCCAACGAGGCCGTCAAAGCCTGCATGGATGGCACGGTCACCCTTGCTTCCTGGACCACGGACGGTGGCCATGTGCTCCAGATCCAGCACCGCGGGGACCTGGTGAGCGTATACAAACACAACAGTGTGCTGTTGAAGAAGGTGGGTGAAAAGGTGAAGGCCGGAGAGGCGATCGCGATCGTAGGTGACAGCGGCGAACTGACCACCGGCCCGCATCTGCATTTCGAGCTTTGGTTGAACGGCGAGAGCATCGATCCGCAGGCGTACATGGTTTTCCAATGACGAACGCCAAGGGGCAGGCGCAGGAGCGACCGATCGTTGCTGCGCCCGCCCCTGCCCCTGCTCCTGAACAATGAGCTTCAAGTCGCTCCTCGCCAAGCCCTACGCCCGCATCGTGACGAACGCGGTGATGCGACGCGCTATGGATCCCGTCGGCACGCAGCTCGGTATGCTGCGCTCGCTTGTGGAGTTCGGAGGAGCTACGGCCTTCGGAAAAGAGCATCGACTGCATCAAGTGCATGATCATGCCGGGCTTGTACAAGCGGTACCGTTGCGTGATTACGAAGGGTTCGAGCCGTACATCCACCGGATCATCGCAGGGGAGAAGGATGTGCTGTGGCCAGGACTGCCGCTCTACCTGTGCAAGACCAGCGGAACAACGAGCGGGGCCAAGTACATCCCCATCACGCGGAGTTCACTGCCCAATCATATCGGCAGTGCGCGCCGCGCGCTCCTCGCGTACATCGCGCACAGCCGAAGCGCGGATTTCGTGGACGGTAAAATGATCTTCCTACAGGGCAGTCCCGTGCTCGACAAGAAAGGTCTGATCCCTACCGGCAGGCTCAGCGGCATCGTGGCCAATCATGTGCCCGCCTATTTGTTGAAGAACCGTTTGCCGTCGTTCGCCACGAACAGCCTCGCGGATTGGGAAACGAAGGTGGAGGCCATCGTGGGCGAAACGATGCGCGCGGACATGCGCTTGATCAGCGGGATCCCCGCCTGGGTGCAGATGTACTTCGAGCGACTTTTGGCAAGATCCGGAAAGGCAACGGTGAAGGAGGTCTTCCCCAATTTCTCGCTCTTCGTTCATGGCGGCGTGAACTACGCGCCCTATCGCCATCGCATGGAGGCGTTGATCGGGGGCAGCGTGCCCAGCGTTGAGCTGTTCCCCGCGAGCGAAGGCTTCATCGCCTACCAGGACAAGAGCAACGAGGAGGGGCTACTGCTCGTGCTGGACAATGGGATCTATTTCGGGTTCCTCCCGGTCGACGGGTCAGCCTTGCGCGGGAGCGAACCGGGACCTCATAAGAGCCGGGTGATCTCCATCGCCGAGGTGCAGGTCGGTGTGCAGTACGCGCTCGTGCTTTACACCAACGCGGGACTCTGGGGCTACGAGATAGGGGATACGATCAAGTTCGTTTCGCTTACCCCACCGCGCATTGTCGTTACCGGCCGCACAAAGCACTTCACAAGTGCTTTCGGTGAACACGTGATCGCCGAAGAAGTGGAGGGTGCCCTGAAGGACGCCATGTTCGAGCAACCCTGCGAGGTGGCGGAGTTCACCGTGGCACCCCAACTGGCACCAACGGAAGGGCTGCCGTACCACGAGTGGTTCATCGAGTTCGCAGCACCGCCGGTCGATCCCGCCCGCTTCGCTGCACGCATGGATGATGCGCTGCAGAAGCGCAACCCCTACTACAAGGACCTGATCACCGGCAAGGTGCTACGGCCGCTGGTGATCACCCCTGTGCTGCGCGGAGGGTTCGCTTCATGGATGGATCAACGTGGTATGAACGATGCGCAGAGCAAGATGCCGCGCTTGGCGAACGATCGGCGGTATGTCGAAGGCTTGGGGTGATGCCCCATGGATGGCACCGGTGCCGATCGACCTCAGAAAGTATACTCGATCGTCGTTCCGTTGAACTGGAGCTGATCCCACATACCCGCGCGCTTCTTCTTCCAGTGCCTGGCATGCACCATGTAGTTGGCCAGGTCATACACCAAGAGGAAGCCACCTTGGAGGATCAATGAGGTGCCATAGCCCTGGAGCATCCCGCTGTTCTTGTCCAATGAGTTGCTGCGGCCGTGCTCCCACATCCACAGGCCGCCGCCCGCATACAGGAAGTCCAGTCCGAAGTTGATCAGGTAAATGGCCCCAACTTTCCGCTGCGCCTCGAAGGTGTTCGGGATGTCCAGGGTGGAAGGCGTGCGCATCCGCTTACGTGCGCCGAAATACGCGGGCACGGCGATGCCAAGGTTCACCACGTTCCAGGCGAGGTTCATTTGGTGGAAGTAGTTCGCTTCGCTCTTGCCGGGTGTAGTGGCCATGCCGATACCACCGGCCAACATGTTGGCTATGCTCCAGCCACCCAACACCAGCATGCTGTTCTTGCTGATGCGGTCCCGCTCCATGTTGAAGTCGTTGAACGGGGTCATGTCCTGGGCAAAGACCGAACACGTGAACGCACAGGCACACATCGTGGCGAGAAGATGTCTCATTGCAGTAGAACCAAGGTACGCGCCCGCTTGTTCGCTAGCGCAACAATGTGACATGCCCGACGCGTCGGTCAGGTGCACCACCCACGTCGACGTATTCCACCTGCCATGGGTATACACCATCCGGCGAAGGACGACCACCGTAGGAGCCGTCCCAAGGGATCAAGGTGCCGGTCGCTTCATGGACGACTTCACCCCAGCGGTTGAAGACGCGGAACGTGCGGAACCGTTGCGCCGGCAGGATCACCGGTGCGAACATGTCATTGTTGCCATCCCCGTTCGGAGTGAAGGAGTTCGGTACGAACACGCAGGCGGGTATTTCGCGTGTCACGCTCACGGGGTCCACGCAGCTATCGACGCTGGTCACGGTGAGGGTGATGGTGATCGTGGTGGTGACGTTCGCATCGTAGAGGTACACGGTCCCCATTTCTTCGGAGTAGGGAACCCCGTCCACGGTCCATAGATAGCTGGCCAACGGCACTGGGGTCGCCTGCATGGTGATGGTCTGGCAGTCCGCTTCCACATGCACTTCCATGCGCGCTTCCGGCGTGGGGTGTACCGTCACCACCACCCAGGCGCTGTCCCGACAGCCTTCGGCACTGCTCACTGTGAGCGTTACGGTGTCTGTGCCTAGCTGGGTCGGCACCAGTGAAACGGTGGTCTGGGCCGTGCTCACCTGCGCACCATTGAAGTACCACCACCAGGATATCGCGTTCACACTGAGGTCCGTTACCGCCAGAGGTTGATCGAGGCAGGCAGGCCCGAGCTCGAAGTCGGCTTCGGGCAATATGTGCAACACGAACGCGGTGGTAGCGGTGTCCGCGCAACCCGGAAGTTCCGCGACCACCGAGATGGTGTGTTGGCCAGGTGTGGTCCAACTCTGTTGCCACGAGGGTCCGCTGCCCACATAGGTGCCGTTTATCAACCAGTGGGTCAGTGCGCCTGCGGGTGTGCTCGTGCTCGTCGCGTTGATGAACGCTGGATCGCCGCAAGGATCCACCGGATCGAGCGTAAAGCTGGCCGCCGGCATTTCGTTCACCACGATCTGCATCGCGATACTGTCACCACATCCGGTGAGTTGATCGGTGATCAGCAATGCGATGGTGTATGTGCCTGGCGCAGCGAAGCTCTGCGGCGGTGGGTCGCTCTGGAAGGAGAAGGTCGTGCCGTCCAGCGTCCAGTCATGGATCAGGTTGTTGCCCGTGGTACCATTGCTGTTGAAGTCGATGCTCTCGCCAGCGCACACGACACTATCCGTAGCGGTCATGGCCACGACCGGAGCAGTGACCACCGTGACGTTGATCGTATCGGCGGAAGGACAGAGGGTGATGTTGCTGATCACGCTGAGGATCACTTCATAAGTCCCCGCAGCCGCGTAGGTATGGGTGGGTGAGGGGATCGAATCGAAGGTGCCATCGCCGAAGTCCCAGACCAATCCCACAATGCCCGCACCCGTGGCGCTGAAAGTGATCGGGTCGCCGAGGCAGATCGTGGTATCGTTCTGTGTGGTGACCACAGGTAACGCGAGCACGTCGATCTGTTGGTACGCGGTGTCGATCCCGCAGCCGTAAGATACTAGCATCACGGTATAGCTGCCGGGATCGGTGTAGGTGAAGCCCGTGTTCGTGGAGGTGCTGGTGCTGTTGTTCGCGTCCCCGAAGTACCAGATGCTCGCGGTATCACCATCGCTGAAGTTGGTGAAGGTGGCTGTGAGCGGCGCGCATCCGATCACAGTGTCGGTGTTGAAGAACGCGGTGACCTCATTGGGAAGGACGGTAATGGTGAAGGTCGCCGTGTCCGCGCCGCATTCGTTGTACACCTCTTGTATGATCGTATAGGTGGAATCCACCGTGTACTGATGGAACCACACGACATCATCCTCCTGGCTGGTGCTGCCGTCGCCCAGGGTCCATTGCACGGAATCCACCAGACCATAACTGTCGTTGCCGATGAAGACCGTATCCGCCAAACAGTAGATCAGTTGGTCGGTGCCGAAGCTGGCCACAGGCAGTGGATGCAAGGTGATGGTGATGTCGGCGATGGTGCTACCGCAGTAGTTGCTCTGTTCGTACTCAATGTGATAAGTCGTGTCGCTGAGGATGGGACCTACTAGCGCAAAGGGTGCGGGTTGGTCCACATTGCTGATCACGCTCCCGTTCACCGACCATTCGTGGGCTGCCCCGGGCACGATGTTCAAGTTCAATGCCTCCACCACGCCATCACCACAGGTATCGATCGGGGTCCAGTCCACCTGCGCCAAGGGAATGCTATCCACCGTGACGATCGCCGTGGCGCTGTCCACACAGTTCGCTCCGTTGGTGACGATGAGCTGCACGGTGTAGGTGCCGGGAGCATTGTAGGTGTATGTGGGGAACTGCAAGGTGGAAGTGCCCACGTTATCGCCGAAGTCCCAAGCGTAACTGGCCGGTGTGGTACTGAAGTTCTGAAAGGTGATGGGCACACCTGCACAGGCGATGGTGTCCTGGATCAGCACCGTGGGCAGATCGTTCACGAGCACATTGCGGCAAATGCTGTTGCTACAATCCGTGTTAGGATCGGTGTAGTCGTAACAACAAGGAGAGAGCGATCCTACGGTGGCGAGCGCCGGATCGAAGGTGCCGTTGACTTGCAAGTAGGCGGTAGGTTGCCAACTGCCACCGCTAGGCGTGGCCCACAGCACGAAAGGCGGGTCGCTCACGCACACGGCCGTGTCCAAGCCTACGTTCAGCACCGGCAAGGGATCCACAGTGATGTCCACTTGATCGGTGGTAGTACAGCTGGCCGTCCCCACGGAGTAAGTGAGCGTGAAAGTGCCGACCACTTGCGGATCGAACGCGTAGCCAGGGATCACATGTTGTCCGGTCCAATCCCCACCAAGTCCATCGCCGATGAGCGGGAACGGCGGATCGAACACACACACTGACGTGTCATTACCCGCCCACGCGGTGAAGGGTGGCACGGTCACCGTTACAGCGATGCTGTCGCTGTTGGTGCATCCGTTCGCATCGGTGTAGGTATAGTAAAGCGTGTCCGGATCGTTCGGTGGGGTCACATTGTTCGGTGTGTATGCACCGGTGATAGGATCCACGTTCGGTCCGCTCCAGGTGCCGCCGGTGGGGGTGTGGAAGATCTGTTGGGCGGTGGGGGTCACACAGAACTGCGTATCCGAAGCCAGGGTGATAGAAGGGATCGGATCCACTGTGGCGATAACGTCGTCCACGATCACACATCCGTTAGCATCATTGTAGGTGTATTGGAGGATATGGATGCCGGGTCCGGCCGCTACAGGGTCGAACTCATCGTTCAACGTGAGCCCTGTGCCGGTCCACGTGCCGGGTTGCAGGTTGGGCACCAAAGGCACCACCGGGTCGTTGGCGCATACGCTGAAGTCGGGCCCGGCGTTCACGTTCGCGCCGTTCACCACTTCCACCGTCACGTCATCTTCCGTGGCGCAGGAGCCGGTACCGATCTGGTAGTTCACGGCAAACACACCGATCGCGCCCGGCGTGAAAAGGCCGGATCCGTTCACCCACACCGGCCCGCTCCAAACGCCGTTGGGTTGCGTGGCCGTGAGTTGAAGTCCCCCACTGTTCAAACAGATAGTTGTATCCGGCGCCGCCGTGACAGGCAGCGGCGGCGGATCCACGGTGATCGAGATCGAATCAGTGTTGGAACAACCGTTCCCATCGATGTAGTCATAGTACAGGGTGAACGTGCCCTGTCCGTTCGGGGTGAACTGACCTCCGACCACGGGCAAGTCCCACGTACCTCCGGCGGTGATCGGCTGCAACGTGACCGCGGTCGGTTGATCGCACAGGGTCATGTCGGGACCCGCGTCCACGATCGGTAATGGGAAGACCGTCACGGTCACATCGTCGGTGCCGGGGCAGCCACCTACATCACCCTCAACAGTATAGGTCGTGGTTGTCGTGGGTGCGACATTGATCGGGCTGCCCACACCCACTTGCACGTTGTTCTGATCCGTCCATACATAGTTGCCCGCACCATTGGCGGTGAGGGTGCTGCTTCCACCGATGCAGTAAGAGGTTGGCGCGGCGTTCGCGGTGACCGGCGGAGCCGGGATCACGACTACCTCCACAGTGGTCGGAGGTCCAGGGCAAACGCCAAGTGTCCCCACCACCGTCCAGATCCCATCCTCCGCGGGGGTCGCGTTCGGGAAGTTCACTGTAGCCGTGTTGTAGGTCGCATTTGTCGGCGAGGTCCAAGTGAAGGTTACGCCGGGGTCGTTCGTGGCAGTGATGCTCAGAGGATCACCCTCGCAGACTTGTATCGGGCCCGCGGGCACACCGCTTGCCGGGGGAATGTCATACACGGTGATGGTGCCGGTTTGGCTGCCCGGCCCACAAGCGCTGGTGGCCGTGGCAGTAATGTCGAAGACGCCTGCGATGGCGAAGCTCACGGCACCGGGGATCTGGCCGACAGCGTTCGGTGGTGTGCCGTTCTGGAATGTCCAAGAGTAGCCCGTGATCGGTGTCCCACACGCAGTGAACGTCGCTTGTGGGTTCGCGCCACCTCCAGCGCAGAGATTGATGAAGGGGTTCAATGTGACCGTCGGAGGGGCGCCTACAGTGAATACATATGGAACGCTGCTCTCCGTGCCGCAAGAATTCGTCGCTTGTAGCGTCACCGTGTAGGTTCCTGGTTGTGTTACCGAGAGCGTGGGCGAGAAGGAGTTCGCATTGCCGGCCGACCATGTCGTTATGCCAGTGCTTCCGCAGCTCAATGCACTTGATGTCACCACCCAATTCCACGTCACTGAACAGTTGTCCGTGAGGTTCGTGGTGTTGGTAAGCGACACGGTTTGCGGCACGCACAGGCCCGGATTGCTGTGGTTGAACGTGGGCACCAACTCGGGTTCGACGCATACGGTCACAGCCTCTTGTGTAATAGGACAATCTTCGTTGCCACCTGCGGTGATCTGCACCGTGTAGGTGCCGGGTTGGTTGAAGACCACGGGCAGGGGATCCGCACCGCTCGTCCACTGGTCCGGGATCGCCGGAAAACCATTGTTGCTCCCCAGGTTCGCAAGGGTAGTTGTCCACTCCACGCCATTGGTGCCCGGGCTGACGCTCCATAGAAAATTCGGTCCTCCGCAGGAGTTGGTCCCATCGATCCACTCTCCGGTGCTTTGGTTGTAGAAATAGGCGGTCTCCCCAACGCAATACTCGTCGTCGTTCGAGTACATACCTGCGACCGGAGGCTCAGATACCTGGATGTTCGCCGTGAAATTGACCGGATTGTTGTTCGTGGCGCAGCCATACGCCCCTTCGACCTGGACGGCGAACGTGTTCTGGAAACCCAGGAAGCTGAACCCACAGGACGAAACCGGGAACGTGTGGGTGAACACATAGGGGAACGCGTTCGGGATGATCGTGTCCGTCGTGACCAGGCCCAGATAATTGTACGCGACATAGAACACCATGCCGGGGTAGTATCCGGAAATGGCGTCCAGTTCGAAGGATACTTGAGCTGGAGCGCAGGTTCCCTGAGTTGCCGCTACTGTGCCCAACGAGAAATCGAAAATGATGTCCTCTCCGATCAGCACCCCGTAGGTCACCGTGTCGGTGCATCCGCTTTGCGGGTCCTCCACCACGTATTGTACGGTATCCAGGCCAGGTGTGAAATTCTGCGTGGTGGGTGGCGCGTTCGTGTTCCCCGTATTGCCCCAGATGGCGGAAACGAAAACAGCCCCTCCCGGCGAAGAGTTGTCATTGAAGGTGATCGGGGCGTTCGCCGGTGGCGGGTCCTCACAGATCACGAATGTGGGCAGTGCGCTCCCGTAATCGAACACTTGCACCAGCGGGGAGCCATTGTATATGGCGGTAAGCCCCGCATTGGTGATCTCGTTGATAGTGACGGTGAACTGCTCACTCCCGCAGGGCACACCATTGTCGAACAGCGCCACTGTCAGGGTGTAAGTGATCGTCGTGGTGGATGGCGGCCCAGTGATCGTGGGGTCGAGCAACGAGGCATTGTTGAACACCAAGGCGGGCACCGATGTCCAGTGGACCGAGTCCGTACCACCGCCATAGTTCGTGTTCAGGAAGATCGATCCTGGGCAATAGTCGTTGCCATCCCATGGCGCTGTCGCCGAACACTGCCCCATCACCTCCCCACCCCACGCGAGCAGAGAACAGATCAGAAGGAGATGAGCGCGCATGGCTATCGCAATGCGGCATGACGCCGACAAGCCGTCAAATATCCCTGTTGTACCGCACCGCTCGAAGTTTCCCTACCCGTGAGTTTTCACGGGGCATTGTGCGTGGATCTTGCTATTTCGGCCAAAGATCTTGCTCCGGATCGGATGCTTTTGCCTGAGGTGGGGAGCCCCTCACCGCATCTTTGCGCCCGTTCCGCCATGACCGCCTTGATCGGTACCGACCTTCTGGAAGCCGCGCGCCTGCTGCGCGCGGGGCAATTAGTGGCCATTCCCACCGAAACGGTCTATGGCCTGGCGGCGAACGCCTTCGACGAAGCCGCCGTCGTGCGCGTGTTCGAGACCAAGCAGCGCCCAGCCTTCGACCCCTTGATCGTGCATGTGCGGGACCGGGCCCAGTTGGAGCGGGTTGCCATTGTCCCCGCCGCCGCCGGGCCGCTCATCGCCCGCTTTTGGCCCGGACCGCTCACGCTGGTACTGCCCAAACGGCCCGAGGTGCCTGATCTGGTGACGAGCGGCCTGGACACCGTAGCCGTGCGCATGCCCGCTCATCCGCTCACGCAGGAGCTGCTCGCCTTGCTGGATTTTCCCCTGGCCGCGCCGAGCGCCAATCCGTTCGGCTATGTGAGCCCCACCACCGCACAGCATGTGGCCGATCAGCTGGGCGAGCGCATCCCCTATATCCTGGATGGTGGCCCTTGCGCCGTGGGTGTGGAAAGCACCATTCTCGCATGGAACGGGGCAGGGTCGTGGAGCCTGTTGCGGCAAGGGGGGGTGAAGCAAGAAGACCTGGAACCCTTCACAGGCCCGTTGCACCAGCGGGTTTCCACGGAACGTCCCGTTGCGCCGGGCATGTTGGAGAGCCACTACGCCCCGCGCACGCCAGTGTATATGGGCGAGGTACCCGCGCTGCTGCAACGGTTCGCAAGCAGATCGGTCGGTGTTATCAGCTTCCAGACCTCATATCGTACTTCTCACTGCCAGGTGCTCTCTCCCTCCGGAGATCTTTCCGAAGCCGCCCGCCATCTCTTTGGGGCCCTGCGGGCTTTGGATGCCAGCGACTGCGAAGTGATCGTAGCTGAAGTATTCCCCGAGGTGGGCCTGGGACGGGCGATCAATGATCGTTTGCGCCGCGCAGCGGCCGACCGCCGGTAACCCCGATCTTTGCGCCCCGTCCGCAGGGCCCCGCCCATAGCTCATGGTCAAACGCATCGCCATCCTCGGTTCCACTGGTTCCATTGGGACGCAGGCCTTGGACGTGGTGCGCGAGCAACCCGAGCACTTCGCTGTGGAGTTGCTCACGGCAGGCCGCAACGCCGACCTGCTGATCGAGCAGGCGCTCGCCTTCAAGCCGAACACCGTGGTGATCGGCGATACCGCACAACTCGGCCGCGTGAAGGATGCGCTCTTTCCGAAGGGCATCAAGGTATACGGCGGCGAGGAGGCCATCGCGCAATGCGTCGCCATGGACGGCATCGACATCGTGCTCACCGCCATGGTGGGCTACGCGGGCCTGCGCCCCACGCTCGCGGCGATCGAAGCGGGCAAGTGCATCGCCCTGGCCAACAAGGAAACTTTGGTGGTGGCTGGCGAGTTGGTCACCACGGCCGCGCGCGCCAAGGAGGTGGACATCTATCCCGTGGATAGCGAGCACAGCGCCATCTTCCAGTGTCTTGTCGGCGAGTGGCATAACCCGATCGAGAAGATCGTGCTCACAGCCAGCGGGGGTCCATTCCGCGGCCGCAGCCGTGCCGAACTGGAGCTGGTGACCAAGGCGCAGGCACTGAAGCATCCCAACTGGGACATGGGCGCCAAGATCACCGTCGATAGCGCGAGCCTGATGAACAAGGGTTTGGAGGCGATCGAGGCCAAGTGGCTCTTCGCGCTGAAGCCCGAACAGGTGGAGATCATCGTACACCCGCAGAGCATCATCCACAGCCTGGTACAGTTCCGCGATGGCAGCATGAAGGCCCAGCTGGGCCTGCCTGACATGAAGCTGCCGATCCTCTACGCGCTGGCCTATCCCCATCGGATCCAGACAAATTGGCCGCGCTTCGACTTTGCCGCGTATGCCGCCTTCACCTTCGAAAAACCGGACCTCGAAGCCTTCCAAAACCTGGCGCTGGCGCTGGATGCGATGAAGCGCGGAGGCAATGCCCCTTGCGTTCTGAACGCTGCCAATGAGGTGGCCGTGGAACTGTTCTTGCAGGACCGGATCAGCTTCCTCGGCATGAGCGACCTGATAGAGCACTGTCTGGCCAAGTCGACCTTTGTTCCACATCCCACCTTGGAGGACCTGATGGCCTCCGACTCTGAAACCCGCCGCCTCGCCCACGAACGGGCGCCCGTATGGAATTCCTGATCAAGGCCGCACAGCTCATCCTCAGCCTCAGCATCCTCGTGGTGCTGCACGAGCTAGGCCACTTCATTCCGGCGCGTTGGTTCAAAACGCGCGTCGAAAAATTCTATCTCTTCTTCGATCCCTGGTTCTCGCTCTTCAAGAAGAAGATCGGCGACACCGAGTACGGCATCGGCTGGCTCCCGCTCGGTGGCTATGTGAAGATCAGCGGGATGGTGGACGAGAGCATGGACAAGGCCCAGATGGCCAAGCCCCCCGAGCCGTGGGAGTTCCGCAGCAAACCCGCCTGGCAACGCCTCATCATCATGGTGGGCGGTGTTACGGTGAACCTCTTGCTCGGCTTCCTCATCTACATCGGCGTGCTCTACACCTGGGGCCGCGATTACCTGCCTTTGGAGGGCGCCACCTATGGTCTGCATCCCAGCGCGTTGCTCAAAGAGGAAGGCTTGCGCGATGGCGATCGCATCGTGGCCGTGGAAGGCGAGAAGGTTGCCACCATCGAGGATGTGGCCAAAGCCATTCTGATCCACGATGCGCGCATCCTTACCGTGGAGCGCGACGGCAGGCAGGAACAGGTGGTGCTGGGCACCGATATCGCGGACCGTATCCTGGACCGCAATGAGAAGACCCTGTTCACACCCTGCGTGCCCTTCTTCGTGGACACGCTGCTGCCCGAGGGCACCGCGAAGGACAGCGACCTGCGCAAAGGCGATCGTTTGATCGGTGTGAACGGAACGTCCACGCCCTACTTCGCGCAGTTCCGCGAAGCGGTGGCCGAACACAAGGATGAAGAGGCGCAGCTCATGGTCCTGCGCGGCAGCGACACCCTCGTGGTGCCGGTGAAGATCAATGAGGCCGGCTTGATCGGTGTCGGCAATCGTTCGCCGGAGACCTACTTCACCTTCGCCAAGGAGCGCTTTACGCTCGCGGAGTCCATTCCCGCCGGTATCGACTATGGATGGAGCACTCTGAGCGGATACGTCTCCTCCTTGAAGTTGCTCTTCAGTTCCACCGGCGTGAAGCAGATGGGTGGCTTCGGCGCCATTGGCAGCCTATTCGCACCCACTTGGGATTGGCAGCGCTTCTGGGAGATGACCGCCTTCCTCAGCATCGTGCTCGCTTTCATGAACATCCTGCCCATCCCCGCGCTGGACGGTGGTCACGTGGTCTTCCTGCTCTACGAGATGATCTTCCGCCGTGCGCCGAACCAAAAGGTGCTGGAGTACGCCCAACTCGTGGGCATGGTATTGCTCTTCGGCCTGCTGCTCTTCGCCAACGGGAACGATGTGGTGAAGTGGCTGAGCGGGAAGCTGTAAGCGCGTTCGCGAGGATCCGGCTCTGCGGTCCGAAGCGATCTGCCCCAACCCGAGTTCGCGAGGATCCGGCTTTGCGGTCCGAAGCGATCTGCCCCAACCCGAGTTCGCGAGGATCCGGCTCTGCGGTCCGAAGCGATCTCGTCGGAACCGTGTAGGCTCCTATTTGTCCACGCACGTTCCCTCCACACCGATCAAAGATCGCTTCGCGCCGAAGACGGACGCTCGCGAACGCGTTAGAGATGTGAGATCGCATCAGCTAAGTCCTTCCATTCCGGGTTGAAGGCTTCCACCAATGCGATCTTCTTCTTCCGTGAGCCCGCCTTCAATTGGTGCTCCCGCTCCATCGCAGCGTCAATGTTGTCGAAGCCTTCGTAGTAGACCAATTTGTCCAGGTTGTACCGAGCAGTGAACGCCGCTGGAAAGGACTTGGTCTTGTGTTGATGGACACGTAGAACCAGGTCCGAGGTAACGCCGATGTAGAGCACCCCGTTGGGCCTATTGGTCATGATGTAGATCCAGCCACCGCGTTCCATCTGCACAAAATAACTCCCGGGTTCGCGAGGATCACCCTCCAACCGGGTTCGCGAGGATCCTGAGTCTTCGAGGGTCCGAAGCGATCTCGTTGGAACCGTGTAGGCTCCTCTTCGACCACGCACCCCCCTCCGCACGAATTAAAGATCGCTTCGGCCTTCTCCTCCGGCTTACGCCCTCGGAGCTGATCCTCGCGAACGCGGTCAATTTCCACCCGGGTTCGCGAGGATCCCGAGTCTTCGAGGGTCCGAAGCGATCTCGCTGGAACCGTGTAGGCTCCTCTTCGACCACGCACCCCCCTCCGCACCAATTAAAGATCGCTTCGGCCATCTCCTCCGGCTTACGCCCTCGGAGCTGATCCTCGCGAACGCGGTCAATTTCCACCCGGGTTCGCGAGGATCCCGAGTCTTCGAGGGTCCGAAGCGATCTCGTTGGATCCGTGTAGGTTCCTCTTCCTCCACGCACCCCCCTCCGCACCAATTAAAGATCGCTTCGCGCCGAAGACGGACGCTCGCGAACCCGCAACAGCTCTATCCCGTAGGAACGGAATAACCCCGCTCCCATGCCTCACGTGATCCTGCTCGAAGACGATGCCCTGGTGCGGGCCGTGCTCGCCCACCGCATGCGCGCTGCTGGCTGGCAGGTCACCGCCCTTGCCAACGGCTTGGAACTGGAGCTCACCCTGCGTACCACGCCCGCACAGCTCATCGTGGTGGACATCGGCCTGCCGCATGTGGATGGTCTGTCCCTCGTGGAGGATCTCCGCGCCCGCGGCATCCAGGTGCCCGTGATCGTGCTCACCGCCTACGACCAACCCCACCTGCTCGCCGCGGTCCAGAACGCCGGTGCGAACGAGCTGATGCAGAAGCCCTGCGACCAGGAGGAGCTGATCGATCGCATGGAGCGACTGCTCGCGGCCTGATCCGCCGCATCTTTGCTCCTTGTCCACTTCCGCTTTCACACACGATGTATTGATCATCGGCCAGGGCCTGGCCGGTTCGGTGCTGGCCGATACCTGCATCGCCCGCGGCCTGCGCACGGCCATTCTGGATGTGCCGAAGGAAGGCCGCGCCAGCCATGTGGCCGCCGGCCTGGTGAACCCCGTCTCCATGCGCCGCACCGTGCTCAGTTGGCGCGCGCCTGAGTTGCTGCCCATCGCCGGCGCCTTTTACCGCGAGGCCGGTCTGCGCTTCGGCAAGGAGTACTGGCATCCCATCCCGCTCATCAAGATCTTCCCCAGCGCAAAGGAGGCCGGGGAGTGGCGCGTGCGCATGAACGATCCCGAGGTAAGCCACTACCTCAGCGATGAACAGAGCCAGGATCCCGGCCTCAAGCGCGTGGACCAACCCTATGGCCATGGCCAGGTGAAGCGCGCCGCCTGGTTGGATGTGGTGGGCCTGCTCGATGCCTACCGCAAGTGGTGGAAGGAACAAGGCGCGCTGCACGAACGCACCGTGGAACCGGCGGATGTGCGATCCCTGCCGAACGGCGTGGAGGTACACGGCCTGAGTGCACCCCTGCTGGTGTGGAGCGCCGGTCCCTTCAAACCGATGACCGGCCTGGTGCCGGTGCGCGGCGAACGCATCACGGTGCGCCTGCCCGGCCTCGACCTCGGCGTGCTCGTGCATCGCGGCGGATTCATCCTACCGCTCGGCGGAGATAACTACCGCGTGGGCAGCACCTACGATTGGGACAATGTGTGGAGCGGCCCCACCACCGAAGCACGCGAAGAGCTGTTGGCGCGCTTGCGCAAGTTGCTGCTGCGCACGCCCCTCGAACCCGACGAGGATACGCCCTTCAACGTGGTGGACCATTGGGCGGGTGTGCGCCCCACGGCCATCGACCGGCGTCCGCTGCTCGGCAGCATTGCCCCGCACCAGGCGGTCTTCAACGGACTCGGCTCGCGCGGCGTGTTGCTCGCGCCGTGGTGCGCGCAACATCTGCTGGAGCATTTGCTCGAAGGCAAGCCGCTGGATGCGGAGGTGGATTTGGGGAGGTTTGCTTAAGGTTCACCTTGAACGTCACGCGATGGATATCCATGCCGTGAATCGATGAATCTCAGCTAGAACGTTCCGCGACTAGTTTTCTGGCGATGGTCCAAGCCTCAACGGCTTGCCGCAAAAAGAGTTGGCTTGACGCGCAGATAAGCCTTTCAGCTTGCTCGATTGCCATCACGTTGTACAGGACCAATGTTTCCAGGGGTGTGATTGGAACTGGGAAGTCGCCTCGAACATAGAGGCGCCTTTGTGATACGGACATCATACAAGGGCCCATAAAATCGAGGGTGGTGATTGGGTCGTTCAAATAGACAACAGGGTTATCGGTTAGCACAAGGATGCCGTCCGTCCCATGTTCATAGATCCTTGACCTCCAAGGCCCCTTGTCGATTTCTAAGAGTGCTCGTAAGAACATGTCTGAAAGAAATGCCCGACTGGTGCGCTTGAAAGTTCCGTCATTCGGAGCTGTAAGTGACTGCGGCGGACGATCAGGAAGAATCGCTGACCATTTCGGCATGTTGCGATAGAGCTCCTCGAACTTGCCTTTGTTCTTCGGCACCCTCAGGTACTGGAGCATCATATGCTGTGACAGATATCCGTGAAGATTCTCGGATACCTCTTCGTGTGGTAAGGCGAGGAAGTCCTTAATCCGGTTTGCCTGAAGGTCGTCAACTTGTTTGAAGGCCATCTCAGGAAGGGTATTGCGTTGGGCTCCCCAGTACGCAGCGTTACCCGATGGTTCGTAGAACACCTGTTTCGGTGCTTTGGATCCGTGAAATCGTGCTGTCCTCTTGTCATACATCCAAACCATTCCCTTCTCATCGGCGAAGCCGCGAATGAAGTACTTAGGGATATAGTGATGGATCTCTGACCCATCATCGAAGCTGTGCGACTTACTTGAATCCATCCTCTAATCGGTACTTCAAAGCTCGGTGGAACTCTGTGACTCCCGAACGCCGCCTCAATAGGTGTACTCAGACATTGCGGCACCGCACAATGCACGGTGTGAAGTACTTCCGCGCACCCGACCTTTGCCCCCCGGCGTTCCACTTACAAACGCCATGAACGGATGCGCTTTGTGAGAACGATGGCTTGGGCGATGTTGGTGATCGCCTTGGTGCCCGGTTGCGGTACGAACAAGCAAGTGGTGGAGGCGCCGATGCGCAGCGCCGACCCGCGCTGGGCCGGTGTGGACAGCTTGATGAGCATCGGCCAGTACGCCACCGCGCTCGAAGGCACGGAGCGCATTCTGCAAGAGGCGACCGCGCCCGAGGATTGGCGCGCGCGCTTCAAGGCCTACCTGCTTCGCGGGCAGTTGAAGCAAATGACCGGCGCGGATGCCTACATGGTGCTAGCGGAACTGGAGCGCACCACGGACAGTTTGCACGCCGCCGGGAACGAAGTGCCGCTGGTGCCCTTGCTGCACAGTGTGCTGGCGGAAGGTTGGTGGAACACCTACCAGCAGGACCGCTGGAGGATCCTGGAGCGTACCAACTTGGAAGACAATGCCGCCGACCCGGCCACCTGGTCGCAACGCGCCTTCATGGCGCGCGTGTTGTTGCACGCACAGGCCTCGTTGGAACCGCGCGACAGTTTGCTGCGCATTCCCACCGGTGACCTCGGCGAGTTGCTGCGTTTCGATCCGAACCTGCCTACAGCGCAGCAACGCACGGGCATCGCCCTGCGACCCACGGTGTTCGATGTGGTCGGCCAACGCGCGGTAGCGCTATTCGCCAATTCCGAGACCCGCCTCGCCGAACCCGCCTGGCGTTTCCGTTTGGACGATCCGCGGCAGTTCGCCCTGTTCG
Organism: Flavobacteriales bacterium; assembly: GCA_017987895.1. Classification (GTDB taxonomy): domain Bacteria; phylum Bacteroidota; class Bacteroidia; order Flavobacteriales_F; family PHOS-HE28; genus PHOS-HE28. Next base: position 14,336 of record JAGNSU010000005.1, on the reverse strand, counting down.
AGGAGTTCGTGTACAAGCCGCTGCGGCATCGCGACAGCACCGCCTGGGAGTTCCAGGCCTTGCGCTTGCAACAGCAATTGGAGTTGGCGCACATGAGCGACGATCGTCCCGATGCGCTGGTGGATGCGATCCTATCGCGCCTCGCTCATGTGCATGCCCACAGCGTGCTACCGGACAAGGACTCGCTCTACCTCGCGGCCCTGGAGAAGTTGCGCACGCGCGTGCCCGAGGATAGCTGTTGGAGTGAGGTGACCACCGTGATCGCCCAATGGCACCACGAGCAAAGTGTGAAGTACGATCGCCTGGCGGGCGATGCCTGGAAGAACGAGAAACGCACCGCGCGCGATCTCTGCAACGAGGCGATCGCGAAGTTCCCCGGCTCGTTCGGTGCGCAACAGGCCGCCGCGCTGAAGTTCGCCCTAGAGCAACCCACGGTGAACGTGCAATGCGAGACCGCCACCCCGCCGGACCAGGCGTTCAAGGTCGCGGTGCGCTACACGAACACCTCGCGCGTTTGGTTGCGCGTGGTGAAGGATCCCGAAGAATTGGGACGCGAACGGCGCTGGGACCATGACCACGGCCTCTGGCTCACGCAGCAGAAGCCGCTGCGCGAATGGAGCGTGGATCTTCCCGACGACGGTGATCTGAACGAGCATCTCACCGAACTTCCCATCGATGCATTGCCGCTGGGCCGGTATTCCATCTTGATCAGCAATGCAGCGGAATTCACCGCGAAACGCGATGTGATCGCCCATACACCCGTGCAGGTCACGCGCCTCAGCCTGGTGGAGCGTCGTGTGCGCAACGAGTTGGATCTCTTGGTCCTCGACCGCTGGACCGGCGTGCCACAACCCGGCGTGAAGGTGATCCTCTTCGCGGACAACCAGCGCGCGCAAGAACTGTTGCGCATGGGCGAGTCGATCACCGATGTGGAGGGACGGCCTTCGCCGAAACTGCTTGGTGCGAACGGTCGCTATGCGATCCGCTTGGAGCAGGGCGATGATCAGTGGACCACAAACCACGGCTATGCGTGGTGGGGTGGTGAACAAGGTGTGGTCGATTCGTTGCGCACTTTCCTGTTCACGGACCGCGCGATATACCGGCCCGGGCAGGAGGTCTTCTTCAAGGGCATCGTTTCGGTGAAACGTGGCAAGACCACGGAAGTGAAAGCTGGCTATGCGACGCGTGTCAACTTCTATGATGTGAATGGCGAGTTGATCGATTCGCTGAAGGTGAAGACCGATGCCTTCGGATCGTTCAAAGGCTCGTTCAAAACGCCGGTGGGTGCGCTCACCGGATCCATGCGCATCGAAGAGCAACATGGCAGCCGCACCGTGCAGGTGGAAGAGTACAAGCGGCCCACTTTCGAAGTGGTCTTCGATCCCATCTCCGGGCAACCGAAGTTGGAGCAGCCAGTGCTGGTGAGCGGTGTGGCGAAGAGCTATGCCGGCGTTCCGCTCGATGGTGCCCAGGTGCAGTGGACGGTGAAGCGCGGCGCACGGATGCCGTGGTGGTGCGGTTTCGGATGGCGCGGGTTGCCGTGGGGACAGGAAACGGAGATCGCGAGCGGCACGAGCGCGTGCGATGCACAAGGGAAATTCTCGATCACGTTCACCGCATTGGCGGACATCGCTTTCCCGCGCGATGCGGATCCCACCTTCTATTACACAGTGGAGGCCAATGCCACCGACATCACCGGTGAAACGCAACAGGGCACCACGAGCCTCAACCTCGCATACCGCAGCATCGATATCGCGCTGAACGTTGGCGAGGCGATCGACCGCGAACGCACCGACAGCCTCGATGTGCGCGTGCGCAACCTGAACGGCGAAGAGGTGGATGTGCCGATGGACATCACCATCGCGCAACTTCAGGTACCCTCGATCCCCTTGCGCGATCGCTTGTGGGACCGCCCCGATCGCTTTGTGCTCACCCAGGAGGAACATGCCCAACGTTTCCCGCAGGATGTCTACGCCAACGAGGATGATCCGCTTTCCTGGCCTGTAGCGAACACCGTGTTCCAACGCGCGCAACATCGCGCGAACGGCAAACCATTATCGCTCGCTGGGGTGGACGCGTGGCCGGTCGGCAGCTATGCGATCGAAGTGACCGTGAAGGACGCCGATGGCCGCGACGTGAAGGCGCGGAAAGTGATCAGCGTCTACGACACCGCGATCCAGAACACGGGCTTCGTGTCGGCTTTCCATTCGGAACCGGTGATCACCACCTGTGAACCCGGCGAGAAGGCGGTGCTCCTGCTTAGCTCTGTCTTGCCAGATGCGCGCGTGCTGATGGAAGTGGAACGCGACGGCGTGATCGCGGTGAGCCGACGTTTCATCCTGAGCAAGGGGCAACAGCGCGTCGAACTGCCCGTGCTCGAAAGCGATCGTGGCGGCTTCGCCGTGCATCTGCTATGCGTGGAGCGTGGCCGCGCGCATCGCGAGACGATCTGGATCGACGTGCCCTGGACGAACAAGCAACTGCAGGTGGAGTGGATGAGCTTCCGCGACAAGTTGCAACCCGGTGATAAGGAAGAGTGGCGCCTGAAGCTGAAAGGGCCGAAGGGCGAACAGGTCACCGCGCAATTGCTCGCGGGCATGTACGATGCATCGCTCGATCACTTCGTGCCGCACGACTGGAGCATGAGCATCTGGGGCCGCAATGATGCACGCTTCGGTTGGTCGCGCGCGGAGCCCTTCGGTGCGGCATATGGCCAGATGCTCTACCGCGAAGTGCAAGGCCCACCGGGCGCATCGCGTACCTACCCGTTCCTGAACACGTATGGCTTCGCCGAGCCTTACGGTTACATGTATTTGCGGGGTGCGCGAGCGGAGTCGGTGATGATGATGATGGATGGGGCAACCGTGCTGCGCGAAGGGAACGCTGCGCAGGCGGTACCAGGGATGGTGCCAGCCATGGATGGCGACAAGGCGGGCGAGGAAGAACCGAGCAAGAAGGGCGAAGCCAAACCCGAGGATCCCGCTCCACCGCCAACTGACAACCAACAACCACCAACCATCCGCTCCGACTTCCGCGAAACCGCCTTCTTCTTCCCCGACCTGCTCACCGAGCGCGACGGCAGTTTCGTGCTCCGCTTCACCACACCCGATGCGCTCACGCGTTGGCGCGTGTTCGGCGTGGGGCATACGAAGGACCTGATGTTGGCCCAGTTCACCAAGGAGACCATCACACAAAAACCGTTGATGGTGGTGCCGAACCTGCCGCGCTTCCTGCGCTCAGGTGATCGCATCGCGCTCACTGCAAAGATCAACCTGGTGGAAGCGGGAAGGGCGGAAGGCCTTGCGACGTTGGAGCTTTTCGATCCGTTCACGAACGCATCGCTGAACAAGTCGTTCGGCGTGCAGGTCGGCGATCAAGTCTTCATCGCCGCGCAGGGTGAAAGCGCAGTGGTGCAATGGTCCGTCATCGTGCCGGAAGGCGTGGATGCCGCGGGCGTGCGCATCACCGCGCGCAGCAAGGCGGGACCCATGAGCACCATCGTCGCTGCGGATGGCGAAGAGCGCATGCTCCCGGTGTTGACCGACAAGTTGCTCGTCACCGAGAGCCTTCCGCTATGGATCAGCAAAGCGGGCACGAAGACCTTCACATTGGAGAAGTTGAAAGCGAACACGAGCACCACATTGCGCAGCCAAAGCCTGAAGCTCGAGTACGCGCCGAACCCCGCGTGGTATGCCGTGCAGGCGTTGCCCTACCTGATGGAGTTCCCGCACGAATGCGCGGAGCAGGTCTTTAGCCGCTACTATGCGAACCGTCTCGCCACGCACATCGTCGAGGAACGCCCGGCGATCAAGAAGGTCTTCGTGAAGTGGAAGGCCGCTGGACCGGATGCCTTCGCGAGCGCGTTAGAGAAGAACCAGGATCTGAAGAACATCCTTCTCGCCGAAACCCCCTGGGTGGTGAACGCGCGGAACGATCGCGAACGGAAGGAACGCATCGCCCTGCTCTTCGACCTGAAGCGCATGGCCGCTGAAGAAGCGACCGCGCTGAAGAAGTTGCGCGACATGCAACTGCCGAGCGGCGCTTGGCCCTGGTGGACCGGCATGCGGGAGAGCCGATGGATCACGCAGCACATCGTGGCCGGCCTCGGTCACTTGGAACAATTGAAAGCGGCGGACCTGCGCGAGGATGGCGAAACCCAGCGCATGTTGCGCAGCGCCGTGCAGTGGTTGGACACGGACGTGGACCGCGAGTTCAAGCGCCTGCAGCGCGACCTGAAGAAGGACGACCTGGACAAGTACATGCCGGGCTACGGCGAGATCCAATACCTGTACGCGCGTTCCTTCTTCCGTCGTTGGCCGATCACCGGTGGCACGAATACCGCCGTGGAGTTCTATAAGCAACGGATCGCGAAGGAGTGGTTGAAGTACGGCTTGCAGGAGCAGGCGATGATCGCGCTCTTACTACATCGCATGAACGATCACACCACGGCGGCGCTCATCATCGAAAGTGTGCGCCAACGTGCCGTGCAGAGCGAGGAACTCGGCATGTATTGGAAGGACTTCCGCAGCGGCATGGACTGGTGGAGCTACCCGACCGAAACGCATGCGTTGATGATCGAGGCCTTCCACGAAGTGGCCAAGGATGAGGCCAGCGTGAACGCCTTGCGCACGCATTTGCTCAAGCTGAAGCAGACCACCGATTGGAAGACCACCAAGGCCACCGCCGAGGCCTGCTACGCACTGCTGCTCACCGGAAGCGACTGGCTCACGGAGGATCAAGCGCCGGTGATCAAGGTGGGCGATGTGACCATCCCCGCCGCGAACGCGGAAGCAGGAACTGGGGCCTTCGAAAAGAGTTGGACGGCGGACGAGATCAAACCCGCTCTCGCGGAGGTTTTCATTACCAGCGGAGCTAACAAACCCAGTTGGGGAGCGCTGCACTGGCAGTACTTCGAGCGGATGGACAAGATCACGCAGCATGAAAGTCCGTTCCGCATCAAGAAGCAGGTGATGCTCACTGAGCAGACGGATGCGGGTCCGCAACTCGTGGAATTGGACGGGACACGAAAGCTGAAAGCGGGCGACAAACTCACCATCCGCATCGAGCTACGCACCGATCGACCGGTGGACTATGTCCACTTGAAAGACCTGCGCGCCGCGGGTCTGGAACCCACCGAGGCCTTGAGCGGCTACCAGTGGAAGGGTGGGCTCGGGTACTACCAGAGCATCCGCGATGCGAGCATGAACTTCTTCTTCGACCGCATCCCGGCCGGCACGCACCTGTTCGAGTACACCCTGCGCGTCACGCATGCGGGCGACTTCAGCAATGGGATCACCACGGCGATGTGCATGTACGCGCCGGAGTTCTCATCGCACAGCGAGGGTGTGCGGATCGTGGTGGGGGAATGATCGGAGCTGCCGTTGCGCGATCAACGAGTCGATGTCCCGATACCGAGCACTAGATCAAGGACGCTCTCGTCGAGCACGACCCGATGTTCGATGCCGGCCTGAAGTGATGTGATGATCGCGCCGAGCAATGCGCTTGATGATCCTTCTGGCTGGCCAGTGGTGGTCCCATCCCTGGCATGTCGCAGAGCAGGACCGGTGGCCTCATTGGTGAGGCGGATCCCGGCGAACGTGGTCGGTGCCTGTGCGGCATCGCCACTATCCAGCGCGATCACGACCACGTCATGCATGCGGCCTGGGATAAGGAGGTCCGCAGCTTCATCCATAGCAGCGGCCAATGCAGCGGCGTTCCCCATGAACGTGAAATTCGGACCGGTGATCCGGAAGTGTCGCGCCAGCCAACCACAAGGTGCATTAGCCAGTGTCCACGGAAAGAGCTCCGGACTTGCGAACGCCAATCCTTGTTCCAGTGCCCGCGACCAGAACTGAAGCGCGGGGCGTACGCCCGCGTTGGACGAAACAACGATCAGGCCGGTGCGGTCCGGAAAGGGATCGTCGTGAAATAGATGATGCACCTGCGCTGCGATAGCGGCCATCGTTCCAGGCTCGTCCACTCCATTCACCTGGCCATGGCCAGAAGCGGCTATGTGCATCAGTCCATCCATCGGCGCAAGAGCAGGGTCGAATTGATACCGCCGAAGGCGAACGCGTTGTTCATCACTACGTTGACCTCATGCGGGGTCGCTGCCGTTGTGCAGGCGATGTCGATCGCTGGATCCACCTGGCGATGCCCGGCGGTAGGGGGAACGATCTGCTGAAGGAGGCCTTGCACGCAAAGGACGAGTTCGATGGCGGAGGAGGCACCAAGGGCGTGACCCAAAGCACCCTTGCTGCCGCTTATCAAGGGTAGGCGTGGACCGAACAACGAACGCAGCGCGCGACCCTCGGCGCTGTCCGAGAGTAACGTTCCACTTCCATGAGCGTTCACCCAATCCACCTGCGAAGGATCGGTACCGGCCAGGAGCAACGCCTCACGCATGGCGCGGAGCATGCCACTTCCACTTGGTTCCGGAGCGGTGGGGTGGTAAGCATCGCAGGTGATCCCGAGCGATACCACTTCGGCGAGCGGCCGCTTTCCGCGCGCCAGAGCGTCGTTGGCCCGTTCCAGGATGAAGATCGCCGCACCTTCTCCGAGCAACATGCCGCTCCTTTCCGCATCGAACGGCCGGCACTGGTGTTCCGCCATCGCACGGGACCTACTGAACCCTAGCATGGCGATGCGGGAGAACGGCTCCACACCGCCCGCCATGGCCATGGATGTATGCCCATTGCGAAGTGCTGAAACCGCGGCACCGACGGCGTAGTTCCCCGCAGCACATGCCGTGGCGATGGAACGTGACGGTCCCATCGCCCCGAAGTGATCGCGGAGAGCACCGGTGAACGCGCTGACCGTGTGTTCGTGACCGTGGAAAGGACCACCTCGCGCGGCATCCTCGAACGCGCTGCTCTCGCCGAGCGTGCTGCCGATGAAAACACCAAGGTCCTCCGGGAGTGGGCATCCGAGCCCGTCCACTGCTTGCTTTGCGGCATCCAAGGCGAGCAGGCGTCCGCGTTGGTGGAGCGGCGTATCCAGGTCGCTGACACGACATGCCGTGGTACTTCGGAAACCTTCACGTTCAAGGTCCGGCCATGGCTGTGCGGATGAAGTGCCACTGAGGATCCGTTCCCAAAGGTCCTCAGGCGTGTTCCCCAATGGCGAAACAACGCCCATTGACGTGATCACGATGGTTCCGCGATCCGGGTTCATGTGGCGAGGCGCCCGGCGATGTACTTAGCCGTGGCCTCCAAGGAGATGAAAGCGGGCAAGGCACTATCGGGGATCATGAGGCCATAGCGCTGTTCGATCCGGGCCACCAATTCCACAAGCTCGAGAGAATCGAAGGCGAGGTCGGTTTTGAAATGCTCCCCTAGCTCCGGATGGCGCGCGAGTTTCGGCTTCACGGTCCGAAGTTCCTGACGGAGCCAGTCGACGATCGCGGACTCTTCGATCATCTCAAGGATAAGTAAGCACCGTAGCCGCTTTTCGTGCGCCCGATCGGCCAGCGGCTACCGGTGCCAGGGGATCGCCGATGAGCCGGTAGTGTTCGGAGGCCGTGGCGTTCGGAGGTGTGGACAGGACCACCAGTTCGCCAATGGACGCGGCCTTCCGGGCCAGTCCGTCGCAAAGCCTCACGGCCCATCGTGTGTTGTCGGTATGCAACGTGGCCGAAACGGCTCCGAAGGAACAGGCTGCTACACCCATCAACGGCAACGCTTCGGCGAAGGAAAGACCGGTGCGCCTGCGGCTCGCGGTGTTGCAGCAGAGCGAAAGAAGACCTCCGATGGGCTCGCCATGGAACGTTGCGAAATGGTGGCTCCGCGTGCCGTAGTAGCCCACCCATCCCTTCGGCCGCCCATGCCCCAGGTACATCGCTACACCCAGACCAGAACCTAGTGCGCTGATCATTTCCTCTCTGCCGATCACGTCGCTCGTCCATCGGAACGATCGGACTTTCTTGGGAAGAGAATTTTCAATGCGGTCGGAGAGATGCTCGTACCTGGGATGCCATTGGCCCAGTAAGGCCATGGCGGTCTGCTGCCGCGCTCGACCGTGCACGCGCGCCACGCAGCCTGCAAAACGAGACAGCGCCGCGCTGTCCGTGATCGGGAGCCACGCTGCCGGAACGGACCGGCCTCCCGCCGTGCGGATGCATGGGCCGGGTAACACACTGCTCGGCGCGAACCGGCGGGGGCCGGCCAAGAGCATGGCATCGATATCGGTCCGCTCCGAGCCCAACCGCTCCATATCCGGCATGCGGCTCCCATAGGCGTACACCTCCACACGGATGTGGCTACGTGCGTAGGCCTCCAGTAACGGCGCCAGATCCACCAAGGAGGACCTGGGCGCCGCTAGAAGGAGTCGCCGCTCAGGCAACTTGCGGATTGTTCCGTGCGAACTCGACATGGCGTTCCCAAGGTGCCAGGGTTGCACCGCTTTCTCCGAACAACACCTGTCGCACGAAGAACTGCATCATGATCTGCCCCTGTTGCTCCGGACCGAAATCCATCAGGTCGGTCGCGGCGTCCAGGACCGCAGCACCTCCTTCCCCTTTGATCGAACCTTGCGGCTCGCTTATCGAACCACCATCGTATTTGGCGTTTGGGACATTGATGCTCGCGCTGGGATGATCGTAGCCGTAGTTGTATGCCGGCTCCGAACCGAGAATGGCCTGATCGGCCACGGCGTGCGCCAGATAGATGGGTCCCACGTTCTGGTTCTGCCATACATGGGTCATTTCATGGATCAACGTTGGCCGATCATGAGGCGGGTCACCCGCATTGAAATTGATGAGGTTGCCGGTGACGAAGGCACGAGATTCAGCAGGTTGTCCATTGAAGAAGTCCTGAACACCGAAGATGATGCTGTTGGTGATGGACTCCGTGGCGATGTATACCTGGTCCAGGTCCACGGAATCCTCAAAGACCAACTGCGCATCGGCGCGTTCCGCAGCCGTGAGCGGCCGGAACCCGTTGAGCATGTTCATCAGGAGCATGACCACGGTCCCGAGCAGGCCTGCGGAGATCTCCAGCACGGCCAGCAACATGTCCTTAATGTTCTCGCCGATGGCCACGAACGTGCGCACGAGTTCGTCCAGGAACTCCTCGCCCGCATCCACGAACGCCTGTACTACGGTGTTCACAGTGTTGCCCAACTGGCGTGCCGCCCGCACGAGGTTCTGTACCACTTGGTCCGGGTGCTTCACCGATTCGATCACCAGTTCCATCAGGATCACACCGGCCATCAGCGCCCCGCGCACAACCTCCAGAGCCACTTCGTAGGCCTTGCCCACGGTCCAGACCACGAGCTTGGCCAGTTCGAAGCCGATGCTGAGCGCACCCTTGACGAACTTGGCGATGCCGGGGAGGAAATCGGTCTTGAGGTAGTTGAGCGCGTATTGTATGGAGTTACCCACGCGTTCCCACAGTCCACCGAGCAACTCGAGGGTATCCTGCCCGCGGGCGATGGCCCAGTCGATCACTTCCGTGATCGCGGCACCCACATCCTCACAGAGTTGGATCGTCCTTTCGAGGATGGCATCGGTCTGAGCGGCCGCCCAATCGAGGATCTCCACAACCCCGTCCTTCACGAACCGGATCGCGAGCGCCGCTTCACGCCATAGCGCGGAGGCGAGGTCCTCTCCCCGGTCCAGCAAGAATCCCAGGATGTCCCCTACGGGGCCCAAGGCCTGGAGCACAGCGTTCACGATCTTGCGGAACACGAAGTAGCTGGCGCCTACCACCGCCTCCAGGATCTTGGCCACCGCGGTGCCCACCTCCAAAGCGGCTTCCACCAAACGAGCGGCTACGCGATAGGTGAACGCCACCATGGAACGCGTGAACTCCAGCACGGTTTTGCCCAATGCGAAAGCGGCCTTCACCACCGCTTTCAACAAGCCCATGCCCAAGGTGAACACATCCTTGAGCAGGCCGAGGAGCGACTTGCCCAACGCGAAATAGGCGGCCACCACCTTTTGCACCGCGGCCAAGGCATGCTGCGCGAGGGTCGTCACCACATCGATGAACAATTTGCCGGCGGCCAGCACCCCCTCCAATACTTTGGTCACCACGTCCACCGCCGCACTCGCGATGAACTGGGTAAGGTCAATGAGCGCCGCTCCGGCGCGCACCGCTGCGCGGGCCACTTCCATGACAAGGTCCAGACCGGCCGTCAGCACTTCGTTGAAGATGCTCGACAAGGACCGACCTAGGTCGAGGAATGCGCGGATCGCCGTGTCGAAAACAGAAAGGGGCCGTGTCACCAACGCCGCGAGAATGGTAGCTACGGTACGGCCTATGGCGAGCAACGCCTGCACGAACCCGCGGACCAAGGTGAAGCCGAACTCAAAGGCTTGTGCCAGGATATTGCCGATGGATTTCCCGATCTCGAGCAGCGCTTCGACCGCGCGGCGAAGGACGTCGGCGGTCTTATTCACCAGGTACGCCAGCAATTCTCCGAGCGTACGCCCCAAAGTGTCTATCGCCTTCAGGACCGTCACCAGCGCATCTTTCGCGAGCGTGAACGCGGCATCCAGAATGGCGAACAGTGCCGTTCCCACCGTGGTCAGCGCCTGGATCATCTTCTTCACCAGTTCAGCTCCAACCTCCAATGCGGAGACCACCAAGTCCAAGACGGTCTTGCCTGCTTCCAACAGAGCCGTTACGAGGTTGGCCACTTCATTGGCCGCCCATGTGATGACATCGCTAAGGAGTTCACCGAAGGCCCCCACGATGTCCTCTATCGCATCGACCACAGAGCTTATCGCGCTGGCGATCTCATCGGCCACGTCCTCGAAGAACTCCACCACCGCTTCGTCCGTGTCCTCCCTTTTGCGTCGTGCCGCACCGTCCGCCTTTTTCAATCGGGTCACTTCCGCTCCCGCATCACGAAGCCAATAGAGCACTTCGCGCAGAGCGCTTTGGTCGATGCTCTTGTCTTCTTCCTTCACCACCAGGTCGCGCATCAATCGCCGACTTTGGGCACGCGGTAGCTGGCTGATGGCATGCACCACGCCCCGTGTTTGTCCCGCCTTCCGATAGCCAAGGATAAGAGCTCTTCGTTCGGGCGAACGCATCTGTGCCGCTTGTTGGAAGAGCTCCTTGTGCGCGAGCCGATCGCTCAGGCTGGTGGCATAGGTCTCGGCCAGGCGGGCCGCGTGGTCCTTGTTACGGCGGAACACGCTGCGGAACGCCGGTGCGAGTTCAACGTGCCGGAATTCGCCTCCTTTGATCGTGCGCGCCAAGGCCCGCTTGTTCGTGAAGGTGATGGTCTCCAATGCGCGTGTCAACCGGTCGTTCCCTGTTGCGGCACGAACACCTTGTGTTCCGAGCACTGGAGTAAGATGCCCCTTGCGAGCCTTCGCGCCAGTGCTGCCCGCCTTGGTTCGGGTCCCGCTTTTTTTCAAGGACCCGCCCGAAGATCCTTTTGTGGTGGTCGCCGGGCCTTTCTTCTTCGATGGACCCGATAATGGTGTGGCTTTCTTTTTCATGTTATCAGTGGGATAGCGTGTGAACTATTCGCCTTCAAAGAGTGATGTGGATCGAATGTATCGGCATGGTCGCGTAATAGATCCGTACCCCCCGGAAAATCGGGGGGTGTTCGGATGGCGGCGGGACACCATTGCGACCCCGGTCAGCGCGCTTTGCTACGCAGCCTCCGGGCGACGTGTATTTACGCGCCGGAGTTCTCATCGCATAGCGAGGGAGTGCGGATCGCGGCAGGGGAGTAAGATCTAGCGACCCTAGGCCGTATGGTTCCAAGCCATGGGGTATTTCTGGTCGGCGATCCGTCGGTCGGATACGGCCCCTGGTCCTTGTGGACTTGGGCTTGGTCGTTCGCAACCGATAACATCGCCAGACCGGGCCCCAACGTGACAAATGTCCTTGCGCGCGGCCCCCGAACCTCTTCACCTTTGCCGCCTTCAACCAGAAAAGTCCCGTCCATGTTCCGTGCGCGCTTTGCTCTTCTTTCGCTCCTGTTGATCACCGGCCTCACCAATGCTCAGGAGTACGTCCAACTCCACAATGCCGAAGTGCTTCAGCTCGAGCTCCTCGGCGAAACCCCGGCCTACCGCGATTGGGACAGCACCCGGGTGTTCGCCGACGAAGTGGTGCGCGACGAGCACGGATGGCTGGTGAAACCAGAGCCACCGGGTACCAAGGAGAGCCGCATGCACCCGCAGGTGAACCCCAAGGCGCTACCGCTCGGGGAAGATCCCGTCTGGCAGAAGACCCACGGCACGCGGAGCACGGGCCGTGCATTGGACCTCACCACGAACGGCATCGGGAACACCGGTGTCAACCCTTCGGACCCCTGCCTTTCCGTGGGGCCGAACCATGTGATCCAGATGATCAATGGAGGCTCCGGTTCGTACTTCAGGATCTTCGACAAGAACGGCGCGGCTCTGGGTGCGCAGACCTACCTGGACAACTTCATCAATGCCATCGGCGGCATCACCTCCTACAGTGGGGCCGGTGATCCCATCGTGCTGTACGATGCGTTGGCGGACCGCTGGTTGATGAGCGAGTTCAGCGCCAGCGGCAACCGCTTGGTGATGTGCGTGAGCACCACCGCCGATCCCCTGGGCACTTGGTACGCGTACAGTTTCACCGCCCCCAGTTTCCCCGATTATCCGAAGTACGCCGTGTGGAGCACGGCCTACCTCATCACCAGCAATGAAGGCACCGGGTGCCCGATCTATGCGCTGGACCGTACCCGGATGTTGGCTGGCTTGAGCGCCACCTCGCAGCGCTTCACCACGCCGGATTATCCCAGCATAGGTTTCCAGGCCACCACCCCGATCAACTTCAGCGGTGGAGCCCCGCCGCCCGCCGGTGCGCCCGCCATGGTGATGCGCATGGCCGACGACGGCTGGAGCGGCACGATCCCGAACGATCGCCTGGAGATCTGGACCCTCACCCTGGATTTCACCACCCCGGCGAACAGTGTGCTGGCAGGCCCCAGTTTCATGACCACGACCGCCTTCGACACGGACCTATGCGGCTACACGTCGTTCTCGTGCATCGATCAACCAGGCAGTACTACCAATCTGGATCCGCTGCGCGAAGTGATCATGAACCGGGCGCAGTACCGCAATTTCGGCACGCACGAGGCCATCGTGTGCAACCACGTCACCGATGTGGGAGGCAACCAGGGCGCCATACGGTGGTACGAATTGCGCCGCATCGGCATCGCCAACCCCTGGGCCATCCATCAGGAGGGTACGTATGCGCCTGATGCCACCAGCCGATGGATGGGCCATATCGCGATCAACGCCAACGGTGATATCGGACTGGCCTACAACGTGAGCAGCAGCAGCGTGTATCCCGGCATCCGCTACACCGGTCGCAGCGCCAGCGATGCATTGGGTCAAATGACCTTCGCGGAGACCACCATTGTAGCCGGCACCAACCCCAACAGCAGCAATCGCTACGGCGATTACAACTCGCTGGATGTGGATCCTTCCACGGGTAGTTTCTGGGGCACGGCGCAATACAACCCTGCGACCAACTGGGCCACGCGGATCTATGAGTTCTCCTTCACTCCGCCGCTATGCACCCAGCCTTCGGCCCAGGTGAGCTCCACTTGCTCGAACACGACCCAGTTCAACGTGAACGTGGATGTAACGTCCATGGGAAGTGCCACAAGCCTCACCATCCAGATTGATCCGGACGGCGCTGGTGCTAATCCGCCCGTTACCGTGGGCACGGCGAACGCCACCGGCACCTACGGTCCTTATGGCCCCTATCCGAGCGGGACCGCGGTGACCGTCTCCTTGTTGCATAACCTGTTCTCCTCTTGCGACAAGAGCTTTACCGGCATCGTGGCCAACTGCAATGTGCCCGGTGTTGGTTGCACCAGTTTCAACAGCACGGCTACTTCCAACATCCTGGACAATACCACCGCGAGCAATACCATCGTCGTGCCCTCGCAGGGCGGTGCCACGCTCACCGACCTCAATGTGTACGTGAACATTTCCCACACCTACACCGCCGATGTGCGCGTGTCGTTGGAGAGTCCTACCGGTACGGTGATCAACCTGATCAATGCGGCCAAGTGTACCAACAACGACAACATCATCGTGGAGTTCGACCAGACCGGCGCGAACGGCGCCGTGGGGGCCATTTGCCCGATGAACAACCTCTTCGTGATCCCGGATGTTTCGCTCGCCGGGTTTAATGGACAGGTGTTCCAGGGCTCCTGGATCCTGCGCGTGCAGGATGTGGCCACCACCGATGAGGGCACCTTGAACAGCTGGTGCTTGATCCCCACGCTTACCCAGCCCAATGTGCAAGTCGCTCCGAAAGTCTTCCTGGAAGGCCCCTACAACACCGGCACCGCGTCGATGAACGACAACCTGCGCAGCGCGGGCC
>JAGNSU010000004.1 GCA_017987895.1 Flavobacteriales bacterium | reverse complement strand
GCCTCGGCACCGGGAATCCCGCGAAACCGGGAACGACCTCGGGCCTGCACCGCGCCGAATTCGATATCGACGAGGATGCGCTTGCCATCGGTGCGGGAATGATGGCCTGGGGAGCGATCAGCGAGCTCCGATGACCGATCGATCATCGTTGTGGATTTTCTTCTTTCTGCTCGTTTTGGCTGGGTGTGGCAACCAAGAATCGCGGGAGGGGACGGACCATCTTGACCCGAGCGACCAGATCGCTCTACCATCGGAACCGCGGGATTCAGTAAGAACCCTGCACCTTGATACCGCGCTCAGCCTGGCTCGGACAGTTCATGAGCTTCGGATCATCGAAGTTCGTCCAGACAGCACCAGCAGTGAGAGATTTTTCGAAGCGATCCTAGTACGTCCCGATACGACCGTGTTCGATATCTGGATGTCCGGTACCACGTTCGCGTTCGGCAATGACGAAGATTCGGCACAGGCTAGGATCTATGCGCTCGAGTTCGTGCGAACCGCCGAAAAGAAATTGGTCTTCAGGGCGCGCATCGGATCCGATGGACGCGACGACAAAAACAAGGTCGATTTCAAAATCGATTGGGAAGGACCCTTCACCGGGAGGATTATGAGCTGGGTCATCAATGACTCATTGTGGACCCAAGCCGGCGATGGTTAGCCCCTTGTGGAATCCCTTAGTTCGCCACCTCGCCTGGGGGATCAGCGAACTTGGGCGATAGCCTAGGTCACGATGATATCGTCGACCTCGATCACGGGCTTCCCGTTCTTGCTGTGGATGGTGAGTTCCACACTGTTCGCCGTGCGCCCGCGAGCGGTCCACAGGTCCAACTTCACGTTGTAGGCATCCGGCCAATTCCGCACGGGCATCACCCTCAGGTCGCGCCACACGTTCTCAGGCGGCATCACCAACGCGCTGCCCACGTCCTCGACGGCCGCCGCCATGTCATCCGCGCTAAGGCGCGTGCCCCCGGTGGCGGCTTCCAACTCATTGAATCGCTGCTCCACGAGGAGCTTCATCACATGTTTCGCGACCAAGCTCAACTCGTTCGGGCCCATTGATCACCTGTTATCTTGAGATCAACCAGTATGTGCACACCATGATGACAAGGAAGAAGGTGGCAGTGTAGAATTCGTCCTTGTGCTGCAACAGGTCCTTCTTGATGATCAAGCGGTAAAGCACCCATCCCAAGTAGAGTCCCATCAAGACAATACCGGTCAGATAGCGGGTCATTGGACTCCCTCGTTCTTCGCTAGTTGGCCACCTCGCTCATGAAGCGCAGGCGCACGAGGCGAAGGTCCTCCTCGCTGACATCGCTGCCGAATTCTTCCAGCGCGCCTTCGATGCTATCGGTCTCCGCTTCGCGGAAGTAGCCCATGATCTCGTCCTGTAGATCGGCGTCCATCGAATCGTCCAAGTGGTAGCTGATGTCCAGACGGGTGCCGCTTTGCACGATGCTCTCCAACTCGTCCAGCAGGCTCTTCAGCGTAAGGTTCTTCGACTTCGCGATGCTCTCCAGCGGCAGGCGCTTGTCGATGTTCTGGATGATGTGGACCTTGTTCCCGCTCTTGTTCACCACGGAGCGCACCACCACTTCCTCCGCACGTTCGATATCGTTCTCATCGACATAGCGTGAGATGAGCTCCACGAAAGGCTTGCCGTACTTCTGCGCTTTGCCCGGTCCGACGCCGCTCACCTGTGTGAGTTCTTCGATCGTGATCGGGTACCGGATCGTCATCTCCTCCAAACTCGGATCTTGGAAGATGACGTAGGGTGGGAGCTTGTGCTTGCCCGATACTTGCTGACGCAGGTCCTTCAGCATCTTCATCAGCTTCTCGTCCGCCACAGCACCGCTCTTTCCACCGGGCTCATCGCCTTCGTCGAAGTCGCTGAAGTCGCGCTCTTTATAGAACTCGACCTTCCACGGCTTCTTCAAGAACTTCCTAGCCTGATCCGTAAGAGTGAGGATGCCGTAGGTCTCGATGTCCTTGTGCAGGAACGCACCCACGACGGCTTGGCGCGCGATGGCCAGCCAGAAGTGCGTGTCCTTGTCCCGTCCTTTGCCGTAGCTCTCCAGACTTCCACCTTTATAGGTCTTCATCTCGGAGCTCTCTGTGCCAGTGAGCAGGTCGCAGATGAACTTCGCCCGGTGGCGCTCTTTGCTTTCCACCACCGCCTCCAGCAGCAGTTCGAGGTCGTCGGTGGCATCGAAGCTCTCGCGCGGGTTCATGCAGTTGTCGCAACTCCCGCAATTGTCGCCCTCGAGCGTTTCGCCGAAGTAGTAGAGCAGGAACTTGCGTCGGCACATGCTCGTCTCTGCATAGCTCACCGTGTCCTGTAGCAACTGTTTGCCGATCTCCTGCTCGGCCACGGGCTTCCCTTGCAGGAATTTCTCCAGCTTCTCGATGTCCTTGTAACTGTAGAACGCCACACAACGTCCTTCGCCATCGTCACGGCCACCGCGCCCGGTCTCCTGGTAGTAGCTCTCGAGGCTCTTCGGAATATCATGGTGGATCACGAAGCGCACGTCGGGTTTGTCGATGCCCATCCCGAAGGCGATGGTGGCCACGATCACATCGGCCTTTTCCATCAGGAACTGGTCCTGGTGATCGGCGCGTTGCACCGCGTCCATGCCGGCATGGTAGGGCAGGGCCTTGATCCCGTTCACCACCAGGGTCTGCGCGATCTCTTCCACCTTCTTGCGGCTCAGGCAATAGATGATGCCGCTCTTCCCCTCGTACTGTTTCACGAAGCGGATGATCTCGCGTGCGACCATCTGCTTTGGACGGACCTCGTAGTATAGGTTCGGGCGGTTAAAGCTGGCCTTGAACACGTTCGCATCCGGAATGTCGAGGTTCTTCAGGATATCCTCCTGGACCTTTTCGGTGGCCGTCGCCGTGAGCGCGATCATGGGCACCCGTTGGATCTCGTCGAAGATGGTGCGCAGTCGTCGGTATTCCGGCCGGAAGTCATGGCCCCACTCACTGATACAATGCGCCTCATCAATGGCGAAGAAGCTGATCGGGATGTCCGAGAGGAACTCCACGTTCTCCTTCTTGGTGAGGCTCTCCGGCGCAACGTACAGGAGCTTGGTGCGACCATCGCGGATGTCCTTCTTCACACGGATGGCCTCGTTCCGCGTCAAGGAACTGTTCAGGAAGTGGGCCACGCCCTCCTCCGAGCTGAAGCTCCGGATGGCATCCACCTGGTTCTTCATCAGGGCGATCAAGGGGCTCACCACGATCGCGGTGCCTTCGCTCATCAGGGCGGGCAACTGATAGCAGAGGCTCTTGCCTCCACCGGTGGGCATGATCACGAAAGTGTCGCGTCCGCTCAGGACGCTTTGGATAACAGCCTCCTGGCTGCCCTTGAAGGTGCTGAAGCCGAAGAATTGTTCGAGTGCCTCACGAGGCGATTGGTCTACTTTGATCATCGAGGTTGGCGGAGCGGTTCGGTAGCGTTACGTGCTCTTAAAGGTATGAGTTCTTCCCGGAGCGCGCCGCGAAGTTGTTGATCGTAAAGAACACCACATCGCACCGGATATTGCCCACCGCCGTGGGACCCCCCCTTCCTCGGTCCCTGCGCGCCGAGCGCGGCTATCTTTGGGCGCTGCGTGCGAGGGGCGTTGGTTCCACGGTGGAACCGCCCTGGCAGGGATCAATGGCGGGACCGGGTAAGGAGATGACCTTTATGGAGCACCTGGAAGAGCTCCGTTGGGTGCTCGTGCGTTCCGCCGCCGCCGTCCTCGTGGCCATGATCGCGGCCTTCTATTGGAAGGAGGTGGTGTTCGATACTGTGGTCTTAGCCCCGCAGCAACCTACGTTCATCACCTACCGCGCCCTTTGCTGGATCTCCGCCCAATTGGGGATGGGCGATTCACTGTGCATCCGGGACCTCGGTTTTACCCTGCAGAATATCAGCATGAGCGGCCAGTTCATGACCCACCTGACCGTGTCGTTCATGGCCGGGCTCGTGGTGGCCTCGCCCTTTGTGCTATGGCAGTTCTGGCGCTTCATCGCCCCCGGCCTATCGGCCAAGGAACGCGGGACCTCGCGGTACGCCGCGCTTTTCGCCTCGGGGCTGTTCCTTCTCGGCAACCTTTTCGGCTATTTCGTGATCGCCCCTATGAGCATCCAATTCTTGGGAGGCTATAGGGTGAGCGCCGCCGTGAGCAATACCATCGCTTTGGACAGCTACGTTAGCACGATGACCTCCATCCCTCTTTGGACCGGCGTGATGTTCCAACTCCCGTTGGTGATGCTGGTCCTGGCCCGTCTGGGCTTGGTCGGGGCGAAAGTGTTGCGCACTTTCCGGCGCCATGCGTTCGTGGGGATCCTGGTATTGGCCGCGATCATCACCCCGCCCGATGTGACGAGCCAGATCCTCGTGAGCCTGCCGTTACTGTTGCTCTATGAGGTCAGCATCCTGCTTGCCGCCGGGGTGGAAAGGCAGCAATTAAGAGCCGAACGGGCAGGGACCATCACTGCGGCCGCACGTGGATAGGGCATGAGCAGGGTCCCCCATTGCCGTTCGCGCTTTCGGCTTCGTTTTGTGCTCCTCTCCTTCCTGTTCGCCGGTTCAGCTGTCGCCCAAACCACACGGGTGACGGGCATCACGATCGATGCGCGCACCAAGGAACCATTGCCTTTTGTCACGGTGGGCTTCGTGAACAGCCGCATTGGTACAACGAGCGACGCGCAGGGGCATTTCGCGTTGGAGACTTACTACCCCACGGATTCCGTTCGGGCCTCCTCCCTGGGTTTCGAGGCTGTGACCAAAGCGGTACGCAAGGATCGCGATCAGCGCATCGATCTCGCATTGGAACCCCTCGTGGCGTCCTTCCAGGAAGTCGTCATCCGCCGTCAGGACCGGAACCCGGCTTTCGAGATCCTGGACCGGGTGGTGGCCAACAAACCGACCAACAACCGCGAGAAGCTGAGCGCCTACTCGTTCGACGCGTACAACAAGATCGAGTTCGACATCAACAACCTTTCTCGCAAGTTCGTCAACAACAAGCTCTGGAAGCCTTTCCGTTTCGTGTTCGACAACATGGACAGCACCGACGTGAAACCCTACCTGCCCATCTTCATCAGTGAGTCGCTCAGTGAGATACACTACCGCCAGAAGCCACGCTCAAAGCGTGAAGTGATCCGGGGCACCCGCCAGAGCGGGATCCAGAACCAGAGCATCTCGCAGCTACTGGGCGACATGTACCAGAACGTCAATGTCTACGACAACTTCCTCGTGCTCTTCGGCAAGAACTTCATCAGCCCGATCGCCGATGGTGGCCGGTTGTTCTATGATTATTATCTCACCGACAGCGCCTGGGTGGGGTCGAACTGGTGCTATCATCTGGAGTTCCACCCCAAACGCAAGAACGAGCTGGCCTTCGACGGGGAGATGTGGATCGCGGACACCGCATACGCGGTCAAGAGGATCCAGGCCGGTTTCCCGCAGGCCATCAACCTGAACTTCGTCCAAGGTTTTTGGGTGGACCAGGAGTATGAGCCCGTGCAGCCCGAGGTCTGGATGTTGGTGCGCGACCACTTGGTGGTGGACCTGGGTGTTTTCCGACGGAAGCTCCAAGGGTTCTATGGCCGGCGTACCGCATTGTACAAGGAATTCAAGATCAATTCCCCGATCGACACCGTGGTGTTCGAAGGTGCGGAGGTGGTGCGGATCGAACGGGACAGTGCCAGCACTACCGACGATTATTGGGACTTCGGTCGGCATGAACCCCTGAACCAACAGGAGGCGAACATCTACGAAATGATCGATTCGGTGCAGAAAGTGCCCCGGTTCCGCACGTTCGTGGACATCGTCAACATGCTGGCCACGGGCTACTTACCCATCGGCCCGCTCGAGTATGGCCCCTACTACACCATCTACAGTTTCAACCAGGTGGAAGGCACCCGGTTGCGTTTCGGTTTACGCACCAGCAATGATTGGAGCCGACGCACGGAGTTGGAGGGGTATGCCGCTTACGGGTTGTTGGACCATGAACTGAAAGGCATGATCGGTGGGCAGACCTTCATTACCAAGGAACCCCGCCAGCTCACCGGACTCTACCTGCGGCATGACATCGAGCAACTGGGGCAGAGCCAGAGCGCCTTCCGATCGGATAACGTACTATCGAGCACCTTCCGCAGGAACCCGGCGAACAAGTTGACCCTGGTGGATGAGGTGAGGTACTTCTATGAGTTGGAGCCCTTTACGGGGTTGAACAACCAGTTCACCATCCGGTACCGCAACCTCCAGCCGCGCGGGGATCTGGTCTACCTACGACCTTCCTTCGCTGATGGTTTTTCGACCGTGGAAGTTTCCCACATCACCTCCTTGGAACTATCGCTCAACACACGTTTCGCCTGGGGGGAGAAGTACATCTCCGGGGAATTCCGGCGTTTCAATCTGGGAACCTTCAAACCGGTGCTCGAGATCTATGGCGCGGCCGGGATACCCACGCTGTTAGGAAGCGACTACGAATACTACAAGTTGATCGGACGCGTGGACCAACGCGTACAGATGGGCGCGCTCGGCTACCTGCGCTACCGCGTCGAAGCAGGCCGCATTTGGGGGACCCTGCCTTATCCATTGCTCATCCTGCACACCGGCAATGAGACCTTCTACTACTACGATGATGCCTTCAATACCATGAATTTCTTCGAGTTCATCAGTGACCGCTATGCGAGCATTCGTATGGACCACCACTTCGATGGTCTGTTCTTCAATCGGGTGCCGCTTTTGCGCAAATTGAAGTTGCGCGAAGTGATCGGGGCGAAGGCGGTGATCGGTGATCTGGACCCCAAGCACTCGGAGGAGGTGCTCTTCCTGCCCGGCATGTACCGGTTGTACGACGGCCCTTTCGTGGAAGCCAGCGCTGGGATAGAGAACATTCTGAACGTACTTCGTATCGATGGTGTGTGGCGCCTTACGTACCAGGACCACCCGAACATCTCGCTCTTCGCCCTACGTTTGAAATTCCGCTTCGACTTCTGATGCTCCGCGCCGAGAACCTGGTGAAACGATACAAACGCCGCACGGTGGTGGGCGATGTGAGCGTGCATGTGGCGCAAGGCGAGATCGTGGGCCTGCTGGGGCCGAACGGCGCGGGCAAGACGACCACGTTCTACATGATCGTCGGCTTGGTGAAACCCAACGAAGGGCGCATCATGCTGGATGATGAGGAGATCACCGACCTGGCGATGTACAAACGGGCCCAGCGTGGCATCGGCTATCTTCCCCAAGAGGCTAGCGTGTTCCGCAAGCTCAGCGTGGAGGACAACATCCGCGCGATCCTGGAGATGACAAGGAAGAGCAAGGAAGAACAGCAGCACCGGCTGGAGGAACTATTGAACGAGTTCAGCCTACAACACGTCCGGAAGAACCTCGGCGATGTGTTGAGCGGAGGAGAACGCCGCCGGACGGAGATCGCACGGGCGCTGGCCACGGAACCGAAGTTCATTCTGCTCGACGAACCGTTCGCGGGCGTCGACCCCATCGCCGTCGAGGACATCCAGGCGATCGTGAGCCAGTTGAAGCGCAAGAACATCGGTGTGCTCATCACCGATCACAACGTACAGGAAACGCTGAGCATCACCGACCGCGCCTACCTGCTCTTCGAAGGCAAGATCCTGAAACAGGGCACCGCCGAGGAGCTCGCTGCGGACGAGACCGTGCGCAAAGTCTATCTCGGACGGAACTTCGAGCTGAAGAGGAATGTGCCCAGACCGGAGAAGTGAAGGTGGAAAGGAAAGGTTGAAGCCGAAAGGGTTAAGCAGAGGCGCCTTCTTCTCTACCCTTTTGCCTTTACCCTTCAACCTTGTGGCTTTCGCCGGAGGCGACTTCAGGCTTCTTCCAGCGTGAACGCGTACTTCTCCATGATCTGGTTCGCCAGCAATTTCTTGCAGGCCT
Source organism: Flavobacteriales bacterium (assembly GCA_017987895.1). Classification (GTDB taxonomy): domain Bacteria; phylum Bacteroidota; class Bacteroidia; order Flavobacteriales_F; family PHOS-HE28; genus PHOS-HE28. Next base: position 90,885 of record JAGNSU010000004.1, on the reverse strand, counting down.
CGTCCACCTTGGCCTCGGCGGTCTTCTTGTCCGCGGCTTCCACCTTCAACGTGATGTGTTTGCCGATGCGCACGCCGGTGATCTCGTTCAACCCCAGATTGGGCATGGCACCGCTCACGGCCTTGCCCTGTGGATCGAGCAAGTTGTCGTGCGGCATAACGTCGATGGAGGCTTTGTAGGTCTTCATTGCGGTGGTTGTCACGGTGAGCCCGTCGAACCGGGACTTGCGGATGTTGTCTTCGGGAAGAGCATGCCCCAGAGGGGGGTGAGCAGGTACAAAAGTAGGATCGGCGGAACAGCGAGGATACCGTAAAGCGATACGAGACAGGCTCCAATGGCCAGCAGGCTGTAGATCACTTCGTTACCCTTCCACGCTGTGCTGCGTAGTTTCAATCCTGGCAAGGGGAGGGAGGAGAGCATCAGCACGAACAGCGCGAAACTAAGGGCGAACAGAGAAGCGTTGTTGGAAGAGACTTTCAACAGGGCTGCGCGAATGCCTTCATAGCCTGGTCCTGGACGGATGGCGACGTCTGTGGCTATCAGCACCATGCTGATCCAGAACAGGCCGTTCGCAGGTGTGGGCAGACCCAGGAACCCATGTGTTTGGCGCGTGTCCACGTTGAATTTCGCCAAACGCCATGCGGACCCGATGGGGATCAGCAGAAGCGCGGCGAACAGGACCGGGTCGCTTAGCAGATCGATCACCTTCGGGCCAGGATAGCTCATGGACCCCATGGCCACACCCAGACTTGCGGTTCGGAGGTGGAACCACAACACCATGGCCGGCGCCACGCCGAAGCTCACCATGTCCGCGAGGCTATCGAGCTGTTTCCCTAGTTCGCTTCCCCCGCCTAAGGCCCGTGCCGCCAAACCATCGAGCACATCGAACAGGGCCGCCAGGAACACCAGTCCACATGCGATCGTTAGCTGTCCTTGTGAGGCCAACAGGATGGAAGCCACCCCGCAAGCTAGGTTCGCGGTGGTAAGCAGGTCCGGAAGGCGTGGGAGGCGTGCCAAAGCAGAGGAGCGCCGCTCGAGAGAGCCAACGCTGAAGGGCCGAATTTGGGATAATTTCGGGGCAATAAACCAGGCTACCTTCAGTTAGAAGCTGCGTCAATACCCCAACGGATGAGGATCACGGTCAGGAAGTGCTTGCGGAACGCAGCCGCAGCGTGCATGGTAACGGGTGGTGCCTTCGGCCTCCACGCCCAGGACGCGCCCAAGTACAGCAATGAGTTCCTCGCCATCGGCGTGGGGGCCAGGGCGTTGGGCATGGGCTATAGCTACATCAGTGCGGCCAGTGATGTCACCGCGGGCTACTGGAACCCGGCCGGCCTCCTCCGGGTGCGAGGCGATATCCAGATCGGCGCCATGCACAGCGAGTACTTCGCCGGGATCGCCAAGTACGATTACGTGGGCGTGGCCAAGCCCTTGGACAGCATGAGCACCCTGGGCGTCACGTTCGTGCGTTTCGGGGTGGACGATATCCCCAACACCACCGCGCTGATCGACAACGATGGCAACGTGGACTATGACCGCATCACTTCCTTTACCGCCGCCGACCATGCGCTCCTGATCAGCTATGCCCGGCGGATGAAGATCCCCGGCCTGAGCGTTGGAGCCAACGTGAAGATCATTTACCGCCGTGTGGGCGAGTTCGCCAATGCATGGGGTTTCGGCCTGGATGCCGGGGCACAGTACGATCGGGGGCGATGGCGCTTCGCTGCGGTGGCACGCGATGTCACCAGCACGATAAATGCCTGGAGCTACTCGCTGGATGAACAGACCATTGAGACCTTCCAGCAAACCGGGAACGAACTACCCGTGAACAGCACCGAACTCACACTTCCGCGCCTCGTCTTGGGTGCGGCCCACCAGTTCCAGTTCGGCGGCAAGGTGGCGTTGCTCACCGAACTCAACTTGGAGAACACCTTCGATGGCAAACGCAATACGCTTATCGGTACCAGCACCTGGAGCGCCGACCCGCGATTCGGCCTGGAAGTGGGTTATGCTGGCGTGGTCTTCGTGCGCGCTGGCGTCAACAATTTCCAGTACGTCACCGACATCAACGATGCCAAGAAGCTCAATTTCCAACCGAACATCGGCGCGGGTCTGAAGATCAAGAGCGTTTCGGTGGACTATGCGTTGACCGACATCGGGGATAGTTCCATCGCGCTTTACTCCAACGTCTTCTCCCTAAGGTTCGACATCTTCAAACGAAGTTCGTCATGACGCGTGGTCGGCTATTGATCCTCGCCTGGGCTTTCGCTACCACAGCCTTCGCCCAACCCTACGGCAACGAATGGATCAACCCGACCCGGCCCTACTGGAAGTTCAAGATCGCCAGGGAAGGCCTTTACAGGATCGATAGCACGGCCCTGGCCAATGCTGGTTTCCCGGTCACAACGGTGGACCCCAGGTCGATCCAGTTGTTCGCGCGGACAGAACAAGTGCCCATCTATATACAGGGAGAAGCGGACTCGGTCTTCAACACCGGTGATTTCATCGAGTTCCGTGGCCTGAAGAACGATGGTTGGTTGGACGCACAGCTTTGGAACGATCCATCCCGCCAGAGCAACCCGTTCCACAGCCTCTTCAACGATACCATCTTCTACTACCTGACCTATGATGCAGCGCCCGAGAAGCTGCGCGTAGTGCCCTACCTCAATACCGATGTGACCCCCTATCCCCAGCAGACCTGGGCGTGGAGCCATCCGGTTTTCCAATGGCCGGACAACTATTATCGCGGTGATCGGGATCCCCTGGATGCTACCAACTCCCTCATGGTCGAGGCCGAGGGGTTCTTCCACTACTTCACGATCACTGCGGAAACCCAGGACGAGGACCATAACCTGGTTATGGATACCTCGGTGCCCTACCAGGAGCCAGGCGCGCCGGACGCGGCTTTCCATGTGGTGACCGCCAGTGCGAACAACCCCGAGGACGGCCAGTGCGACAACCATCACCTGCGCGTGTTCTACGGCCCCAATCTCGTCCAGGTGGCGGACACCGTTTTCCGAGGCTACCAACTGAACCGGTTCGACTTCCCCTACGCCAATGCGGCCATCGGCCAGGGTAACTGCAACGTGAGATTGCGTGTGGTGCATGATCTGGGCAATGGCTGTGTCGGTAGCTCCTACGTCGACCGCCAGATGGTATCGCACATCTATTTCGAGTACCCCAGGTACACCAATTTGATCTCTCTGCCGAAGTCCACGGTGTTCGTGCCGCGCAGCAGCCCGCAGGACACCATCAAGTACGTACGGTTCACCGGCACCACCGATCCAGTGATCTACGCCTATGGCGATACGGTCCGCCGCGTGGCCGTTACCCTGGACGGGAACGGGTACAAGTCCTTGATCCCCTTGCTGCCCGGTGCTGAGAAGACCGAGGTCTTCATCAATCAGGAAGCCAACGTTACGCCGATCACCACGCTGATGCCGGTGACGGCCTCCGGCTACTTCACCGACCTCCTCGCTGCGCAGGAGGATTCGGCCATGTTGATCATCGCCCATTCCTCATTGCGAGCGGAGGCTGACAACTACGCCTTCTATCGTGAAACGAATTTGCACAACCGGTACAACGCCGTCGTGGTCGACGTGGATGAGCTCTATGATCAGTTCGGCGGTGGTATCCCGAAGCACCCGCTCAGCATCCGGCGGTTCGCGGAATTCACCCTGGACCAATGGAACTCCGATCCGCGCGCGCTTTTCCTGATCGGCAAGTCGGTGCTCTGCCCGGGGGTCGATGGGATCATCGGTCATCGCACGAACCCGGCGGCCTATGCCAAGTGTCTGGTCCCCACTTTCGGTTACCCCCCGAGCGATCCCGCTTTCACCCTTGGCTTGAACGGGAACAGCACCGACCTCGCGATCCCTGTGGGGCGCTTGGCGGCCAACAACCCGGTGGAGGTGGAAGCGTACCGCTTGAAGGTCGAGTCGTTCGAGAGCTTCGATACCCCCGAGGCTTGGATGAAGAACATTCTACTGTTCCGGGGCGGGTTCAACCCGGGCGAGATCCAAACGTTCGAGACCTATCTTAACAATTACGCGAACATAGCAGAGGACATCAACTTTGTGGGGTCCGCCTATTTGTTCCGGAAGAACACGGGCAATGGGCTGAATCCTGGAGCGGCGGATTCCGTGCGCCACTTCATCGAGGATGAAGGCGTGACCCTCATGACCTTCTTCGCCCATGCGAGCGCCGGCAACTTCGACATCAATATCGACTACCCGACGAACTTCGAGTGGAACGGGAAGTACCCGATGATCATCGCCAACTCTTGCTACGCCGGCAATGTCCATCTCTTCGAGAGCGAGAGCGTGAGCGAGCGCTATGTGAACATCGGTGACCACGGTGCGATCGCCTTCCTGGCCTCCACCGATCTGGGGTATTCCACGCCGCTGTACTACTATACCCGGGATTGGTACACGAGCTTCAGCGCGGCGAACTACGGCAAGAGCATCGGTGAGCACATGCGCTACGCTATCGGCCAGCAGTTGTCGCAGAACTCCAGTGTGCTTTACTTGAACAATGCGCAGACGTTCACCCTGCACGGGGACCCCACGCTTGTCCTTCACTCTTTTCCTGACCCGGACTTCTCCATCACCGAGCCGGACGTTCGCTTCCTGCCGGAACCTATCACCGCCGATCTGGACACCTTCCAAGTGCAAGTGGTGGTGAGCAATTTGGGCAAGGGCCTCGACGTGAACGCCAATGTGGTGTTGAAGCGCCGATTGGTGGAAGAACAACAGGACCTCCCACCGATCGGGCTACCGATCTATGCCGGGACCTTCAAGGATACCGTGGTGTTCGAGATCCCTTCGCTGGCGGATGCAGGCGGCGCGGGCTTGAACAGCTTCGAGGTGCGCGTGGACCTGGACCCCGATTCGATCGCTGAGTTCGATGATCTGGGAAACAACCGCGTGACCACCGACCTGCTCATCGCCTCCGGCGAGATCTTCCCGGTGTACCCGTACGAGTTCGCGATCATCCCCGAAGGAACGCCGACCCTCAAAGCCAGCACGGGCGATCCCTTCGCGCCGGTGCGGGCCTACAAGTTCCAGATCGATACCACGGACCTGTACAACAGCCCGATCTTGGAGTCGACCATCATCAACGCTCCTGGAGGTGTGGTGACCTGGGATCCGCAGCAGATCTTCTCCATCAACAATTTCGAGGACAGCACCGTGTTCTTCTGGCGTTGTAGTCCGGACAGCTCCGCGGATGGTGGCTTCAAGTGGCAGGAGAGTTCCTTCCAATACATCACGGACCGCCGCGGTTGGGGGCAGGCGCACTTCTTCCAGTTCAAGGAGGATGAGTTCAACCAAGTGAAGCACGATCGCCCATCACGCACCTTCCGGTTCGACGAAGGCTTGCGGAACGTGAGTTGTGAGGTGAAGGGGCAGAGCGGTTTGATCAATTCCTACTCCATTGACCTAGCCTACCAAGGTGGCCAAGGCTGTGGTGGCGTTCCGGCCATTCATGTGGCTGTGATCGACCCCTTCGACTTCACGCCTTGGGGTACGAATCAGGGTACTATCAACCCCGACCACGATTTCAATAACGCGAATGATGACGATGACTATTGCCAGAACGGCAATGTGCAGAAGTACTTCAGCTTCGTTGTGGAGGGCAGCTTCTTTGCCGACGATCTGCCGGGCCTGACGGACATGCTGAACAACCACATCCCGGACGGCCATCATGTGCTGCTCTGGACGTACATCCACTTGGATCTGGACGGCATGTATAATATCGGTGGCCAAGCACTTTTCGATGCCTTCGACGCCATCGGTGCCACGGGCATCGGGCAAGGGCCGGATTCAGTGCCCTACATCTTCTTCGGGACGATGGGTGACCTTGGAACCGTCCAACAGTTGCATGGTGACAGCATCAATGACCTCATTGAATTGTCCGTGGACATACCCTCCTCCGGGCGCTCGGGCAGCTTCTCTGCGCCGCTGGCCGGTCCAGCTTCGGCGTGGCAGGGGATGTATTGGGATGAGAAGCCGCCGGATCCTCTGGATACGCTCCGCGTTCAAGTGTTCGGTGTGGACTCGTTCGGCGACGAACAGCTGGTGTTCGAGCGATATGGTCCTGTCGATTCCATTTCACAGATCGACTTCACCGCCCTGATCAGCGCCGAGCAATACCCGTACGTGAGGTTGAACGCGCAACTCTTCAACGATTCCACGCCCGATGTGCTACCTACCCAGCTGAAGCGCTGGCAGCTCCTGCTCACTCCTGAACCGGAGTGCGCGATCGATCCGCCGCTGGGCTTCCTCAGTAACGTGCAGGGGCTGTACGAGGGCCAACAAGCGGAAGTGGCCGTGGCGGTACACAACATCAGCGAGTTCGATATGGACAGCCTGCTGATCGATGCCTGGGTGGTGAACGCTGGCGGTCAGCGGATCACGGTACATCATCGCTTGAACGCGCCCTTGCCTGCGGGGACCTTCTTGCTGGACACGATACGGTTCGCCACTCCCGGTCTGGGTGGCCTGAACTCCTTGATCATCGAAGCCAATCCGCTAGACAGCACCACGGGGATCTACCATCAGTTCGAGCAATACCACTTCAACAACATCGCCATCCTGCGTTTCGAGATCGGTGAGGATGAGGAGAACCCCTTGCTCGACGTCACCTTTGATGGTATCCACATCCTCGATGGCGATATTGTGAGCGCCAAGCCGGAGATCCGAGTGACCTTGGATGATGAGAACACCACCTTGCTGCTCGACAGCCCTGCGGATACGGCCTATTTCAAAGTGTATCTCACCGACCCCAGCGGATCGTTCCGCCGCATCTATTTTGTGGATGGCAGCGGCACGGAGGTCATGCGGTTCGTACCTACCACAGGAGCGGAGAACATCGCCCACATCGAGTATCGACCGATACTGGCCGTGGATGGCGTCTACAAACTGACCGTGCAAGCCGAGGATATCAGCGGAAACGTGAGCGGTGACCATGATTACGAGATCAAATTCGAGGTGATCAACCGGCCGACCATTACCGAGGTCCTCAACTATCCCAACCCGTTCACCACCAGCACGCGTTTCGTTTTCACCGTAACGGGCAGCGAGGCACCGAGCTACCTGAAGGTGCAGATCATGACCATCACGGGGCGTGTGGTGCGTGAGGTCAGCACGGCCGAACTGGGCTTTGTGCATGTGGGGCGCAACATCACGGAGTTCGCCTGGGATGGCACCGATGAGTTCGGCGACCGCCTGGCACGGGGGGTCTATCTCTATCGCGTGATCGCGCAACTGAACGGCTCGGAGATGGAGTTGCGTGAGACCGGGGCTTCCTCCTACTTCCACAAGGGCTTCGGCAAGATGTATCTGTTGCGCTGATCGCACCCGGCTACCTTCAGCGCCGCTTTGACCACGCGATCCCACCTGCTCCTCTCGTTACTGGGTGCTGCCCTGCTCACATTGGCATGGCCGGCCACGGGGAGCTTGGCGCCCCTGTTGCTCTTCGGTTTGGTCCCTTTTTTCTGGATCGTGGAGCAACGTTCCCAGGGCCACTGGACCACTTGGCGAAAGGGCACCCTATGGATCCTCTTCCTGGGCCTCGCCGTCTGGAACCTCATCACCACTTCATGGCTGGGTGATGTACAGGAGGGTTGGGAGACACGCCTGCTCCTCGGGGTCGGGGTGATGCTGGCCAACGCCGGGTTGATGCTGTTACCCTTCGGGATCAGCATGCGCATCCGCCGGACCGCTGGTCGGGCCTGGGCCTGGGCCGCGTTCGTTGCGCTCTGGCTTTCTGGCGAATGGGCACACATGCGCTGGGATTTGCAATGGCCCTGGCTAACGCTTGGCAACGGCTTCGCGTCACGACCCGAATGGGTACAGTGGTACGAGGTCACAGGTCACCTGGGTGGTTCCCTGTGGGTACTGCTCTCCAATCTCTTCGTCCTACGCGTACTCTTGGCCTGGCAGATGAACGAAGGATCCGCTGTGGCGCGTCGCAAGGCCGTATCAGCCGTTGCGTTGATCATGGTCCCAATAACCATCTCGTGGCTGCGCTACGCCACTTGGGAGGAGCGTGGGCCTGCCATTGAAGTGGTGGTTGTGCAGCCGAACATCGATCCTTACTCGGAGAAATTCGGTGGCGTTGATCCCTTGGCGCAATTGGAGGACATGCTGACCCAAGCCGATGCGATGATGACCGACACTACGCGCTTGGTGTTGATGCCGGAAACCGCCTTACAGGAACCGGCAGGGCTGTACTTCGAGGAAGATGGCTCGTTGGTAATGAAGGGCCTTTGGGAGAACGACATTGATGCATCGGGCAGTGTGGGACACATCCGCACTTGGCTCGAGAAGCATCCTACCGCGACCGTCCTGACCGGAATGTCCTCTTCCCGTTTGTTCCGAAATGGAGAGACCCCGTCCGTTACCGCGCGCCCTGTGCGCAACAGCGACACTTGGTTCGATGCGGCCAATTCGGCGTTGTTCGTGACCCCTTCGCCTCCGGCAGGGGTATACCACAAGAGCAAGCTCGTGGCCGGGGTGGAGCTGCTTCCGTTCGAACAGTTGCTCGGTAACCTGGAAGCGCTCTCGATCGATATGGGTGGTACCACGGGCAGCCTTGCCCAGCAGTCCGAACGCGAGTGCTTCAGCCCGGTGGACAAGGCTTTCAGCGCCGCTCCGGTGATCTGCTACGAATCGGTTTTCGGGGATTATGTAGCGGACTATGTGCGCCAGGGTGCCGACCTTATAGCGATCCTTACCAATGATGCGTGGTGGGGGAATACGGCAGGCTACCGCCAGCACTTGGCCTATGCGCGGCTACGGGCCATCGAGACCAGGCGTGCGGTAGCGCGTTCGGCCAACACGGGCATCAGTTGTTCAATCAACCAGCGTGGCGATGTGTCACAGGCCACCGAGTGGTGGGTCCCAGCGGCCATCCGGTGCACAGTGCGCTTGAACCGGGAGATATCCCCCTTTGTCCGATTTGGGGAATTGATCGCTGAGATAGCCTTGGTCGCAGGAGCTTGGTCATTGCTTGCCGCCGGAGCGATCACATGGCGGACCCGCCGCAGGCGCGTCCCATAGATCCTATCGTTGCTGCGGTTCCGTGCGGATCCTCGGTCAGCAAAAAAGAAGAGGCGCTCATGGCGCCCCTTCAAAGATGATCGTTCGGCTTGGATCACTGTAGCAGCACTCGACGCGCCATCATATTGGCCTCGTTCTGAAGTTGCAGCATGTAGATCCCGCTCGCGATCGTACTCGTCGGGATGGTCAACTGGGTGATGCCATCGGCGATCGTTTCCCGAGGACTGCTGGCCATGATCTTGCCTTGGGCGTCCATTAGTGTCACATCGTAGATCGCTTCGTCACTGCTGCTGACAACCACGGTCAAAACCTCACCAGCATCCCAAGCGCTCACGATCTCGATCCCGCCTGTTACCCCGCAACCTGCCGCGATCACATCGCTGGTCGTTGTGCTCCGATCGAAGTTCGACTGCACCAAACGATAGTAGGCAAGCCCAGTGGGTTGTGGATCGGCAAAGGTGTATATCGTGGTGCTCTGGCTGCTCCCCGCACCGTCCACTTCGCCGATCACCGTCCAATCCAGATTGTTCGTGCTCTTCTCCACGGAGAAATAGTCGTTCCCCGCTTCTGTGGCAGTGGCCCAAGTCAGTTCAACCCGATCCCCGAGGCATTGAGCCCGGAAGTCGGTGAGTTCGATGGGCAGCGGGTTGTTGATCTCCGACAAGGTCCAAGAACGATAGAACTCCGTTCCAGGGATCACACCAGCACCGTTCGGAACGGTAACCGAACGACGTGCCCCGCCCAAGTTCGCCCAAGCGCTTGAGGGTTTGAAATCGCCCCATTTGTCCACACCGTTGTTGAAACGTTGTGCGTTCAACTGGCTTGTCCCGTTGATCGATTGAACGGTCACGTCCGCTGCATCATAACGGATCACCATGCTCGCGTCCGGTTTGGTGGTGTAGGCGTAACCCGCCGCGGTGGGATCGATGATCCAGAAACGATCCACCACCCAATCCGAATTGTTCACGGCCCCGGTAAGATCGTCGTTCATGTGGGTCACGTCAGAAGGCATATAGCCGGTATTGTCCCATATGGGAGCGATACCCTTGTGGTTGTACGTGGAGAAGACCATCGATCCGGCTCCAGCGCCAGCGGATGCCTTTACATAGGTCAACTCCATGTCCACGTTGTTCGGGCTGTTGTAGGGGATGATGTACGAACCGGTGGAGGCTCCAATGGCCCAGCGGATGTAGTTCTCCTCTCGTTCCGAACGTATGTTGCCGCCTGTGCCAGCGGTCGTGAGCGCGTTGGTGTTAGGATTGTCTATCACCAACCACGTTTCTTGGCCGACCGGGGTGCTCGGGTCGAACACCAGATAGGCGTCATCATTAATGACCAAGCGCGCTTGACCGAACACGGTGGAAGCGACGAACGCGAGGGGGAGGGCGAGTAGCGTTTTCATCATGGCAACCTCAAAACTAAAGGGTTCAGGCCTGGATAACAACCCGGTGGGTCGAAAAGGTTTCGTGAGAATGGGGTTCCTGAAGGCAGTGGATGCTTTGGAGGGCCCGTCCAGCTTGCGTTCCAGAAGTTTTGGGTCGTTCCGGAAGAGCATTCTGGTCCTTTGAGCGTCAGAGGGTTGACGCGATCATATCATTAGGGTTGCTTGCCTGCGGATAACTTCGTCATCCGAGTATGGTTCTGTTCAAAAGGTTCGCCGCTTCCCGGCCGTTCGATCCACGTTCCCTGCGGGCCTTCCCCAGGTTCCTCCACTTCCGAATGGCCGACCAAGGCCGGGAGGTGCTCGGGATCGGGGTTCGAGCCTGTATGGAGGAGTATCGGCCAGAGGCGGCGATAGCGCGGTGGAGGGACTTTTTGGAGCAGGAGCCTGGCCATTCCATGGGTCATGTCGCCTATGGGCTCAAGGATGGACTGGAACCTCTGGCAAGTCGCCATCAGGATCTTTTTCACCGCCCTATCGTTCGTTGGTTCGCGCCTTTGGTGCATGCCGCGAAGGAATATGACCAATGGACCGTGCACTGCGCCACGGGCGCCATTGGATTGGCCGCCGAGGTGGTCCAGGCTTTGATCGGGGATCTCGAGCCGGACCGGTCCAACATCACCAGCAGCCCTTGGCGATGCACCACCGAGCGCGAAGCGTACTTGCGACATGCCAATGCTCTGATGGAACACTTGCGCCGCGGGGATATCTATGAGGTGAACTACTGCGTCCAACGGGTCGCTCAACTACCTGGGTGGGACCCCTTTGCGGCAGCGACCATGCTATTGAAGAACGTTGACGCTCCCTTTGCCTCCTTCTACCGGTGGGATGAGCAGTACGCATTGGCGGCAAGCCCGGAAAGGTTCCTGCGGTTCGGGCACGGTCGGGTGTGGTCCCAACCCATGAAAGGAACACGACCCAGACATGTCGATCCTGCCATGGACAAGGCGGAGGCCGAGCAGTTGGCCTCGGACCCCAAGGAACGGTCCGAGAACATCATGGCCACCGATGTCGTGCGGAACGACTTGAGCCGCGTGGGGGATCGAGGAAGCGTGCGGCTGGAGGAACTTTGTGCCGTCAAGAGCCATCGTCAGGTCCATCAAATGATATCGACCGTAACTGCCACACTTCGCTCTGAGTGCCGACCACTGGACGCCGTTCAAGCGGCCTTCCCAATGGCCAGTATGACCGGTGCTCCAAAGGTGCGTGCCATGGCACTGATCGATGAGCATGAGGATCAGAGCCGGGGTCTCTTCAGTGGAAGCCTCGGTTGGTTCGGGCCGGAGGGCACAGGTGACTTGAACGTGGTGATCCGCACCATTGAGCACGATGCCGGTTCGGGCTTTACCCGTTTGCTGAGCGGTAGCGCTCTTACGGCCGCCTGCGATCCAGTTCTAGAATGGGAGGAATGTGCGCTCAAAGCCCGCTCGGTGCTCCAAGCCATTGGTCATGCTGGTGCCTGAACTGCGTCGCGCCGTCCGTGTACATGGGTTGTTGGAACCGGGACAACCCCTGCTGGTGGCGGTCAGTGGAGGGGTGGATAGCATGGTTCTGCTACACGTTCTTCGGGCGGAGGGATATCCTGTGACCGCCGCTCACGCGGACCATGGATTGCGTGGCGGCGAAAGTCTTGCGGACCACGATCATGTGCGTCGGTACTGCGACCAATGGAACATTCCGTTCGTGACCCGCTCGCTGCCAGTGCTCGAGGCCCAAGTCGGGTCAGGTCGATCCGTGGAGATGGTGGCCAGGGACCTGCGCTATGCATGGTTGAACGAGACCGCTGCCTTGGCCGGGCTGCGCGCCATTGCCATGGCGCACCACAGGAACGATGCGGTGGAGACCCTGCTCATGCACCTTCTTCGGGGCACTGGTATCGCAGGTTGGGCGGGTATCCCGCGCAGATCGGGGAACGTGGTGCGCCCGTTGTTGAGCGTGGGGCGGGACCAGATACGAGCGTACGCTTCGACCCATCGTGTCCCTTTCCGGGAGGATAGCAGCAATGCGGACCTGGCCTTTCTCCGGAACCGCGTGCGACATGAGTTGCTGCCCTTGATGGAGCGTATCCGCCCGGGGGCAAGCCGCACGATGGCCCGTTCGTTGGACCTGTTCGGGGACTTGGTATATGAATGGACCGTGCGGTCGGCGCCTCTTTTGGCTGCGTTACCGGAGGATCGGATCCCGTTCAGTGCGTTGGCCTCTTCGTTGGCACCACGACTCCTTTTGCATCATCGGCTACGGCCTCTTGGGTTCCATCCAGAACAGCTGGAGGATCTGCTGCGGGCGGCCTTGGAAGGCCATACAGGCGCTGAATTCCTTTCTGCCGGTTACCGTGCGTTGGTGGACCGTGAAGCCATCCTGGTCATGACCGTCCATCCTGGGGTCCTGCCAAGCTACCAGATCGGTTCGGACCTGGCTCTTCCTGCGGATGCCCCGGTGCGCCTTACCCGCCGTTCCTCCGCCACTGATGATCTTGACCTGGGCCCCGGAAGTGTGCGATTTTTGTTCGAACGGCTCGACTTCCCCTTGCTTTTGAGGCCTTGGCAACATGGGGATCGCTTTAAACCTCACGGGATGTCAGGCACGCGATCGGTCAGCGACCTTTTGATCGATGCCAAGGTGCCGCGCCATTTGAAGGAACGGACCTATGTGCTTTGCTCGAAGGGGGCCATCGCATGGGTGGTAGGACATCGCGGAGCGAACGGGTTCGTGGCGCCTCGGGGAGCGGCCCCTGTGGTCACCGGAGAGGTGCTAAGTTCCGCATCTCCGGATGTGCTATCTTCCGCATCCTAGGAACGATCCCAATGAAACCGACCGCTGCAGTTACTGTCGACAAAGAGGATGTCGGTCGCCTAGTTTTCCCTTCCGAACCAGTGCGGCTTTCCCCGGAACACCACGCACAGTTGCTCCGCAAAGTGGACCGTGCGTTACATCTCGGCAATGGGGAGCATGGGAAGTGCCGCATCCTATTTCGCGACATCGAAGGCCTCAAGGCGGTGGAAACCACCATCTGGTCCGTGGATGATAAGGCCATCGTACTCAAATACGCACATGCTATTCCCCTGGTCCGAGTGATCGACGTGGAGATGCCGCTGTAGCTCGCTCGCTCTGGGATCGCAAGCATTGGGCAAGTTGCCTTGGTGAGGGGCCCCTTGGCGCGGATATTTTTGCACTTCGAACCTACCCATGACCACCCTCTTGACAATATTGCTGACCAGCATACCATCACCAGTGGATTCTCCGGCCGCGTCACCCATCGCCTGGTCGTTCTCCGCATCCACTTTGGAAGGTGACCTGGTGGAAGTGCGAATGGATGCTTTGATCGATCCCGGTTGGCACATCTATGCCACGGAGCTGCCGCGCGATGATGGCCCCTTGCCCACGGTGGTGCGCATTACTCCTGGATCGGATCATGCCATCCAGGGGGCGGTGCATGAACCCCGGCCGGTGGAAGAGATGGATCCCAACTTCGGTATGCTGGTTAGACACCATTCCGGGACCCCGAGGTTCAGTCTGACCTTAGTGCGACGAACAGCGGATGCGTTCGATCTACAGGGCGAGGTAGAGTACATGATGTGCAATGACAAGACCTGTCTTCCGCCTGTGGCGGTGCCGTTCAAGTTGAATATTCCCGCCTCATCGAAGTGAGCGTATGCGCCGTATTCTGAGTTCCCTGTCACTCCTGCTCTTCCAGTTATCGGCCGTGGCGCAGCTGCCAGGTGCTGCCGCCGAACTGGAACCAGTGAAATGGAGCGTCTCCATGGTGGAAGTGGAGAAGGGTGAATGGGACCTCTTGTTCCGAGGTGACATTCAGGCCGGTTGGTATGTCTATTCCCAGCAGAACTTCGGGGACCTGGGCCCGCTACCAACGACTATCGACTTCGACACACTGCCGCACGTCGCATTGATCGGAGCCCCCGTTGAGGATGGAGCCAAAGTGGTACAGGGCCACGATCCCCTATTCGATCTTGAGGTGAAGAAGTTCAAGGGCCATGTGCTCTTCACGCAGCGGGTGCAGGTCTCGGATATTGGGAAGCCCATCACAGGCCGGATGGAGTACATGACCTGCAACGACCAAAGCTGTTTGCCCCCGGAGTTGGTCTATTTCCGGATCACACCATCGGAGGACCGAGCGGAACTCAACAGTCTCCCATTCACCATGGGCAATGTGCAGGAGGCAGCGGACGCAGGTCCGGTGGCTTGGAAGATGATCGCCAAAGATCTCGGTGCGGGTAGCTGGTCGCTCGCCTTTACCGCCACCGTCCAGGACGGCTGGTATGTCTATTCGCAGGAAGTGTTCGGTGAGGAAGGGCCTATTCCCACCAGCATAGGTTTTGATACCCTGGCCCACTTCGCCCCACTGGGCGCCGGTTCCGAGACCGGCGCCGATATGGTGGAGGGTATGGACGAGATGTTCGGGGTGATCGTGAGGAAGTACAAGCACGTGGTCACGTTCGAACGGACAGTAAGTGTCAAGGACCCGATGTTGGCGGTCAGTGGATCGATCAACTACATGAGCTGCAATGACGAGGCATGCATCTTCCCTGACCCCCTGCGCTTCTCCATTGTGCCGGCCACCGGAGTAGCCATGATCGGTGGTTCACCCGTCGCTGAAGGTTTGGCGGATGCGGCCGGGATCAACTACAAACTCCCCAACGTCGATCTCGCGACTCCTGTGGTGAAGGCCGGTACGGGCGAAGTTTCTGAACTGCATGCGACCACGTCCTTGTGGCAGATCTTCTTCCTGGGTTTCATCGGTGGTCTGCTCGCGCTGCTTACACCGTGCGTGTTCCCCATGATCCCCCTTACGGTGAGCTTCTTCACCAAGGGTAGTGAGGATAAGGCGAAGGGTCTGAAGAACGCGCTCACGTATGGCGGGTTCATACTGCTGATCTACCTGCTCTTCAGCCTGCCGTTCCATTTGTTGGGTTCGGTGAACCCGGAGATATTCAACGAGATCAGCACCAACCCCTGGCTGAACATCTTCTTCTTCGTCATCTTCCTGGTGTTCGCGGTCTCGTTCTTCGGGTACTTCGAGATCACTCTGCCAAGCAGTTGGGTGAACAAGATGGACCAGAACGCGTCCAAGTTCGGCGGGCTGATCGGCATCTTCTTCATGGCGTTGACACTGGCGTTGGTCTCCTTCAGTTGCACCGGTCCGATCCTGGGTTCTCTGTTGGCGGGCGCGCTCACGGCCGATGGCGGGGCCTGGCAGCTTACCGCTGGTATGAGCGGGTTCGGTATGGCCCTCGCACTGCCCTTCGCACTTTTCGCACTGTTCCCGCAATGGCTCAACAGCCTGCCTCGCAGTGGCAGTTGGCTCAATAGTGTGAAGGTCGTGCTCGGTTTCGCGGAGGTGGCGCTAGCGTTCAAGTTCCTGAGCAATGCGGACCTTGTGAAGCATTGGGGCATTGTCCCCTACGAGTTGTTCATGGCGGTGTGGGTACTTTGTGCATTGGGTATCGTTCTATATCTGCTTGGCACGATCCGTTTCCCACATGACAGTCCGGTCAACAAACTGTCCGGCTTGCGTTGGGCGTTCACAGCACTGTTCGCGTTGACCACCGGGTATCTGGTCATGGGCTTCCGATACAATGACGACACGAGAACGTTCCATACGCTCAAGCTGATGAGCGGCCTGGCGCCACCCGTGGGCTATAGCTGGATATTTCCGAAGCATTGCCCGCAGAACCTGGACTGCTTCCACGACCTGGACGCGGCGATGGTCCGGGCCAAGGCGGAGAACAAACCGCTGCTCTTGGATTTCACCGGGTATGCTTGTGTGAACTGCCGGAAGATGGAGGAGCACGTATGGCCCGAGGTCGGTGTGTACGACCTGATCCAGGATAAATACGTGCTGGCCTCCTTGTATGTGGATGACAAGGAAGAGTTGCCCAAGGAGCAGCAACATGTCTACACCACCAGTTCGGGCAAGAAGAAGCAGATCATTACGAAAGGCAACAAGTGGAGCACAGTGCAGGCGGAAACGTTCGTGATCAGTTCGCAACCGTTCTATGCGTTGCTCAGTCCCGATGGCCAACTGCTCACCGACCCCGTGGCTTACACTCCCGATGCGGGCGAGTACCGATCGTTCTTGTTGAGGGGATTGCAGGGTATGCAGGTGCTCGAACAACGCGCCAGCCGCTAAAGAGGGGCCTGCCTGGCGCTCCTGGAACGGCGGCCTTCAAGGGAAAGATCCCGGGGCCTCGCACGATGTGTCGGCACTATCAGGCGTTGTGATGCATCTTTGGAGGGATGAGCAACGACCGCATCCGATCGCATTTCACCGAAGCCGCCGACGTGCTTCAACGGTTCCTCACGGACCAGGAGAACATCGTAAACGTAGAGCGCGCGGCGGCCTTCATCAGCTATTGCTTGAAGCAAGGGGCCAAGGTGATCAGCTGCGGGAACGGTGGGAGCATGTGCGATGCCATGCATTTCGCGGAGGAGCTAACGGGGCGTTTCCGGAACGATCGCCCACCCATCGCGGCGATCGCCATCAGCGATCCCGGTCACATCACGTGTGTGGGGAACGATCATGGATTTGACCAGGTGTTCTCCCGTTTCGTGGAGGCCCATGGCCGGGAAGGTGATGTGCTTCTTGCGATAAGTACCAGTGGTAACAGTCCGAACGTGCTACGTGCTGCGGAGATGGCACGGGCCAGGCAGATGCATGTGATCGGCCTTACAGGCAAGGATGGCGGTGCGCTCGCTCCGCTGTGTACCGTCGAAGTGCGCGTGCCGCACCATGGCTTTGCCGATAGGGTCCAAGAGGTGCATATCAAGGTGATCCATGCCTTGATCGACCATATCGAACAGGAGCTAGCCTAAGCACCATGCTGGTCAAGGTCTTCGGTAGCGCGGTGTTCGGCATCAATGCTACGATCGTCACCGCCGAAGTGGACGTCTCAAAGGGGGTCAAGTTCTATCTGGTAGGCCTGCCGGACAACGCGGTGAAGGAGAGTTATCATCGCATGGACAATGCCGTGCGTAGCTGTGGCCTCTACTTCCCGCGCGGCAAGCGTACGGTGATCAATCTCGCGCCTGCCGATGTGCATAAGGAGGGCAGCGCCTACGATCTTCCCATGGCCGTAGGCATACTCGGCAGCACCGGCCAGATCCCTTCCGATCGCTTCGCGGACCATCTGGTCATGGGCGAACTATCCATGGATGGCGGTGTTCGCCCTATCAAGGGTGCGTTACCCATCGCCATCGAAGCGAAGCGCTTGGGTTTCAAGGGCATCATCCTGCCGCGGCAGAACGCCCGGGAGGCCGCTATTGTGAACGGGCTCACGGTGTATGGCGTTCAGCATTTGCGCGAGGTGATAGATATCCTGAACGACCGACCCGGTGTAGTCCCCGAGCAGGTGGATATCGAGGCGGAATTCGCTTCCAGCAGCAGCTCCTATTCGGTGGACATTTCGGACGTAAAGGGGCAGGAGAACATCAAACGGGCCTTTGAGATCGCTGCCGCGGGTGGGCATAATATCATCATGATCGGTCCGCCCGGCGCAGGCAAGACCATGCTGGCCAAGCGCCTTCCTACGATCTTGCCTCCGCTCAATCTGGAAGAAGCGCTTGAGACGACCAAGATCCACAGCGTGGCCGGTAAGCTGCGTAAGGAGGATAGCCTCCTCAGCGTGCGTCCCTATCGTTCGCCGCATCATACCATCAGTGATGTAGCGCTCGTAGGTGGCGGATCCTATCCGCAGCCCGGCGAGATCAGCCTGGCGCATAACGGCGTACTCTTCCTGGATGAATTGCCGGAGTTCAAGCGCACCGTGCTGGAGGTATTGCGACAACCTCTAGAGGATCGCATGGTCACGATCAGTCGGGCCAAATTCACTGTGGAGTATCCGGCGAGCTTCATGCTAGTGGCGGCGATGAACCCGTGCCCGTGCGGTTTCTATAATCACCCGGAGAAGGAATGTGTTTGCGCCCCCGGCGTTGTGCAGAAGTACTTGAACAAGATCAGTGGCCCCCTGCTGGATCGGATCGACATCCATATCGAAGTAACCCCTGTACCGTTCAGTGAACTGAGCGCGGAACGCCCTACCGAACATAGCGCCACGATGCGCGAACGGGTCATTCGAGCGCGTCGGATCCAGGAGAAGCGCTACGAAGGGAGGGGCCTCCATTGCAATGCACAAATAGGTAGTCGACAATTACGGGAGATCTGCCGCATTGACGGTGCGGGCAAGGCCTTGCTGGAGAAGGCGATGGAACGATTGGGCCTCAGCGCTCGGGCCTATGATCGGATCCTCAAGGTAGCGCGCACCATCGCTGATCTTGCGGGCAGCCCGGATATCCGCACGGAGCATCTGGCCGAAGCCATTCAGTACCGGAGCCTTGACCGCGAGGGATGGGCCGGATAGGCTCAGTGTAACCCTGCCTGCGGCTCCCCGTATCAAGTGTCGGTCCGGTCTTCCCGGAACCGGACACCACTGTGAAACGCCACTTGATACCCGCCCTTGTCGCCATCGTGTTCACGGTGTTGGTGACCCAGCCCACTGCGGCCGGACAGACCCCTGAGCCGGTATACCTCAACGGACAGCTTGAGGTGACCACCAAGGGCAAGGCATCGTACTACAGGGTATTGGAGGGCATGGAGGGTGCGTTCTATTTGGGCCGCACTTATTCGGTCAAGAAGAAGCTGCTCTCCGAGGGCCACTACGCGGATCCACAACTGTGTGTTCCGCATGGCCGGTTCACGTTCTACCATCCCAATGGGAAGGTGGAGAGCACCGGTGATTTCGCGGAAGGGTTGAAGAGCGGTGTTTGGCAACGCTTTGATCAATGGGGTCGCGAACTGGCGGAAAAAGTCTATGATCCCGACGCGCTCGCGAGCATTCTCTATACCCGCGCGGAGACCATGCCTCGCTATCCTGGCGGAGAGAAGGCGCTGGTGAAGTATGTCCGCTCCAAAGTGACCACGGGAGATACCCGCGTCAAAGGAGAGGTGATCACCAGCGTTACGGTAGAGAAGGACGGGAACCTCTCCGAAGTGAAGGTTGTGGAGGGGGAAAGCGAACTCCTGGACCAACGCGTGGTGGACGCCTTGAAGGGCACTTCACCTTGGAGCCCTGGAATGGACCAGGGGCGCCCGGTGCGCGTGCAGATGCGCGTGCCGATCGATTTCTAGAACCACACGTCATACACCATAGCAGGAAGGCCCCGATACGTCGGGGCCTTCGGCCTTTGTTCCAGGTCACGGGATGGGTTACGCCTCCTTACCGTGGCACTGCTTGAATTTCTTGCCGCTTCCGCAAGGGCAGGGATCGTTCCGTCCCACTTTTTTCTCCACCCGCACCGGTTGAACCTGGCGTGGTGGTCCAGCGGGTGGTGGAGGTTGGCGATGGGCCGGACCGGAGGGTCGCGGGGCGGGAGCTCCGCTGCTGCTGGCACCGGCGTACTGTGGAACGTCGGTGCGGCTGGTCTGTAGCTTCTGCTGCGGTGCACGCGGGGCCTGGGCCTGTTGCACGTTGGGTTGGGCCGAAGGCAATCCCGCGCCGGCCAGGAACCCCACCACATCACCGTTCAACTTCTCCATCATGGCCTTGAAGAGGTTGAAGCTCTCCAACTTGTAGATCAACAGGGGATCCTTCTGCTCGATGCTCGCGTTCTGCACGTTCCGGCGCAACTCGTCCATTTCGCGCAAGTGCTCCTTCCACTCGTTGTCGATGATCGCCAGGGTGATGTACTTCTCGATGCTGCCTATCAGTTCGCGTCCTCCGCTGCGGTAGCACTTCTCCAAATTGGTGACCACTTGCATGGTGCGGATACCGTCGGTGATCGGCACCACGATGTTCTCGTACTGCGCCCCCTGGTTAAGGTACACGTCACTGATCACCGGTAGCGCTTGCTCCGCCAGTTTGGCCCCGCGCCGTTCGTAGGTGCTCATCGCCGCTTCGAACACTTGTTCCACCAACCTGTCCGGGTCGCTCTTCCGGAACTCTTCCGCGTTCACCGGACTTTCGCAGTGCAGACGCCGGTATAGCTCCAGTTGGTACCCCTCAAAATCCCCGGTCTCGTGGTGCTGGGTCACGGTGGACTGCCCCACATCGTTGAACATGTTCAAGATATCCAGCTTCAGCCGTTCGCCGAACAGCGCGTGGTTGCGCCGCTTGTAGATCACGGTGCGCTGGCTGTTCATCACGTCGTCATATTCCAACAGCCGTTTGCGGGTGCCGAAGTTGTTCTCCTCCACCTTCTTCTGGGCGCGTTCGATGCTGCGCGTCACCATCGCGTGCTGGATCACCTCACCTTCCTTCAGGCCAAGTGTATCCATGAGCTTTGCGATGCGCTCGCTACCGAACAGGCGCATCAGGTCGTCCTCCAGGCTGATGTAGAACTGGGAGGATCCCGGGTCGCCCTGCCGTCCGCTGCGGCCCCGAAGCTGGCGGTCCACGCGTCGGCTCTCGTGTTTTTCCGTACCGATGATGGCCAGGCCGCCTGCTTCCTTTACGCCAGGGCCCAACTTGATGTCCGTGCCCCGCCCCGCCATGTTGGTGGCGATGGTCACCGTACCGGGTAGGCCGGCCTGGGCGACGATCTCGGCCTCACGCGCGTGCTGCTTCGCGTTCAATACGTTATGCTTGATGTTGCGCATCGTGAGCATTTTGCTCATCAACTCGCTCACTTCAACACTGGTCGTGCCTACCAGCACCGGGCGGTTGGCCTCTTGCAGTTTCGCGATCTCGTCGATCACCGCGGTATACTTCTCACGTTTGGTCTTAAAGACCATGTCCTCATTATCGATCCGCACCACCGGCCGGTTGGTCGGGATGGACATCACATCCAGTTTGTAGATGTCCCACAGTTCCTGGGCTTCCGTTTCCGCTGTTCCGGTCATGCCCGCCAGTTTGTGGTACATGCGGAAGTAGTTCTGCAGGGTGATGGTCGCGTAGGTCTGCGTGGCGGCTTCCACCTTAACGCTTTCCTTGCTCTCAATGGCTTGGTGCAGTCCGTCGCTGTAGCGGCGCCCTTCCATTATTCGGCCTGTTTGCTCGTCCACGATCTTCACCTTGCCGTCCATCACCACGTACTCCACGTCCTTCTCGAACAGGGTGTAAGCGCGGATCAGCTGGTTCACGGTGTGTATGCGTTCGCTCTTGATGGCGAAGTCGCGGAGCAGTTCGTCCTTGCGCCTGGCTTTTTCTTCCACCGATGCGCCGCTCTTTTCGATCTCGGCGATGGTGGCCCCCACGTCGGGCATAATGAAGAAGTGCGCGTCCTGCACATCGCCACTGATGAGGTCCACGCCCTTTTCGGTGAGCTCGATCTGGTTCTGCTTCTCCTCGATCACGAAGAAGAGCTCCAGATCCACCTTCGGCATTTCCTTGCTCTGGTCCTGCATGTAGAAGTTCTCGGTCTTCTGCAGGTGGGCGCGTACGCCGGGTTCGCTGAGGAATTTGATCAGCGCATTGTTCTTCGGTAGACCGCGGTGCGCGCGCAGGAGAGCAATGCCGCCTCGTTCCAGTTGTTCTTTGGAGGGGTTGCCCTCCCCAAGGCCCTTCAGGGCCTCCTTCGCCTCGGCCAGGAGCTTGGTGACCAACTGACGTTGGGCCGCGTAAAGTCGCTCCACACGCGGCTTGTACTCATCGAACTGGTGTACTTCGCCCTTTGGGGTGGGGCCGCTGATAATGAGCGGAGTGCGCGCATCGTCGATCAGCACGCTGTCCACTTCATCCACGATGGCGAAGTGGTGCTTGCGTTGAACTTGTGCGGAGGGTGCATGCGCCATGTTATCGCGCAGATAGTCGAACCCGAACTCGTTGTTGGTGCCGAAGGTGATGTCCGCCAGGTAGGCCTGCCGACGCTCCGCGCTGTTGGGCTGGTGCTTGTCGATGCAATCCACGGAGAGGCCATGGAATTCATAGATCGGGCCCATCCACTCGCTGTCACGTTTGCTCAGGTAATCGTTCACGGTGACCACATGCACACCTCGGCCCGCCAGCGCGTTCAGGAACACCGGCAGCGTGGCAACGAGTGTTTTGCCTTCACCGGTACCCATCTCGGCGATCTTGCCGCTATGCAGCGCGACGCCTCCGATCAACTGGACGTCGTAGTGGACCATGTCCCAGGTCGTAGGGGTACCTGCGGCCGTCCAAGTGTTCTTCCAAACGGCCTTTTCTCCTTCCACCACGACACTGTCACGCGTGGTGGCCAGGTTCCGATCATGTTCGGTCGCTGTGACGCGGAGTTCCTTTTCCTCTTTGAAGCGGCGGGCGGTATCCTTGATGATGGCGAAGGCCTCGGGTAGGATCTCGAGCAGCACTTCCTCCATACGCTTAATGATGGTGCTTTCGAGGGTGTCGACCTCCTCGTACCGTGCCTCTCGGGCGTGTATGTCCATGTGCGGGTCGGCATCGATCTCCGCCCGCAGTGCTTGCTGCCGCTCCTCCTCCACGCGAACGCGCTCCCGGATCAGCGAGCGCAGGGCAGCGCTGCGGGCACGCAGACCGTCATGGTCCAGGGCGGAGAGTTTGGAGTATTCCACTTTGACCTGTTCGACCAACGGGGTCACTTCCTTCAGGTCACGTGTGGCTTTGTCGCCGAAAATGGACTTGATCGCTTTGTTGAATACACCGAGCATGGTGGGAGGGGGCGTTGGGAAGAGGGCCGCTCACGGTGGGCCCATCGCGAAAGGGCGCGAAGTTAACGGTCCCGCGAGCAGCACGGACCATGCCGGTGGCGTCCGCCGGACAGCCTGTCAGGCCAAGGAAAAAGCCCCCGGTCCGGAGGCTTTTGATAAGGACGATCCGGTTTCGCTCAGTATTCGTCCTCGTTGAAGAAGAAGTCCTCCTTGCTTGGGTAATCGGGCCAAATATCCTCAATGCTCTCGAACACCTCCTCATCATCCTCAATGGCCTGCAGGTTCTCCACTACTTCCAGCGGCGCACCAGTACGCATCGCGAAATCGATCAGCTCGTCCTTGGTGGCGGGCCAGGGGGCATCCTCCAAGTACGAGGCTAGTTCAAGCGTCCAATACATCGCAGCGCGGATTGCAGGTTTCAGTAAAACGGGCGCAAATATAACCGGATCGCGATGCGGCGGGCGGCGAGTTATCCACCGGTGCCAAAGGGACCGTCCGATAGCCTTGCTCTCGCTTCATCCGCGCGGCTTCCACGGGGTCTCTACTATGCCTAGTTCGTGCCCGAGATGGCGCGCCAGCACGAACAACAGGTCGCTGAGGCGGTTCAGGTAGCGCACCAGCACCTCTGGAATTTGCTCGTGGTCGGCCAATTGTACCACCCGTCGTTCTGCGCGCCGGCACACGGTGCGGCAGATATGCGCCTGCGATACGGTAGCATGTCCGCCCGGAAGGATGAAGTTCCGCATCGCCGGAAGGTCCTTGTCCATGGTGTCCATGGCGACTTCGAGCGCTTCCACGTCGGGATCCGTAATTGGAGGCACCTTGAACCGGTCGGCCTCCGCGTCCGACCCGCAAGCCAATCGTGATCCCAGCGCGAAAAGTGTTTCTTGGATCCCGGTAAGGAACACTCTGCGCCCCTCCCCCGTCAGGTCCCGCAACAAGCCGAGCTGGCTGTTCAATTCGTCCACGGTCCCATAGGCCTCGATGCGCAAATGGTCCTTTGGCACGCGTTCACCGCCGAGCAGGCCCGTAGTGCCCTTGTCTCCAGTGCGTGTGTAGATCTTCATACTGGATCGGTCAGCCGCCACGACGGCGAAAGTAGCGGTGTACAGGCTCCTGTCATCTGAGCAGCGTGACATGGCCCCGGTACACAAGATCTTCAGACTCTACCAGGTACATATAGACACCGTCCGGTACTTTTTGGCCGTTGAACGTGCCGTCCCATGAGAGCTGTGCGGAGCCATCGAGCAGGATGGCGCCCCATCGGTTGAATATGCTGAGCCGGGCGGTAAGGCAATCCGCTGAGCCTCCAAGCACGAAACGATCGTTGATCCCATCATCGTTCGGGGTGAAACAGTTCGGCACGAACAGCTGCGCTTCCGGGGTGGTCTCCGGAACATGGACGATGTGTGCGGTGGTATCCGCGCACCCCAGGCCGTTCAGGGAGATCAGTTCAACGGTGTATGATCCGGGGGATGCATAGACATGGATGGGCGAAAACGGTTCCGTCATCGTTCCATCGCCCAGCGACCATTCGTATTCGAAGGCGTTCGTGCTGAGGTTCACGAAGGTCCATGCCCCACTACAAGTCTCCATTTCCGCACGGAACGCGGAGACAACACCCGGCGGCACCTCGACCACAAGGGAAGTCGTGTCCGAGCAACCCAGAGCCGATGACACCACCAAGGTCACCGGGTAGATGCCAGCAGTATCATACAAGTGCTGGGGCGAAGGCAAGAGCGAGGTGCCCCCATCCCCAAAGGACCATAACCACGACACAGCACCGCTACTGCCGTCGTACAGGAACAGGTCCTGTTGGCAACCCAGTGAATCGGTGAACACGGCACTGGGTCTCGTATCAATGTCGATCGTTTGCGATGTACTATCCGCACAGATGGTCCCTGGGCCCACGATGAGTTGCACCACATAGCTCCCAGGGCCGGGATACGAATGGACCGGTGACCAGTCACTACTGGTCGCTCCATCGCCGAGATCCCAAATGCCGTTCGTGCTGCCGGTGCTCGTATTGGTGAAAGCGATCGTGGTGGTACATGTACCGCTCGTGGTGAAGGATGCGGTACCTCCTTCGATCACATGCACTTCGCCCACAGCGGTGTCGCTGGAACAGCTATTGGTGACGATAAGAGAAACGGTGTAGGTGCCACTGGACGTGTAGGTATGCACTGGGAAACTATCCGTGCTCAGGGTTCCATCGCCCAGGTCCCAGAGAAAGGTGTTGGCGGCGTTCGACACATTGCCGAAAGCCACGGTCTGTCCGGTGCAAAGCGTATCCGGCAGGATCATGATCGCATCCGAAGGAGCCGTGTTCGATTGGATGAACGCCGGGCTTATCAACTCCAACGTATCACCGCACGCCACAACGCGGAGCGTGATATCGAACGTGCCGCTGGGGAACGTATGCACAGGAGAGGGGTCGTTGGAGGAGGTGCCATCGCCGAAATTCCACTCCCACCAGGTGGTGAGGCAAGTGCTGTCCACGAACTGATAGGTATCGCACGGCCCGACCGAATATGCGCTGAACGCGATATATGCAGGCGTGATCGTGGTTCCAGGTGGTTCTCCCTCTATCGCATTGGGGAGTGCCGGTCGGCATCCGGATCCCGGCACCAACACAGCGTTGTGGGCATAGCCGATGTTCGGTAGCAACGGTTCGTCGGGCGAGGCCACTTCAGCGAGGTGATCGTAGTTGTAGTTCAACCCGACATAGATGCGTCCGTTCCCGGCGAGTTCCACCATGGTCAGATACTTGCCCATCATGGGGTCTATAAGCTGTGCCACCCATGTGCCCAGCTCCACGCGACCGAAGTCCATATCATCGGTGGTTCCGTTACCCACATAGTAGATGTAGTTACCCATGGGCGAGAACTGCACACCGATAATGGGGTCGGTGGAAACCTGGAGAGCGATGGCGTTGGTGACCGTTCCGGTCGTAAGGTCCAAGTCCCAGACGGTGATGTCCGGATCGGATCCCGTCGTTGTTCCTGTGCTCATCGCGATCCGCGTATTGTCCGGACCCAGTTCGATCTCGTTCCAAGCATTGGCGGGTAGGGAGGTGGGTACTGTTGCCAGTATCGCGGGAGGCCCGATCCCTGTATGGGATATAAGGCAACGTACGAGCTGATAGCTGTTCCCCGATCGCAGGCTGCTGAACAACCAGCGACAGCCGTTGGGCAGTTGACGCGACACAGCCAGCCCCTCGGTGAACCCCGTGCCGATCAACGTGTTCGCCTGAGCGACATCCCCGGAACCACCGTTCAAGGTCATGTCCACCACCGAATAGTACAGCGCGCCCACTGGACCGGTCTCCAGGTGGATCAAGTAGTATTTCTCGGTGTGGCAGGGGATAGGAGAAATGGCCGATTGCAAACTGCTATTGTGGCCAAATAGCCCGGTACCATTGGGCATTTGAGAAAGTGTCGCATCGTAGACCTTCACTTCGTCCAGATCGTTCACCGCTGTGCAGAAGAGAACATTGCCGTTCTGGTCCGTCATCATGTTCACATCCTCCGCGCCCGAGGTCCCCAGGCCAGGAACGATCGGCCCGACCGTGGGTTGGGGCGTGCTCAGGTCCATCACATGCACACCACCGACATCGCGGACGAGCCACTGGAGCAGTTGGCCGCTCGCATGGGAAGGGCTGATAAGAACAGCTAGAAACGCCAAGCGAGTGACCTGGGAGAACATGCTCGAAGGTAGCGGAGCATCGCTTTGATGACAGCTCCGGCTAATAACGGATCCGGAAGTGCTGCGTTGCCTGCTGCTCGCGGAAGAATACGAGCCCCATGTCGTACAGGTCGATGGTGACAGAAACGCGGGGATGGGACTTCACAACTTCCCAGGCTTCCTCCATACCCCGGCTCCAATGGATATCGTCGAAGACAAGCACGCTGCCACTGCTAACGTGATCCATGCATAGGGCGAAGTAATCCAGGGTAGGTTCTTTCAAGTGGTGGCCGTCGAGGAAGACCAGGTCAAGATGATCATGCCGCCTGAACACTTCCGGGAGCTTTGATCTGAAACTTCCCAAAAGGGGCAGAATGTTGCCACAGCGCACCCGGTCGAAGTGATGTTGAGCGATGCGGTACGTCTGCGGGCACCCCTCGATGGTGATCACCTCTCCCTCGTCCGCACCTTGGGCCAGGTAAAGTGTGGAGATGCCGAACGAGGTGCCGAGTTCCAGCACGGTACGTGGCCGGAAATACCGGGCGAGGCGGAACAACAACTGACCCTGGCGTGCCGGTTTCAGCGCCGAACGGGCCATATCCGCAACTCCGCGTACGGGAAGGTCCAGCACCCGTGATCCAGCTCCGAGATCATTTACGCGAATGGTCTGGTCGCTGTCCAGAAGGTCTTCCCGCAGCCTTTCAATGGCCGCGAACTCAGGCAATGACGTCCTATCGCGGAGCACCTGGGTCACCAGCTCATAAACGAACGGGGAATGCACTCCATGCGCTGTTCGCGCCTTCGCCAAATGGGTCAGGTAGCTGCCAACGCGTTGCAAATGGTCGCCCATCGAGAGGCCCATGCGGGATCGGAGCGCAAATCTAGACCGGAGAGCGCACCGCTTTTGCTTGCGGCGCCTCATGACGAACAGTGCGCTGTTCAACCAGCAGTGGAGGTGCTATACCACTTCCTGGAGGCCTGCTGCCTTCATTCTCGGTACCAGCCCGGGTAGAACGCGTTCGCGATACGTGAAGATGTCTTCGATCTTGGCGCGGACCACGAGGCGATGTGCAAGCTCTCCCAGCGCACCCAACGGAAGCTCATACTCCACGTGGTCATGCATCAAAGTGCCTCCGTGGACCGCCTCGAACCGGTGCAAATGCCGCCATCGCTTGAACGGACCTTGTAGCTGGGTATCGGCGAACTGTTGGGCCGGAACGACCACTTCGATGCGCGTGACCCATTTCACTGGGATACCGAACAGGGGGCGCACATTGTACGTGATCAATTGACCGTTATGTGCGGGTCTGTCATCGAAGGCCCCATGTATGCTGAAGCGCATGGACGCCGGCGTGATCGATCCGAGGTTGCGTGGTGTGCTGAAGAACGCCCAGGCAGCTGTGATGTCCACCTCCAGGAGTTGCTCACGTTCGAGGATGTGGGCCTCCATGTCCTCAACCGATCACTTCGGCCTTCGGATAGCGTTGCTTCCAGAATTCCAGAGCTTTCAGGCTGGCCAGGGTGATCACGGTGCGTGCGTCCAAGCGGACCTTTATCTGTTTGATGCCTTCCCTCACCGGTTGGGTGAGGATCAGCTTTTTTCTACGTGGCATGTGCTAGGAGAACAAATTAGGTTGTCGTTCGGTTCGCCCGACGTCTCCCTTGAGGGCCAGTTTGTAGGCCTCAAGAGCGCGTTCGCGGGCTACTTCATGAACGACCACCTCCTGCATATAGTTTGCCGAACCGTGTTCCGGCACCCATCGCTTCACATATTTTAACTGCGGATCGAAACGCTGTAGTTGCAGGTGGGGGTTGAAGATCCGGAAGTAGGGTGCGGCATCACACCCCGAACCAGAGGCCCATTGCCAGCCGCCGTTGTTGCTGCTCAGTTCGAAGTCCAGGAGCTTGGCCGCGAACCAAGCTTCCCCCCAGCGCCAGTCGATCAATAGATGTTTGGTGAGGAAGCTCGCGGCGACCATCCGGACACGGTTGTGCATCAAGCCGGTGGCTAACAGTTCGCGCATTCCGGCGTCCACGAGCGGATAGCCGGTTCGGCCTTCGCACCAGGCTTTGAACTCCTCCTCGTTGTTGCGCCAGGGGATGCTATCGTAGGCCGGTTTGATCGCACGGGTCCCCGCATATGGGTGATGCCAGAGCACTTGCATGAAGAATTCCCGCCAGATCAGCTCGTTCGTGTATGTCGAGCTCATGGTCATCGCTTGGCGCATAAGCGCACGGATGCTCACTGTGCCGAAGCGGAGATGAGAGCTCATCCGGCTCGTGCCTTCCAATGCGGGCAGATCCCTGGTCCAGTGGTAGTCCCGGAGGACGCTGTCCGGTACTTCGGCCTCGGCCATCGCCAGGTCCGTGTGTTCGAACCCCAGTTCATTTAGAGTCGGGCAGGGTAGGGCAGGAGCGTGCCAGTACCGTTCGGTGAGTTCCTCGCACGGGAACGGTTCGAGCATGCGCGTTTCGAACCGTTCCTTCCATTTCCGCATGTACGGGGTGAACACGGTGTATGGCCCACCATTATCCTTCACCACCTCACCACGTTCGAAAATGCTGATGTCCTTGTAACTAAGGAGTTCGATACCACGCGATCTTAGAAGATCGGCCACGGTCCGGTCCCGTCCGATCGCGTACGGCTCATGATCGTGGTTGACCGTGACGGTGCGCACATCGAAGCGGTCCAGAATTTCCCGCCAGACCTGAAGGGGTTCTCCGTGCATTACCAGCATGGAAGCACCATTGTGCTCCAGGTAAGTTCTCATGGCGAGGACAGTGCGGTGGATGAGGTCGACACGCCGATCGTGCCGGTCCTCCAACTTGTCCAATATGGTCGTGTCGAAGATGAAAAGGGGAAGCACGCGACCGTGGTCCTTCAGCGACCTGTACAATCCATGGTTGTCATGGAGGCGCAGGTCGCGCCTGAACCAGTGTATGGCTACCGATGGGCTTTTCATGGGAAGCGGTCAGGTAGCAAGCAGCGTGAAGTCCTCTGCTCAAGCGGCGCTGGATGGACGTGCTGCCCTTCGTGCGAGGACTTCCGGCCAGCTGATGTGCAGCCAAGCGGTGTAACGTTCCGGGTGCTCCGCCAGATCAAGGGTCAATTCGTCGGGGTCGGCATACCGCCACTGTTCAACCTCGTCTGGGGAAGGTTCGGCAACCCCTTCGAACTGGGCGAAAAGCACATGATCCAGCTCGTGTTCGACCAGTCCATTGGGAAGCGTCGCCCGATAGATGAACCAGAACTCAGGGCTGGCATAGCGGTCGATCCCCATCTCCTCGTTCAATCGGCGACGAGCTGCGTTCTCAATGCTCTCACCGGGACGTGGGTGCCCGCAACAGGCGTTGCTCCACAAGCCGCCACTGTGGTACTTGGTCGCAGCTCGTTTCTGCAAGAGCGGTCGCCCGTGGGCATCGAATACGAACACGGAGAACGCACGATGCAAATGGCCACCACGATGGGCATCCATTTTCCCCATGGTACCTAGGACCTCGTCCCGTTCGTCCACCAGCACAACAAATTCCTCTTCCGCGCCTCCTGGACCGGTCATAGAAGTCCTAAGCTGTGACGCAGATAACTGGTGGTGAGCAGAGCCAGTTTGCGCCGGTTGCGCACACGGACGCGCTCCACCAGTATCCGTTCAGTGGGTAGAGCTTTGATCTTGCGGAACAGGTTCAGAAAGTACACGTAAGCCATGTAGACCCCAAGTCGCGCTCCTTTCGGCAATTTGCGGATCCCCAGAAGTGCCGCGTCGAAGTCCGCTTGGATGTCCGATTCAATGCTCCGCTTGTCAGTTGCCGTCATACACTTCACATCCACACCGGGGAAGTAGGTGCGGCCCAAGTTGTGATGGTCATCCTTCAGGTCGCGCAGGAAGTTCACCTTTTGGAACGCAGCGCCCAAGCGCATGGCAGGTCCCTTTAGCTGCTGGTAGTAGGCATCATCACCTTCGCAGAATACACGAAGGCACATGAGCCCGACGACCTCGGCACTCCCCAAGATGTAGGTTTCGTAACTGCACTGATCATGGGTGGAATCCTGAAGGTCCATTGCCATGCTGTCGAGGAAGGTGTCGTACAACTCGCGCTCCACGCCGTACCGGTTCACCACGTTCTGGAAACTGTGGAGTATGGGGTTGAGACTGATCTTCTCGTCGATGGCGCGGTACGTGTCCTCCCTGAACCGTCGCAGCAGTGCGGATTTGTCGAAGTCATGGAAGGTGTCCACGATCTCGTCCGCGAACCGCACAAAGCCATAAATCGCATGGATGGGGTCGTGGAAACGGCGATCCAAAGAACGGATACCCAGCGAGAACGAAGTACTGTAACTGCGCGTCGTATGCTTACTCGCTAGCAGGCAGACCTTCTCGTATTGCGCGAGGCTGTTCATGCGCGTTGCCGTTGGGCCGTATCACTGATCAGGTCTGCTACCACTTGGCCGCTGATCAACGCTGGTGGAACGCCGGGACCAGGCACCGTGAGCTGCCCCGCAAAGTAAAGCCCGCTCACTTGTCGGCTCTTCATCCGGGGTTTCAACACAGCGGTTTGTGCCAGGGTATTCGCCAAGCCGTAAGCGTTGCCTCGGAACGCGTTGTAGTCGCGCTCGAAATCCGCGATGCAGTAGCTGTGTTCATACACCAGATGGTCCTGGACCTTCACGCCGGTGTGCGCCGAAAGCCGGTCCAATACCTGGGCGAGGTACTTGGCACGTATCTGCGGACCGTCCGCCAGGCCGGGCGCTATGGGGATCAGGGCGAACACGTTCTCATGACCGACCGGAGCGACCGATCCGTCGGTCTTCGACGGGGCGGAGATGTACATAAGCGGCCTTGATGGCCAGCTAGGCTCCACATAGATCTCGTGCGCATGCACATCGAGGGACCGGTCGAAGAACAGGTTGTGGTGTTCCAGTTTGGGTAGGCGGGTGTCGAACCCTAAGTAGAACAAAAGGGAGGATGGTGCCAGGACCCTTTCACTCCAATAGTGCTCGGAGTAACTACGATGCTCCGGTTCGAGCAGGTGCTGGTCCACATGGTGGTAATCCGCGGCGGCGATCACAACGTCCGCTAAGAAGTCGCCCTGGCTGGTGCTCACACCTATCGCTTTACCATCGCGCACCAGGATCTTCTCCACTACAGTGTCGCATCGGAGATCGACGCCCAGCTTGGAGGCCACTTGGACCATGCCGTCGATGATGCGTCCCATACCACCCATGGGATACCAAGTGCCCAGGGACATATCGGCATAGTTCATCAGGCTGTACAAGGCTGGGATGTGCTCTGCCGTGGCACCCAAAAAAAGCACAGGGAACTCCATGAGTTGGCGCAGACGTGGATCTTTGAAATGGCGCCCAACGTGTTTTCGGAGCGAGGTGAAGACGCTTGTCCGCAGTATGCCGGCCAACAGGCGCGGGTGCATGTACTCCCCCCATGACAATGAGGGACGATGCACCAGTTCTTTCATGCCCAGCTCGTACTTCATGCGGGCTTCTTCCAGAAAGCGGCCGAGCGCTTTGCCCGCTCCGGGTTCCACTGCCTCGAAAAAGTCCGTGAGTTCGGACATACGCGCAGGAAGGCGCCAATGATCGGTGGGTGAAAAGATCACCTGATAGCTCGGATCCAAGCGTACCAGATCGTAGTGGTCTTGCACCCGGTCCCCGAAGCGCGCGAACCAGGCCTCGAACACGTCCGGCATCCAATACCAACTTGGTCCCATATCGAACGTGAACCCTTTCTCCTTCAACACGCGCGCTCTTCCGCCCGGGGAATCGTTCTTCTCGAGCACGGTCACGGCGTATCCTTTCGCGGCCAACGAAGCTGCCGCGGAAAGACCGGCGAAGCCGGAGCCTATGACCAACGCACGTTCGGTCACGCGGCCAGGGGCTTCTCGGTCAACATGCCCATCAATCGTTGACGGGCTTGGTGGATCCGGCTTTTGACGGTACCGATGGGTATCCCAAGGTGATCGGCGATCTCGTGGTACTTGAAGCCTTCATGGTGCATGATGAACGGCTTCCGAAAGCTGCCCTCCAGCCGATCAAGGCTGCTCTCCAACTCGGAACGGACCATGCTACTTTCCGCAGTAGCTGTGGTATGTATCCTCCGCACCGTGCTGCGCTCCCTTTCCACGCTGTCCATCAGTGACTTGGTGCGCTTGGACCGGCGATGGTTGTTGATGAACGTGTTCTTCATGATGGTGTACAACCACGCCTTGAGGTTCGTGTTGTCTTGGTACCTGTCCTTATAGGTCAGTGCGCGCAACGTACTCTCCTGGAGCAGGTCCTGGGCATCATCGCGATCCTTGGTCAAGCTCAGTGCGAAGTAATAGAGCTGTTGCCGCAGGCCGATGAGGTGTTGCTGGAATTCGATGGTGGACATGTCTGTTTGTTTAACGTATTTTTCAAAATGTTGGACAAACATAGCGCACGATGTTCTCGGTTGATCAAAATGTTGAATAAAAACTGTTAAATCTTAAACAAACGCTCCTTGCACCCTAGAACCCTGGGTCTCCGATAAAGGAGCTGAGCAGCACTGGAGCGCCAGGGAGCGAAGCGTCTGACAGGTGCTCGCTCGTTCCGGGCGATCGATGGGTCGCAGTGCCAGTGCGGTCCTAGGAGTTTGATGGGGGTGCCACTTGGATACTGTCGGCCATCCCTTAGGGCCTGGATGTGTCGTCCGTGCGAAGGGCTATATTCGCAGCCCTTTTGGGGCTTTTCGAGCCCACCTATTGTCGAAGTTCTTTACACCGGAGGCATAGCTCAGCTGGTTCAGAGCATCTGCCTTACAAGCAGAGGGTCGCTGGTTCGAATCCGGCTGCCTCCACTTTCACCTGCCGCAGGTTCCTGCGAAGGTGGGTACCCGGGATGTTAGCTCAGCTGGTTCAGAGCGCATGCTTCACACGCATGAGGTCACTGGTTCGAATCCAGTACGTCCCACCAAGCCCCGGTCCTCCGGGGCTTTTTCGTTCAGAGCACCTCCGCCACCACGAATACGCTCCCGGTGATCAGGACCAGATCGTTCAGTGCGGCAGCGGAGAATGCCGCGCGGTAGGCGGCCTGCACCGAGGGGTAGGTGGAGCCTTTCAGTCCGTGAAACGAAGCTTGTGCCCGAAGCTCCTCCGCATCCAGGCCGCGGGGGATGTCGGCCTTGCAGTAATAGTAAGTGGCCCCGACGGGCAGTTCGTGTAGCACTGATCCCAAGTCTTTGTCGTTCACCGCACCGAAGACGATGTGGAGCGCGTCGAACGGAAGTCGTTCCAGCATGCCCTTCACCGCGCGGATACCGTCCACATTGTGCGCGACATCGGCGATGGTGAGGGGCGGCTCGGCCAGGATCTGCCATCGACCTTGCAACCCCGTGTTCTCAATGACATTCGACAAACCAAGAGCGATCTGCTCCTCGCTGATCCGCCAACCTTTTCCGCGCAGAACCTCGATCGTGGCAAGGGCCGTTCTTGTGTTCCGCTCCTGATGGGCGCCGGCTAAGGCGCTCGGATGGACCAGCGCAGTGGTCTGGTCCACGAATACGAGGGGAACGGAAAGCTCTTCGGCTTTCCGCCAGAAGACCTTGGCGACCTCGCCAGCCGCTTCTCCGATCACCGCCGGAACCCCCGCCTTCATGATCCCCGCTTTCTCCGCCGCGATGGCCTCGAGCGTATGCCCGAGAAAGTCCATATGGTCCCATCCGATGTTGGTGATCACGCTCACCTCGGGTGTTACCACGTTCGTGCTGTCCAGCCTCCCGCCCATGCCGGTCTCGACCACGGCGATGTCCACATTCTCCTGACGGAACCACCAGAACGCGAGCGCCACGCCCCATTCGAAAAAGGAGGCGTTTATCGGTTCGAACCCGGCTTTGTGATCTTCCACGAAACGAACAAGTTCCGGTTCAGGGATCATCGATCCATTGATGCGAAAGCGCTCACGAACGTCTTTGAGGTGCGGTGAGGTATGCAGCCCCACTTTGTAGCCCGCTTCCTGTAGCACGCTCGCGACCAGATGGCTGGTACTGCCCTTGCCGTTGGTGCCCGCCACATGCACACAGTGGAGGCCGCGGTCCGGATGGCCCAACAGGTCCATGAGCGCCTGGGTGTTCCGCAAGTCGTCCTTATAGGCCGCCTTCCCGATGCGCTGGAACATCGGCAGCTGCGCGTAGAGGTACGCGAGCGTCTCCGAATAGGTCACTTCACTCCAGTATGAACACGAAGGTCATCTCGCCGCGTTGCTCCGCCGCGGCATCCGCCTTCGGTGTAAAGGTGCTCTCAAGGGCGGCCTTCTTGGCCATCTGTACAAGGGTCTGATTGGTCGTGGTGCTCTTGTCCAAGTTCAGCGCGGTGCGGGTCACTTTTCCACTGCGGTCCACGAAGATGGTCAAGACCACTTTGCCGCTCTGTTCTGGCTTCTCCGTGATCTTCGGTGCCCGGCCAATGCCACGCCCGGCGAGGTTGAAGCTGCCTCCGCCAAAGGTCCCATAGCCGTTCGGGCTGCCACCGGGAACGCCTTCGTTCCCTGGCGTATTGGATGAACCATCTCCGCCCTGACCGGATCCAGGACCGTTGCCTCCGCTGCTGTTCCATGCTCCACCAAGGGCTTCTTTCAGCGCATTGCTTACGGTGGGTGGGCTGATCTTGGGCTCCTTCGGCTTGGTCACCGGTTTGGTAGTGGGATCGGTCTTGGGCTTTTCGGTGGGCTTCGGTGTTGGCCGCGCCATGTCCTCACCATCCTCTTCCGCGATCAACTCTTCGCTGGCGGAAACACTTTCGCTCGCTGCGGCGGCTGATGAACCTCCTCCAGGCGCCTCCATGGACTCATTGTCCCCCATTCCTTCTTCACTGTACCCAAGATCCGCGATACCAAGTTCCATACCTGGGCCACCTCCCTCAGGGAAAGGAGGTATGGGGGTCACGATCTTCATGAGGATCAGGAACAGTAGCAGCAGCCCGTGCAGGGCGATCGATAACACCAACGCGGACACCCTTCTGCTGGTGGGGATCTCCGGTGCGGCGGTCATGAGCTTTCGTTCTGGGTGGCCAGGATCATCTTGACCCTTATTTCTGTGCCGATCTGTAGCACGTTGACCAGGTCCTGCACGCTCAGGCTGCGGTCCAAACGAAGGACGATGGTAGGCTGATCCAATTGCCGGGTGGCTTCGACCAGAGCCCCTTTCAGGTCCTCCTCGGCCACCGGTGTTTTGTTGATGAAGTACTGATGGTCCTCGGTGACCTGCAGCAGGACCTGCACCTTGTCGATCGTCTTGCTCTGTTTGCTGTTCGGGAGGAGCAGTTTGATGACGTTCGGGTTCACCAGGGTGCTCACGATAAGGAAGAACAGAAGCAGGAAGAACATGATGTCGTTGAGCGACTCGGTGCTCACCTCGGCATGTTCGCGCTTGCGGCGACGCAGCTTCATGGCTCAGGCTTTCTGGGGTTCCTGAATGATGTCCAGGAACTGCTGGCCCGTATCGTCCATCAGGGCTTCGGCCCGATCCACCAGATTGTTGATGACGAAGTAGGCGGTGAAGGCCATCATGCCGACGATGAGGCCAGCGGCCGAGGTGATCATTTTTTGATAGAGCCCACCAGCGATGATACCGATGCTGATATTGTCCGCCAAGGCGATCTCATAGAAGATCTTGATCACGCCGATGATCGTACCGATGAACCCGAACATGGGGGCCAGCTTGGAGAATAGGCTCAACAACCCGACGCCGCGTTCCAGCCGGCCGATCTCGGTGCGCCCTACACCTTCCATGGCAGCTTCGATCTCCCGCACGGGCGAACCGAACCGATTAATGCCCTTTTCGACCATCCTGGCAGCTGGCGAGCGCGTAGTGGCGCAGAGGTTCCTGGCCGAGTCCAGTTTTCCTTCGTGCACATAATCCCGCACCTTGTTCAGAAAGTCCTTGTCCAGGCTTACCGCGCTCCGCAGCGAGATGACCCGCTCGATCAGGATGTAGATGGTGACCAATGACATGAGCGCCAAAGGGCCCATGATCGCCCAGCCTCCATAGGCCACAAGTTCGAAGATCGAAAGGCTCTTCTCGGTCACGGTGGAAGTAGCGATCTTATTGAGCGCCTCCTGGACCGAGTCGGTGGCGATCTGGGAGAAAAGGTCGAAGTGCATGCGGTGCTGGTGTTTAGAAGGAACGCGGGGCGTGGATGGTCAAGTATCAATTGAGTTGCTCGAGAGCGATCTCGAAGGCGGTACGGGTGAGATCGGTGCGGCCAGGATTCCGTTCCCAGGTGCGTTGTAACGCCTGTGCGATCCTATCGCTGACGTCTTGGAAGATGCTCTGGTCGGTAAGCAGGGCGCCCTCCTGCATGCAATAGGCGAACACACGCGCCATGCCGCAGTTGGCGATGAAATCCGGGATCACGCTCACATGGTTGTCGGCATGTTCGGCGATCGGGCCATAGAAGATCTCTGGGTCGGCGAAGGGCACGTTGGCGCCGCTCGCGATCACTTCCAACCCGCCACGTACCAGACGATCCACCTGTTCGCGCGTCACCAGTCGGCTCGCAGCGCAGGGCAGGAAGACCTCGGCCGGAACGTCCCAGATCCGGTCGTAGGCTTCTTTGGCGCCGAGCACGTCCGGAGCCTTGAGCGTATTGCCCTCCTTGGTCAGGAAGAGCTCCTTGACGCGTTCCAGCGAAAGGCCGTCCGGGGCGATGAGGCCGCCGTTGCGATCCAGGATGCCTACGATCCTGGCCCCTTGACAGGCCAGATAGTATGCCGCAGCGGATGCGACATTGCCCCAGCCCTGCACTATGACGCGCTTGCCACCGAGCTCACCGCCGTATAGGCGATAGAAGTGCCGAACGCTTTCCGCTACCCCCCAACCCGTGATCATATCCGCCACCGCGTAGCGGCCCACGAGCGGCGCGAAGGAGGGGTCTTCCACCAATTTGGAGACACCCGTGCGCAACTGTCCGATGGCCCTCACTTTGGCCCCTGGCGCGTTGCCGATATGTCCGTTGACCACCCCTTCCTGCGGATGCAGCAGGCCATAGCGCTCGGTGATGGGGATCACCTCGTGCAGTTCATCCACGTTCAGATCGCCTCCGGTGCCATAGTAGCTCTTGAGCAGTGGGAGCACGACCTTATACCACCGTTCAAGCACTTCGGGTTTGCGCGGATCGGCCGGATCGAAGTCGATGCCGCTCTTAGCACCGCCAATGGCCGGGCCGCTCACGGTGAATTTCACCTCCATGGTCTTGGCCAGGCTTTCCACTTCGCGACGATCCAACCCCTTCCGCATGCGCGTACCTCCGCCTGCGGCGCCACCCCGAAGACTGTTGATCACCACCCACCCTTTGGCCCCTGATAGGGCATCGTTCCACTCGAACACGATCTCCGGGGCCCGCTGTTCGAAGCGGCGAAGGGATTCCTTCATTGGATGCGGCTGGCCGTTGCGCGATGGGGTAGTGGCCAAAGGTAGTCTGCGGTTGTGCCCTCCTTCGGAGGGTGCCCGGCGTTCTTTCAGCCCGCGTTGTTAATAGGGCAGATACAGCGCACCGCTCACCGTATCACGCGCGGCACCGGTCACACTGGCCAGGGTGTTCGTGCGGCCAAGGAACCGCATCAGGCCGAGGAACGCGAAGATCACCGCCTCCTTCATGTCGACCAGTTCTTTCGCTGGCACTACGATCCTGACCTCAGGGTCACTCCGCAAGTGCTTCATCAGTGCTGTATTGTGAGCGCCGCCGCCTGTGACCAGAACTTCATCCGCGAGGGCTCCTTTCGCAGATCGCAGGATCTGTTCGGCGATGTGCCGCACGGCCGTGGCCATTCGGTCCGATAGCGATAGACCTGTGCCTTCCATCAGTGGCCGTAATGCCTCTACGTACCACTCCCGGCCGAGGGAACGCGGGCCGGATCGAGCATAGAAAGGAAGCGCGTTCAGGCGGGCGAGCAGTTCCTCGCTCACGTGACCCGCTTCGGCGATCCGTCCGTCCGGATCGTACCGTACTCCGGCCTCCTTTGCCAGACCGTCCAGCAGTTGGTTGCACGGACAGATGTCGAAGCCCACGACGCCTTCCGATCGGTGAATGGACAGGTTCGAGATCCCGCCGAGGTTGAGAAATGCCCGATGCCCGGGGAACAAGGCTCTTTCGCCGAACGGCACGAGCGGGGCCCCTTGTCCGTTCAGGGCCATGTCGAGCGTTCGGAAGTCGCATACCACCGGCACACCGGCAAGAGCGGCGATGTGCGAACCACTACCCGCTTGAAAGGTCAGGCCTTCGGCCGGTCGGTGGAAAATGGTGTGTCCGTGGGAGGCGACCAGTTCGGCGGGATGTTCGCGCAACATATCAGCGCACGCGATCCCGATCGCACGGCCAAGATGTGTGTGCAGGCGTGCGAGATCGAGGGCCTTGCCGTCCATGGCCGCCTCCAGTTGTTCTTGCAGCGGGCCAGAGAAGGGGACCGTCCGGGCCAGAAGGATCTCATGGCCCCAGATGCCCGCTTCCTCACGGAACTCACAGAGCGCAAGGTCGATCCCATCCATGGAAGTCCCTGACATGACCCCGAGCACCCGATATGTACGTCCTGTATCCACCTCTCTCCCCATACGCCAAAACTATCCGGCACGTGGATGCGTCCTTCTACCTTTGACATCTATCTCCCTACGCCATGGACGTGCTTTCCGGTACCACAATGAATTTCGAGCTGACGGAGGAACAGCTCGCCGTTCGCGACGCGGCCCGCGACTTCGCCCAGAACGTGCTGAAGGCGGGGGTGATCGACCGCGACCGCGAGCAGCGGTTCCCTGCCGCCGAGGTCAGGCAACTGGGAGAACTGGGCTTCCTGGGTATGATGGTGGATCCGAAGTACGGAGGAGGGGGTATGGACACCGTGAGCTACGTGCTCGCCATGGAGGAGATCAGTAAAGTGGACGCCAGCGTCAGTGTCGTGATGAGCGTGAACAACAGCCTGGTGTGCTGGGGCTTGGAGACCTTTGGCAACGAGGAGCAGAAGCTCAAGTACCTGGTCCCACTGGCGAAGGGGGAGAAGATCGGGGCGTTCTGCCTGAGCGAACCGGAAGCGGGCAGCGATGCCACCAGCCAGCGCACCACGGCGATCGACATGGGCGACCACTACCTGCTGAACGGCACCAAAAATTGGATCACGAACGGGGGCACGGCGAGTACCTACCTCGTCATGGCCCAGACCGACGCCGCCAAGAAGCACAAGGGGATCAATTGCCTCATCGTGGAAAAGGATATGCCTGGTTTCGTGGTGGGTGCGAAGGAGGACAAGCTCGGCATTCGGGGCAGTGACACCCACACGTTGATGTTCACGGATGTGAAAGTGCCCAAGGCGAACCGTATCGGGGAGGATGGCTTCGGCTTCAAATTCGCCATGAAGACACTTGCGGGCGGACGGATCGGGATCGCCTCACAGGCGCTCGGCATTGCCAGCGGTGCTTACGAACTCGCTCTCGCGTACAGCAAGGAACGCAAAGCGTTCGGCAAGCCGATCCATGAGCACCAAGCCATCGCGTTCAAACTTGCCGATATGGCCACTGAGATCGAAGCGGCCCGCCTACTTTGCTTGAAGGCGGCCTGGCTGAAGGATACGCACGGCAACTATGACATCGCTGGAAGCATGGCCAAGTTGTTCTCCAGCGAAGTGGCCATGCGCACCACCGTGGAGGCCGTGCAGATCCATGGCGGTTACGGGTACGTAAAGGAGTACCACGTGGAACGCCTGATGCGCGACGCCAAGATCACGCAGATCTACGAGGGTACCAGCGAGGTGCAACGCATCGTGATCGGTCGTAGCGTGATCGGCTAGAACGCGGGGACAAGGGTCTCCAGCCGTGTCCCACGAGAACCTTTCATCAGCACCAGGTGCCCCGTGACCGGGCGTGCCGTAAAAGCACGCAGCGCCGAATCGGCATCCATATGCACGAGCCCCGGCGCACTGTCTTGGAGCGCTTCGAACTCGGGACCGACATAGAGCGCCGTGAGGCCCAACTCGGTGACGAGCTCAATCACGTTGGCGTGCTCATTCGCACTATCGGAACCGAGTTCTTTCATGCCTCCCAACACGGCGAGTTTAGGAAGGTCGGAACCCATCGCAGCGAAATTCTCCAGCGCGGCGCGCATGCTCGAAGGGTTCGCGTTGTAGGCATCCAGGATCAGCCGGTTGCGCCCTGTGTCCATGTATTGTGAACGGTTGTTGCTCGGGGCATAGGCCTCCAGAGCCGCCACGATCCGTTCTTCCGTTATCCCGAAGTATATGCCGATATGTGCGGCCGCTAATGCGTTCGGAAGGTTGTACCCCCCGATCAAACGTGTCCGGACCTGGTGCTCGGTACCGAGTTCCGTTCGGAACGAGAAGGACAGGAACGACCCGCCTCCGAGCACCGAACCTTTGGTGGAGGCTGCCGGACCGGTGCCATAGGTGCTCGTTCGAAGGCCGGCGCTCTTCTCCATGAGCAGATCGTCATCGGCGTTCACAAAGGCGGTACCACCACGGTGGCGCAGATAGTGGTACATCTCGGTCTTAGCGCGGACCACACCTTCAAAGCCTCCGAAACCTTCCAAATGGGCCTTGCCGATGTTGGTGATGAGCCCGTGCGTTGGTTCGGCGATGGCGACCAGTTCGGCGATATCGCCCACATGGTTCGCGCCCATCTCGATGACGGCGATCTCGTGTTCTATTGAGAGCCTGAGCAGGGTGAGCGGAACACCGATGTGGTTGTTGAGATTCCCTACCGTGGCCAGAGTGGGACGGTCCGCGCGGAGCACTTCATACACCAGTTCTTTCGTCGTGGTCTTTCCATTGGTCCCGGTGATCGCGAGCACCGGGATGCCGAACTGGCGACGATGGTACCTGGCCAATTCCTGCAGGCTCCGCAACACGTCCGGTACCAACACGAAGCGGTCATCCTTTACCGCGGACGGATCGTCCACTACCGCACAGGCACATCCTTGTTCCAGCGCTTCACCAGCGAACGTGTTGGCGTCGAAGTTCGGCCCACGCAAGGCGAAGAACATGCCGTTGGCCAGAAGTTGGCGCGTATCCGTGCATACCCCGGAACAGCTCTTGAACCGGGAATGGAGTGATGCGATGTCTTGCATGAAAAAGAAGACCCCGGCCTAGGCCGGGGTCCAAAACTAGGTATGCGGGACTATCGCTTCAGCTTGCCGCGACGTTTGTCATCGCCCATGCCGACCGGGCTGCCCACGCGGGTCATGGCGCACCGGAAGCCGATCATTGAGGTGCTTTGACGTTCGTCCAGGAAACGGCGGGTGCCCGGGTTCGCCCAGTACACCCGATCACCCCAGCTTGCGCCCTTGTAAACGCGCGCATGGTCGTTCACCAAGGTGGTCTTGCCCCAATCGTACATCGGGTTGCCCTCGAAATCGGGGTTCTCGTAGAAAATGCTGCTCTCGATATCGCCATCGCGGTAATCGATGTTGTCCGCATCACGGTAATTGCGACGATCGATGTTCTCCTCGACGGTCACATTGCGCATACGCACATCCCCGGGCTGGTCGCTTTGGTAGTCACTGATGCCGCTCAGGAGCTTCGGGCTGATGTCCAGGTCCTGTCCCTTGATCATGTCCACCATGTCCTGCACCCGTTGGTAGGCCGCGTCCTCTTTCCTGGTGTTCTTGAACTCGATGGACTGATCGATGGCGACAAGGAGGTCGTCGATCAGTTTCGCCTCTTCCGGGGTGGCTTTGCGCTGCATCTCCTTCTGGAACTCCACCAAGAAATACTTGATGCCCTCCACGTCGTACACCACCAGGTCGTGTTTGTCCTGCACGGCCCCGTCGCTGTTCAGCACTTTGGTCTTGAACACGTTGCCGCGGAAAGCGCGGAAGTCGTCCTTGTCCTCGGGGCTCAGCGGACGGTACACATCCATCACCCATTCGCTCACGTTGCCGGCCATGTTGTACAGGCCGTAGTCGTTAGGCCAATAGCTGAATACAGGAGCCGTGATGTCCGCGTTGTCGTTCAGGCTTCCTGCGACACCCATGTAGTCGCCACGCCCGCGCATGAAGTTGCCACGGAAATCCCCGTAGAAGGCACCGCCTTTTTTGCGGCTATCGTAACGCACCCAGTGGCCGTTCCAAGGATAGATCCGGCGTTCGATGATGCGTTCGTCCACTGTATTACCCACCAGACCGAAAGCGGCGTACTCCCACTCCGCCTCGGTGGGCAGGCGGTACCTCGGCAGCAGTATACCATCCTCCATTTTGATGTTCCGCGTGTCCTTGTTCGGGTTGAAGTCCTGCACGCCGTCCACCTTCTTGCCGCTCTCATACTGTCCCGCCATATAGGCGTCCGTGGTGAAGTGGTCCTCGTTGATCTGATTGGGGTAGTGCTCGAAGAGACCTTCGCGGATGAGGATGACCTCGTTCACCCGGTCCGTCCGCCAAGCACAATAGTCGTTCGCTTGGAGCCAGTTCACCCCCACCACCGGATAGTCGCGGTACGCCGGATGGCGCAGATAGTACTCTGTGTAAGGCTCGTTGAACGCCAATTTGGTGCGCCAAACCAGCGTGTCGGGTAGGGCTTTCTTATAGATCTCCGGATAGTCGGCCACGAACACACGCTCCAGCCAGTAGAGATATTCGAGCCAGTAGAAGTTGGTCACCTCGACCTCGTCCATGTAGAACGAACTGACCGTTACCGTGCGGGGGATGTTGTTCCATTCGTGGGTCAGGTCGTCGGTCTCACGGCCCATGGTGAACTGGCCGCCTTCGACGAGGATCAGTCCCGGGCCGTTCTCCTGCTCCTCGAAAGGGGCCTTTTCAAAGCCGCCGTTCTTCGAGTCGTTGTAGTTCCAGCCTGTGGCACCGCTCTTTTCGAATTGGCATGAGCTGAAGAGGGCGGCGCTTGCGGCCAGGAATGCGATCTTCCTTACGCGGTCCATGGTGCAGGTCTTTAAATGCGGTTGCTGGGTACAGGCTTAGAAAGTGGGACACGCCACAACGCGGAACCTTCGTTTCTTGGGCTTGCAGTTGAACTGAAGTTGAACGCTCACCTCGTGCGACCCGGCTGTTGCGGTGGTCAGCTTGGAGGTGGTGACGTCGTAGCTGTATCCGAACTTCAACTTTTCGGTATGGAACCCGACCATCGCGATGAATGCATCGCGTGTGCGGTACCATACTCCTGCGGTGATCGGGCCGTGGTCGATATACAGGCCCAAATTGAGCTGGCGGAATTGCGCTTGTTGCTGGAAAATGATGTTCGGGGCGATCCGTGTCTTGGCCTCGCCATACTTGCCCTTCATGCCCAATGGGATAGAGGCCCCGGCATGACCTGTGATCTTCATCGGCAGGCGTGAAGTACCCACGATCAGGCTCTCGTTCGGTTGAGTGAGGTGATGAACGGCCGCACCGACGAAAAAGATGTCCGTATACCCAAGTACGCCAGCGGAAAAGTCAGCATTGCCGATGCTTCCGCCGCGAGGAACATCGTTTGTCGTATAAATGAAACCGCGGCGCGGGTCGATCTGATCGCCAAAGGTCAACTTGCTCCAATCCAAGGACTTCTGGAAGTATGTTGCCTGTACGCCGAACTTCATCGAGAATTTGCGCGAGATAGCGAGCTGGTAGGAGTAGATACCGCTCACTGTCGTGGTGTTCAGTGTGCCCTTGCCAGCCTGGTCATGAGTGACCAGGATCCCCAGTCCACCTAGGATAGCATCCACATGTTGGTCATAGCTCGCGCTCGTGGTCACGAACGTGCCCGTGAGCGCGGGCCATTGGTTCCGGTAGTTCAGGGCGACGCGCGGGCAACGCGCAGTTCCAGCGAACGCCGGGTTCAAATAGAGCGGATTGGCATAGAACTGAGTGAACTGAGGGTCTTGCGCCCGCGTTGTTCCCAGTAGCCCTATACATCCTGCCAGCACCATGGCTGCACGAAGTGCTTTTCCCCTGATCACGCTTCCCATCATCCGTAGCTCTGCTGCGAACGCCAAGTATACGCACCTCATTGCATCGCGGTTCCCACCCCCGGTCCACAATGATCTAGACCAGGCCTCGTTACTGCCCATGTTCGGAAAGGCAAGGGTCGAAGGTAGTACTTTCGGTCATTCTTGTTGAAAACCTGTTCATCAGTGTTCATGACGCGCCCATTTCTGCTCGCTCTAGCGACCATTCTGATCATCCCGACAGGACTCAT
The DNA here is from genome assembly GCA_017987895.1 of Flavobacteriales bacterium. GTDB lineage: Bacteria > Bacteroidota > Bacteroidia > Flavobacteriales_F > PHOS-HE28 > PHOS-HE28. The sequence goes on along the minus strand of JAGNSU010000004.1, from coordinate 45,955 downwards.
CGCCCAACAGGACCGAGCCATCGTGCCGCCGGCGAAGGTCGTAGCTCCGCTGTCGGCACCGACCAACCCACCACAGACGCAACGCGGTTCTCCCGGCGCTGCCCAGCCCGTGCCGTCGACCGCTGGATCAACTGACAGGGTTTCCGATGGGGTCGAGGACATCGGTGAACGTTCCGTCCCGACACGGGCGCATTCCACGGACAGTCGCTTTTTCTACGACGCCGAGCGCGCGGACCTTCCTTACCTCCATGAGACCCGCCAACTTTCTGCCGGTACGGTGGGTTTCACCGCTCACCTGACCGAGCAGGTCTTTGTTCCGATGACCACAAGCGAGGTAGCGGCTCTTCCCGGGCTCACGAGTGAATGGTCCGCTCCGATGGTGCGTTCACGGCTTGGCTGGGAACGCAAGCAGCCTGTTGCCTTGGTGGATATCTATCCCTATCGCCATAACACTGGAACAGGTGCTTGGGAGCGCTTACTGAGTTACAAGGTCGAATTCGTGGAAACCCACGGGAACGGAGGTGCCGGTGTGCCCAAATCGGGTCCGGCCACGAGCAAATTGGCCACGGGCGATTGGTTCAGGGTGCTGGTGGTAGAGGACGGTGTGTATGAGATCACTCATACCATGCTTTCCGACATGGGGCTGAATGGCGAAGTACCGTCGGACCAGGTGAACCTCTATGGGAACCACTTCGGCATGCTGCCTTTCGAGAACTCCGTGGACAGGCCCTCGGACCTGCTGCAGAACGCCATTCTTATGGAGGATGGCGGAGATGGCCAATTCGGACCGGGTGACAGGCTCGTGTTCTATGCGACCGGTCCGCAGCGCTGGGATCTGGAGAGCGGGACCGACTGGATGGCCCATACGAAGCATGTATTCACCGACACAGCCTCGTATTTCGTGGGCATCGGCGTAGCGGACGAACTGCCTTTACGCGTGGGGGTGATCCCGCAAGTGACGGATCCAGCCACCCGTTCCAGCGATTCCTTCGACGACCGCCAGTTCATCGAGAAGGATTACACCACGTTGCTGAAGTCCGGCCGGAACCTCTTCGCCGAGACGTACGATATCATTACTACATACAACTACAATTTCGAGACACCTTACATAAGGCAACAGGATGAGGTGTGTCTGCGCGTGAACGTGTTGAGCCGAACACTAGGGGCCACCAATTCGAGCCAATGGAGGATCGTATCGGGACTGCTGGATTCGACCTTCAGTGTGGCCGGTGTCGGCACGGGTTATACGGGCGAGCAGGCGAAGCCGACCCAACAGACCTTTTGCTTCAACGCGAACGGGAACAACCTGCCCGTTACGGTGAGCTTCATCAAGCACAACCCGGTATCGTCCATCGGTTGGATGAACTTCCTGGAAGTGAATTTGCGCCGGGACCTGAAGATGGCGGGTGATCAGCTTCTTTTCCGCGATCTCACCAGCGTAGGTCCGGGGGAGATCACGGAGTTCACCCTGGATCTGGCGCCGGGCGTCCTAGCTCTGTGGGATGTGACGAACCCAACGCTGGCCGCCAGCGTGGACTTCGCGGACAACGGCATACAGAAGGTCTTCCGCCTCCGCACGGATTCGCTCCGTCAGTTCGCCGCTTTCCGATCGAATTCACTGCGCGTGCCCTACCTGGCCGGACGCGTGGCCAATCAGAACCTGCACGCCACGACCCTGCCCACCGATCTTGTGATCGTCACTCCGCCCGAGTTCAAGAACAGCGCGGCGCGCATCGCTCAACGCAGGGAGTCAGAAGGGCTCACGGTGACAATGGTGACACCCCAGGAGGTCTTCAATGAGTTCTCATCCGGCATGCGCGATGCCACGGCGATCAAACGGTACATGAAATTGCTGTATGACCGGGCCGGCACGGACCTGGCACTGATGCCACGCTATCTGCTCCTGTTCGGGGATGGTTCGTACAACAACCTCTCGCGGTCGAACAGCAACCAGAACTGGATCCCCAGCTATCAGACGGCGAACTCCTGGCACGCCTCGTTGAGCTATTGCTCGGACGATTACTACGGCCTGTTGGATGACGGCGAGGGGGAATACCAAGGGGATCTCGTAGACATCGGGGTGGGGCGCCTGCCGATCTCGAACTCGGAGCAAGCGTCCGAAATGGCGGACAAGATCCTGCGTTACGATCGCCTGACCCTACAGAGCAGTTCGGAGGCGCAATGCTCCATTGGCGGCGACGGCGGAGCGAACGATTGGCGTACGTTGTTGGTGTTCGCCAGCGATGATCAAGAAGGGGATGGGTTCGAAGGTGCCATCCATATGAGCCAAAGCGATCAACTCGCCACCGGAGCCGAGGCGGACTACCCCTGCTTCAACGTTTCGAAGATCTATCTGGACGCTTACCAGCAGTCCAGTACGGCCGGGGGCGAGCGCTACTTCGAGGCACAGGATGCTTTGCGGGACCAGGTGCAACGCGGCGCGCTGGTCGTGAACTACGTGGGCCATGGCGGCGAAGTGGGTTGGGCCCACGAGCGGTTCCTGGATAACTCCACTATCCTGGGTTGGACAAATAGTGAGCGAATGCCGCTCTTCATGACCGCGACCTGCGAGTTCTCGCGCTGGGACGATCCCGGACGCACCTCGGCCGGAGAATATGTGGTGCTCAATCCCATGGGAGGGGGCATCGGCCTGATGACCACCACCCGCATCGCCTACAGCACGCAGAACTTCCAGCTCTCGCAGTACTTCTATGATCATGTGTTCGAGAAGCAGGACGAACTGGGGCGTGCCGCGACCTTGGGCGATACCTATCGCCGCACCAAGCGCGATATCACATCGGCCCAACCCACCCAGACGAACCACCGCAATTTCGCCCTTCTCGGAGACCCGAGCCTCCGCCTTGCTGTGCCCCGCAATGAGGTCCGTATCACCGCCATCACCGATACGCTCGGCACGGCCGTGGATACCTTGGAGGCGCTCGCCACGGTCCGCATCACCGGTGAAGTGGTGGATGGCAATGGCATGCTGCTTTCCGACCTCAACGGGTTGGTGATCCCCACCGTATTCGACAAACGGATGCAACAGTCCACGTTGGCCAATGACGGAGGCTCCTCGTTCCCCTTCAGCATTCGTAAAGGCATCATCTATCGCGGCAAGGCCACGGTCGCTAGCGGGGTCTTCAGCTTCACGTTCGTGGTGCCCAAGGATATCTCCTACCAGGTGGGTCCGGGAAGGATCAGCTGCTACGCGGAGAACTATATCACCAATGCGTGCGGCGGGAACGACACCATGCTCGTGGGTGGCACCGCGACCGATGTGGCCCTCGACGAGCAAGGCCCAAGTATCGGGGTGTATATGAACGATGAACGTTTCGTGCGTGGCGGGATCACCAATGAAACCCCAATGCTCCTGGTCAAACTGTTCGACCAGAACGGCATCAATACGTTGGGCAGCAGCATCGGCCATGACCTGGTGGCCGTTCTGGACGAGAACACCGATCAGACCATCGTATTGAACAACCAGTACGACGCCGATCTGGACTCCTACAAGAGCGGGAAGGTCCGGTACCGATTCAGCGATCTGGCGGAAGGCAACCATACCCTTCGGGTGAAGGCTTGGGACGTGTTCAACAATTCCACCGAGGCCGGTACCGAGTTCGTAGTGGCGCCCAGCGCCGAACTGGCCCTGGAGCACGTGCTCAACTACCCCAATCCCTTCACCACCAACACCCAGTTCTTCTTCGAACACAACCGCCCGTGCTCCACGCTCGATGTGCAGGTCCAAGTCTTCACCGTGGCCGGTCGCCTGGTGAAGACCTTGAACCGCCAGCTGGCCTGCGAGGGCTTCCGATCCGAGCCCATGGCATGGGATGGCCTGGATGATCAAGGTGATAAACTGGGCCGGGGGGTTTATGTCTACCGTCTCAATGTGGTGACCCAGGAGGGGGACAAGGCCGAGAAGTACGAGAAGCTGGTGATCCTGCGCTGAACCACGAACAATAAACCCGGCTAGGGCCCCGTATATTTGCCGTCCTTTTTCCTGAACCTCCCCTAATGCACGTGCTCCGTCCGCTGTTCCGCTCCGTCATCGTTCTCTGGGCGCTCGGCGCCCTTCGGCCCGCGCATGCTCAGGTGAGTTCCGATTGCGTCAACGAGATCACCGGACAACCCTGTGGAAAGGACTTGAACACCATCACCACGGCGGTGCCCTTTCTGATGATCTCCGTGGATTCCCGGGCGGGCGGTATGGGCGACGCCGGCGTGGCCATATCCCCCGATGTGAACGCGATCCACTGGAACCCCGCCAAGCTGGCCTTCGCTCCCAACGATGGCGAGTTCGCCATCTCCTTCAGCCCTTGGCTGCGCAATTTGGTGCCTGACATGAGCCTCGCTTACCTGGCAGGTTATGGCCGTTTGGGGAATAAGCGCAGCACGATCGGTGGCTCGCTCCGGTATTTCGATCTGGGGAGCATCCAGTTCACCGATGCCACCGGCCAGCCGATACGGGAGTTCAAGCCGGCGGAGTTCGCGGTGGACATCGCCTTCGCCCAGCAGTTCAGTGACTTCTTCAGCGGCGGCATCGCGGTGCGCTACGTGAACAGCAATCTCACCGGTGGTCTCAACGTGAACAATGCCAACACCAAAGCGGGCCAGACCGTGGCCGCCGATGTATCGGTCTACTACCAGAAGCCGGAGCTTCAACTCGGTGACAAGACAGGGACCTTCGCCTTTGGTCTCAACATCTCGAACATCGGCGCCAAGATGTCCTATTCGGAAACGGCCAAGCGGGACTTCATTCCGATGAACCTGCGCCTTGGACCCCGGTTCACCTACAACCTGGACGACTACAATTCCATATCCATCCATTTCGACGCGAACAAGCTGCTGGTGCCCACGCCACCGATCTATGCGGTCGACTCCAGCGGCAACAATATCGTGGACCCCGCTACCGGTGAGTTCCAGATCGCCTCCGGTAAGAACCCTGATGTGGGTGTGGCGCAAGGCTTGTTCCAGTCGTTCAGCGATGCGCCCGGGTTCTATGGCGGGGATGGAGAACTCATCAGCGGCAGCAAGACGAAGGAAGAGTTCCGGGAGATCAATCTGGGCGGGGGCTTGGAGTATTGGTACGCCAAGCAGTTCGCGGTGCGGGCAGGGTATTTCTGGGAGCACTACACCAAAGGCAACCGCAAGTACTTCACGCTCGGCGCCGGCGTACGCTACAGCATCTTCTCCATCGACCTGAGCTACTTGATCGCCAACACACAGCGCAGCCCGCTGGCGAACACCTTGCGCTTCACGCTCGGGTTCAACTTCGACAAGAGCAGGAAGAAGAAGAACACGGAGGAATGAACTTCCGTGTCGGCTTCGGCTTCGATGTTCACCGCCTGGCGGAGGGCCGTGCGCTCTGGCTCGGGGGCGTTCGGATCGAGCACACCGTTGGCAGCGTAGGCCATAGTGACGCGGACGTGCTCTTGCATGCCCTCTGCGATGCGCTGCTCGGTGCGGCAGGGCTGCCGGATATCGGTCATCATTTCCCGGATACCGATGCGCGCTGGAAGGGCGCCGACAGCAAAGGGCTGCTGCGCGAAGTGGTCCGCTTGATCGGGGAACGCGGTTGGCGCGTGGGCAACGTGGACTGCAGCCTCGTCATGGAACGCCCGAAGATCAAGCCGCATATCCCCGCCATGAAGCTGGCGATCGCACCGATCCTCGGTGTGGAGGAGGATGCCGTGGGCATCAAGGCCACTACGAACGAGAAGCTCGGCTATGTAGGCCGGGAGGAGGGGGTATGCGCCTATGCGGTGGCGTTGATCGCGAAGGGCTAATCGTCGCCGTCGTCGCCCGCCATTTCAGTGAACGAGCCCAGGCCCTGCTCATCCTCATAGTAGAACACGCGTAGTTGGGCGGTATCGCGCAACAGGTCGATCCGCCCCACTTCCACCCGGCTCACTTTGATGCCGAGGCGGGTGTGCAGATCCGCGTACAGGGCTTCCCGCTGCCCCGGCCGCATCAGGTCGATACGATCGTAGATCAACATGCGCATGGCCTCGTGCCGGGTGAGCCACACGTGCTCCAGCGCATAGGTCACCAGCAGGATCATGCCATCGGTGAACAACAGCTCGGCCAGACTGATCTTCTTGCTCACCAACGCGTTGATCACCGCCAGGCTGATCACCGCGAACAGGTACGTCATGTCCTTGATGCTGATCTGCTCGGTGCGGTAGCGTAGGATGCCGAAGATGGCGAACAGCCCGAACGCGAAGCCGATGCTCAGCTTCACGTTGTTCAGCAGCACGCAGAGGAAGAAGATCAGGATGTTGAAGAGGAAGTAGGTGAACAGGTAGTCCTTCTTCCGGTGGATCGGATAGTAGATCAGCCGGATGAGGATGAACAGGACGATGGCGTTCAGCCCGAATTTGAACAGGAGCTCCCACATATCCTCGTGGAACACCCGCATACCGAAGAGCTTCATGGTCATCATCGTTTCGTTCAGGCCGCTGCGCGGATCCGGTCCAGTTTCCGCAGCACTTCCTTGAACATGTTATGCTTCAGGTCCGCATGCAATAGAAGCATGCCGATACAATACTTGCTCATTCCTGAAGGGCGTATGCCCAATTGCCGCATAACGCGTGCGAAAGGGGAGGAGCGGTCCGCACGTTCCTGCTTGAGCTCCGCCACGCAGACGCCGGAAAGGGGCGTCTCATGCGCAGTGGTGCCAGACCCGTCGGTGTACCGAAGTCCGATATCGATGGTGAGCCGTTCCGGGCTCGTTCGGCTCACCAGCGTCAAGCGGGTGAAATTGTTCCAAAGCACGGGAACGAGTTCTTCATCACCGCCCTTGGCGTTCGCTATGAAGGCCGCCTGGTCCGCTGTCAACGCCAACGGGATCGCGTCCTCGCGGCGTCGGGCCTTGTCCGTGCGACCTGTTCCGGTCTTTCGCTTCACTTCCAGGAAGCACAGCCCACTGCCGACATATTCGCGGAAACGCACCTTGCTGCGCAACGTGCGGCCGTTGTGGTGGTCGAAGTAGTGCCGAAGCGCCGGGGAATCGAAATAGAGCGAGCGGTACTCCGCACCACGCACACCGTTCACCTCCAGCAGGCGGTAGTAAGGGATCAGGGCCTCCAATACCTGCGAAAGCGAACGATCCGGGAAAACGAATTTGGTGTCCATGCGGTCCTGCAGCTTCACCCCGTCCATTTCCGCCAGGGAAATGGGATCGAACCGTTGGAGCAGGGACCGGAGCGGGGCCATCGTTCGGCGAAGGAGGCCAAATCTAGCTATCGCGCAATAGCCGTGCGGTGTACATTGGCGACCCTTCCCACGCATATGGGTACCGAGAAACGCATCGCGATACATCTGGTCGAGCATGCCTCCTGGGCGGATCTCGTCCCGGAAGATGCGGCGCTCCTCGGCCACGCGGCCCAGGCAGCAGGGAGGGCCTATGCGCCTTATTCCAATTTCCATGTGGGCGCTGCGCTGCGGTTGAACGATGGCACCGTGGTGGAAGGCAACAACCAGGAGAACGCCAGCTTTCCCGCTGGGATCTGCGCGGAACGCACCGCCTTGCACGCGGCGTTGAGCATGCGTCCGAGCGCAGTGGTGCGCACTATCGCTATTGTGGTGCCCTCCACGGACCGACCGGTGACGCCATGCGGGATCTGCCGCCAGGCCTTGCTGGAGCAGGAGCATCGCCAAGGAGCCCCCATCCGCGTACTGATGGCCGTGCCCGATGGTGTGGTCTGGGAACTCGCCACCGCCTCGGATCTGTTGCCCTTCTCCTTCGACCCCACCTTTCTCACCCGCTGAGCCGCCAAGGTGGGCTGGCTATCTTTGGCCGGTCCGCCTACAGCGGGCGCTCCCGTATGCCCATGACCACTCGAACGGCCGCCAAGAAGACCGCTCCAGGCACCAGCTTCGGCAAAGAGACCTACTTGCGCTGGTTCAAGGATATGCTGCTCATGCGGCGCTTCGAGGAGAAGACCGGTCAGCTCTATACCATGCAGAAGTTCGGCGGGTTCTGCCACCTCTACATCGGTCAGGAAGCGATCCTCGCGGGTATGGTCACCGCCATCCGCCCCAGCGACCGGGTCATCACCGGCTACCGCGATCATGCGCATCCCTTGGTGCTCGGTACGCCCGCCAAGAACGTGATGGCCGAACTCTTCGGAAGGATCACCGGCACCAGCAAGGGCAAGGGAGGTAGCATGCACTACTTCGACAAAGAGCGGAACCTCTTCGGCGGCCACGGCATTGTGGGTGGGCAGATCGGACTGGGCGCAGGCATCGCCTTCGCGGACAAGTACAAAGGCAACGACAACGTCACCTTGTGCAGCATGGGCGATGGCGCCGTACGCCAGGGCATGCTGCACGAAGTGTTCAATATGGCGATGACCTGGAAGCTCCCGGTGATCTTCATCATCGAGAACAACCAATACGCCATGGGCACCAGCGTGGAACGTACCAGTAACGTACAGGAACTGTACACACTGGGCGAGAGCTACGACATGCCCGGCGAACCCGTGGACGGGATGAAGTGCGAAGCCGTGCATGAGGCCATTACCAAGGCCGCAGCGCATTGCCGCGCTGGCAACGGACCCTACCTCCTCGAGATCAACACATACAGGTACCGCGGCCACAGCATGAGCGATCCGCAGAAGTACCGCACCAAGGAGGAGGTGGAGGAATGGAAGGCCCAGGACCCGATCGAGGACGTCCGAGCCAAGTTGCTCACGAACAAATGGGCCACGGAGGAAGAACTCGAGGCCATGGACGTGGTCACCAAGAAAGAAGTGGAAGAGGCGGTGAAGTTCGCCGAGGAAAGCCCGCTGCCGCCGGTGGATGAACTCTACCTCGACGTGTACAAGCAGAAGGATTATCCGTTCATCAAGGACTGAGTTTCCACCGCCACGACGCTACGAACGCAACGAATGCGCAACGGAAAGGGAACCCCAAGGCCCAGGCGATCGAGCGTGGCGGAACCTTGGCGTCCGTGGCGTCGTGGCGGTTAAAACAAGACGAAGAAATGGCCGAGATCGTACGCATGCCCAAGTTGAGCGACACCATGACCGAAGGTGTCGTCGCCAAGTGGAACAAGAAGGTGGGCGATAAGGTGAAGAGCGGCGACATCCTCGCCGAGATCGAGACCGACAAGGCCACCATGGAGTTCGAGAGCTACCTGGACGGTACGCTCCTGCACATCGGTGTGCAACAAGGGCAGACGGCACCGGTGGATTCCCTGTTGGCGATCTTCGGGAAGGAGGGCGAAGACATCAGTGGTCTTCTGAAGGAAGCGGAAGCGCCTGCGGCGAAGGCTCCAGAACCCAAGGAGCAGGCGCAGGAGCAGGCGCACGAGGCAAAACCGACGGTTGCCCCTGCCCCTGCTCCTGCTCCTGCGCCCGCCCCTGTCTCAAAGCCCACCCGCACCGTGGCTCCAGTCGCCCAAGCGAACGGTCGCTTGAAAGCCAGCCCGCTCGCCAAGAACCTCGCCGCGGAGAAAGGCATCGACATCGGGCGTGTGCGTGGCAGCGGACCGGAGGGTCGCGTGACCAAGCAGGACATCGAAGAGTTCACCAGTGCGAGCATGGCGCAGTTCGTGCCGCAGGAGGAACGCTTCACCGAAGTGGCGGTCAGCCAGATGCGCAAGACCATCGCCAAGCGCCTGGCCGAAAGCAAATTCACGGCACCGCATTTCTACCTCACCATCGAGCTGGACATGTCGCGCGCCATGCACGTCCGGGAAGCGATCAACGCGAGCATCGCACCGGACAAGGTCTCCTTCAACGACATGGTGATCAAAGCCGTGGCCGTTTCCCTGAAGCAACATCCGAAAGTGAACAGCAGCTGGCTCGGCGACAAGATCCGGTTCAACGAACACGTGCATATCGGCGTGGCCGTGGCGGTGGAGGAAGGCTTGCTGGTCCCCGTGGTGCGCTTCGCCGATGGAAAATCGCTGCGCACGATCGGTGTGGAGGTGCGCGACTACGCCAAGCGGGCCAAAGAGAAGAAGCTCCAGCCGCAGGATTGGGAAGGCAACACCTTCACCATCTCCAACCTCGGCATGTTCGGCATCGAAGAGTTCACCGCCATCATCAACCCGCCCGATGCCTGCATCCTCGCCATCGGTGGCATCATGGAGAAGCCCGTCGTGAAGAACGGTCAGATCGTTGCAGGCCACACGATGAAGGTGACCCTGAGCTGCGACCACCGCGTGGTGGACGGCGCCACCGGCGCGGCCTTCCTCAACACCTTCAAGCAGATGCTGGAGGAGCCAGCGTTGATGCTGGGGGTGGGGGCGATCTGAGCGTCTCTCCTTTCAGGATGTGATGAATATCAAGACCCTCGCTCCTGTTCAGAAAATTCTGTCCCCCTTGGGCGTGGTTTTTACTCTTGCGATTGGCCTGCTCAGTTTGTACTTGCAATACAAGTCCTCGGAGGAGCCTACCATTGAAGTTCGAACCATCTCTGTTGAGAAGCTAACGCAAATGCCCTCAGCTGAAGGGTTAGAGGCAAGGTTCACCTTTCATGGAAGACCTGTTACCTCCCTCTGGAGAGTTCAAGTCATCCTTAAGAATATTGGTTTGAAACCGATCGTTGGTGTCGGCGATCGAAGTGATTTGATTGATTCGGTATTGACGCTAGGTATTCCCAACGGCTACAGGCTGCTGGATGTTCGGTCTACCGGACTTGCGCGCGTAGCTCTTAGTACGAATGGCCAAGACTGTATTGTTGCCTTTCGGCAGTGGAAGAGCGGGGAGAGCTTTGACGTTTTGGTGTTCCTCGAGGCAGTGTTGCCCACTGTGGCACCGCAGATACGGATTGATGAACGAGGAGTGGTCAATGGTCGGGCAGTGTATTCTTCTTTGAATGAGCCAATTGTGAGCAGAACTAGCGTTGTCGACTATTTCCCAAGTTTGCTGCGAGAGGCTCTAAGGTGGGTTGGGATCCTTCTCTTCAGCCTCGTGTTTTGTGTGGCTCCATGGGCCATATTCCAACATGTTAGAGGGGTCTACCAGTTCAATAGATGGAAGCGCGATAACAAGACCGCCCTTATGGCGTGGTTGAAGAGTAAAGGCGGGCATGGAAATATCACGGCAACAAGTATTGAGAAGCTTCCCAATCTGATTTGGCAGGGTTATCCGCCTCCGAGGCCAACGATTCCCTCAAAATGGTCCGGTACCGGGATTATCCTTATGATTCTCCTGTTGGCTTTGCTTCCTATGCTCTGGCTGGTTGAGGTGAAGTGCTGAACGTCCCCCGCTCGCACGGATCTTGATCCGTGTGCCCGCTCGTTCCGGAACGGGCAATAAGTTGAGCGCTACGGCGTAGTCCAACCACCACCTTGTTGCATGTCATCTCTGAGCAGAGCCTTACTGGCACTCGCGTTCATCGCATCGCTCGCTTCCTGCAAGAAGGAGGAGGCTGCCGATCTGATCCCCGATCCTGGAGCGGCCCCGACCATCAGCGACTTCAGCCATCTCGCCGTGGGCAACTATTGGGTCTACGAGATCGTGGATCTGGACTCGCTTGGGAACGATGTCTACACATGGCCCACGCTATGGCGGGCCGAGGTCACGGGAGATTCTATCATCGACGGGATCAGCTACGCGCGAGTGTCCTATTTCATGGGGCAAACACCGGACGGTGTGCAGCACCAACGTATCGATGGCGACAAGTTGGTGAGCGAGTACGAGGTCTTGTTCCAGTTCGGCCAGTTCGGCACCATCATCCGCACGGATACCACTGCCGGTGTATTGTACGCGGACTACATCGTTGATGCCACACCCGTAGCCCTCAGTGTTCCGGCCGGGACATTCGCGTCCTTCGCGATGGTAGGGCATGTAACGACGATCGGGCCGTACCAGGTGCCCGAAGAAAGGTATCCGACCTACCACTGGGCAGCAGGCGTGGGCCTCGTGCGGTTCAGGTCGTTCGATCCCAGTACGGCCCTTGGTCGCGACATACGATTGGTGGAGTACTCTGCGCAATGATCAGCAGGTAGCAGATGCGCACCGCCCTGGCTCCTGCCCCGCTCGCGCGGGTCTGTGATCGGAACCCTCAGCTCGCGCGGATCTGTGATCCGTGTGCCCGCTAGTTTTGGCAGGCTGATGTCCTTGCGCTCTATCCTTCTCGTCCTCGGCCAATTCGGTTCCATCGCGGTGCTGCTCATAGGCGGCGGCTGGCAATTGCCTTGGTGGTCGTGGGCGATCTTCGCATTGGGTCTCTGGGTCTTCACATGGGCGGTCGTATCGCTCGGCGGTAACAACTTCACCATACTTCCCGATCCACGCGCCACGAACACCTTATCGCAGCGTGGCATCTATCGCTTCCTGCGCCATCCCATGTACACGGCTGTGTTGTTGTGCGGCGCGGCGGTCGCGTTCGGAGCACCGAGCGTGGCCCGGTGGATCGCACTTGCGGTCTGCTTGGTGGTGCTGGCGATCAAGGTGCGGCATGAAGAGGCCTTGCTCACCGCTCGGCATCCGGACTATCAGCAGCGCATGACGGGTGTGGCGCGGCTGTGCCCGGGGATCTGGTGATCGGATCGGGCTCTATATCTGGCGTGAGCGTCCCGTCTGCCTTTCCGGATCTTGTAAGCGGGCAATAATTCGAGTGGCGTTGCGTACTTCAACCGCGCACGATGAGAAACACCACACCCCTCTGTTCGGCCTTGGCTATTTTGCTGCTCACCGCCTGCCATAAGGGCGAGGACGGAGGGCCAGGTGCTGCGATCACCGTTAGCGACTACAGCAACCTTGAAGCGGGCAATTCCTGGGTGTACGAGGTCTATGCCGTGGATAGCAGCGGCGTGGTCGCCGCACAGCCCTTGCGCGAGGACAGTGTCTTCGTGGATGGAGATACGTTGATGAATGGTGAGAACTGGACGCGGCTGCGCACCATCACTTCGCTGGGAGGTACTTCGGTGGACTATTTGCGCGACTCTGTGGATTGCATCGTGAACGCCTGGGAAGGCGCGTACTTCTGCTACTCGCTAACGGATCGGATCTTCCGCACGGAGATCTTCCCTGGGTTGGTCCAGAACGATTGGACAGCCTACGGAGCAACGGTTTTCGTTACGGTACCGGCAGGCGTCTTCAACGCGCGCATGATTCGATCGGTGCCGACCTCACTCGGTGGCCCAGAAACGCCCGAGTACCGGATCCCAAGGAGCTATTGGAAACAAGGGATCGGCATGGTCCTACGGAGGGTGCATTACTACATCAGCGGATCCGGTTTTGAATACCGCTTGCTGCGGTATCATTTGGTCTGATCCGCGGATCTCATTCCGCGCAGCTAGCGCATCGTCGACCGTTCCTCGTTCGTGCACTGTACCAAGTGACGAACCGCGCAACAGCGCATCCAGCCCGGCGTTGGTGAAGCATCATTCCCCAAAACCATGATGCGGAAGAATCTGATCATCACCCTCACCACAACGCTGCTCCTTTTCGCCTGCAAGAAGGAAACCCATCAGTTCTTTCCACCGCCGGCCGCAGAAAGTGCGTCGGTGCTCGAGTATGCGCCGCTCACTGTGGGCAACTACTGGGTCTATGCCATTGTGTACTACGACAGCGCCGGTACCGAAGTACCGACCGCCTACACCGATAGTGTGACGGTGATCGGTGATTCGGTGGTGAACGGCCACACGTTCTCCGTGTTCCAAGGCACCCGGCCGTTGCACAACCCCGGCAATCCGCAAAGCTACCGCTACATGCTCCGCGATTCCGCGGACTGCATCATTGGTCTGAGCGGAGGCATCGTCTTCAGCCTTTCGGATCTGGGTTCTGTCTTCGCTCAGGCGGTGATCCCACCGAACGGCACGATGACCTGGAGCACCGATCCCGATCAGGTACAGCATACGGTCCCTGCGGGAACCTTCACCTGTTATGATACGCACAAGGAGGCCTCCCTTCCAGGTTATCTGCCAAGGACCATGCACCATTTGCGCGGGCAAGGCGTAGGGATCGTCCAGGACGAGATGGTCTATCTGGACTCGCCTGGCAGCGGTTTCCGGCGGAAACTGGTGAGCTACTACGTGCAGTAGTTCGATCTAGTGATCGGTGGTCTTCTTCCGTACTTGCATGATCCGCCAGATGCCCAGCACCGTGTAAAGCACCACGGGCAGAACGGCCACGTACGGCAGGTACTTCTTTCCTGCATGCACATACTCCATGAAGATCACGGCCGCCACGATGGCCTCGAGGAAATGGAAGGTGGGGGAGACGTAGGGCCAGCGCCGTTCGATGCGATGATGGAAGAGCGCGAGCAGGAGGAAGACCGTTCCGCAGAGGAAGAAGATCCACGCGGTGTGGGCATGGTGATCGAGCGCCGCGAAACCGTGCAGCAGGATAACGAGCGCTGCGAGCAGGTGCGCCAACCGGCGGAACCGTTCGCGGCGTTCGTTCTTCCCGTCAGGGGCGTTCATGATGCGCGCCGAAGGTAGCCGCCCCTTCCTCGTGCCGCACAAGTAGGCACCGCTACCTTTCCGCCATGGCCGCACTGTTACCGAATGGACTGAAGCGATGCTTGCGCGACCTGGCGCTGCGTGGCGATGCCGTTCACTGCCCGCTTTGCCACCGTGGGGCCATCGCCTTTCTCCCCAGTGGAACGCCGCCGAGACCCCATGCGCTGTGCCCGTTCTGCGGTTCGTTGGAACGGACACGCATGATGGGGTTGGCGCTAAAGAGACGGGGACTGCCCAAGCCCGGCCATCGCGTCCTGCATGTGGCGCCGGACCGATCACTGCGGGAGATGCTCCGCAGAGCACCGGGTGTTACCTATATCGCCGGAGACAAACATGCGCCGGGATACAGCTATCCACCGGACACCATCGACCTGGACATCACCGCCCTGGACTTTCCGGACGATCACTTCGATCTGATCATCTGCTCGCATGTGCTGGAACATGTGCCGGAGGATCGGACCGCGATGCGGGAACTATGTCGCGTATTGCGCCCGGGCGGAACGGCCATCCTGCTAGTCCCGATGTCCGACCGACCGACGACGGACGAGGATCCCTCGGTGACGGATCCAGAGGAGCGCTTCCGCCGGTTCGGACAAACGGACCATGTACGCCTCTACGGCCGCGACTACATGGATCGATTACGCGAGGCCGGCTTCATCGTCACCGTGGACGACATGGCCGCGCGGCTTCCTGCGGCGGATGTCTTCCGCTACGGATTGCTGCGGCGTGATCTGCTGGTGATCGGATCCAAGTGATCGGGTCCACCGGCCCCTACTTTCGGCTCCGTGCAAGGCTTCCTCGACACCCCGATCGAATACCTGAAAGGTGTCGGCCCCGCACGTGGCGAGGTTTTGCGCAAAGAGCTCGGCATCGCCACGTTCGGCGATCTTCTCCACCATTTCCCGTTCCGTTATGTCGACCGCAGCCGCTTCCAGTTGGTGAAGGAGGTGAACGAGGACCTGCCCTATGTACAATTGCGCGGTACGTTGAGCCAGGTGGTGACGCGGGGGGAGAAGCAAGGTCGCCGCCTGACCGCCAAGCTCACCGATGCGAGTGGCACCATCGAACTGGTCTGGTTCAAAGGGATCAAGTGGTTGCAGGGTTCGCTGAAGGAAGGGCAGGAGTTCATCGTGTTCGGGAAAGCCTCCACTTTCAACGGCAGGCCGAACCTGGCCCACCCGGAAATGGAGGCCGCGAGCACCTGGGAGGCGGGCCTCGATGCCGCTTTGCAGCCCGTGTATAGTACTACCGAGAAGGCCACTGCGAAGGGTCTCAACGGCCGTAGCATCGGCAAGCTCACCAAGGCGTTGTTCCTCATGCCCGAGCTACGCATCGGTGAGACCTTGAGCGCCGAGTTGATCCAATGGCTCGGCGGGATCAGCAGGGAAGAAGCCTTTCGCCATGTGCATCTGCCCAAGGACCAGCACAAGCTGGACGAGGCATTGCGCCGCCTGAAATTTGAAGAGTTGTTCTTCATCCAACTGCGGTTGTTGCAGCAAAAGCATCAGCTACAGCAGCAACTCGCCGGATCCCGCTTCGACAAGGTGGGCGACCACTTCAACACGTTCTACAAGGAGCACATGCCATTCGAGCCGACCAGCGCCCAGAAGCGCGTGGTGAAGGAGATCCGCCGCGACCTGGGCAGCGGGCACCAAATGAACCGCCTGGTGCAGGGCGACGTGGGCAGTGGCAAGACCTTGGTGGCCCTGTTGTGTATGTTGATCGCGCTCGACAACGGCTTCCAGGCGGCCTTGATGGCTCCGACGGAGATCCTCGCGCAACAGCACTTCGCCACCTTCTCGCGCATGCTCGATGGCATGCCGGTGCAGGTCCGGTTGCTGACTGGAAGCAGCAAGAGCGCCGAGCGGAAGAGCTTGCTGTTGGCGCTACGCGAGGGGCATATCCACATATTGATCGGCACGCACGCCCTGCTGGAGGATCCCGTCGTGTTCAAGAACCTCGGCCTGGTGGTGATCGATGAGCAGCACCGTTTCGGCGTGGCGCAGCGCGCGAAGCTCTGGGCTAAGAACACCGTACCACCGCATGTGCTGGTGATGACCGCCACACCCATCCCACGCACGTTGGCCATGACGCTCTATGGCGATCTGGACGTGAGCGTGATCGATGAACTGCCGCCTGGCAGGAAGTCCGTGAAGACCGTGCATCGCTTCGACTCTTCACGCAATGCGGTCTTCGCGTTCATGGAAGAGGAGATCGCGAAGGGCCGGCAGATCTATGTCGTCTACCCGTTGATCGAGGAGAGCGAGAAGAGCGACCTGAAGGACCTGACGGATGGCTTCGAGAGCATTTCCCGCCGCTTCCCCTTGCCGAAGTACGCGGTGAGCATCGTACATGGCCGTATGCCCCAGGCCACCAAGGACTACGAAATGGCGCGCTTCAAGAAAGGGGAGACGAACGTGCTGGTGGCCACCACAGTGATCGAAGTGGGCGTGGACGTGCCCAATGCCAGTGTGATGGTGATCGAGAACGCCGATCGTTTCGGATTGAGCCAGCTGCACCAGCTTCGCGGCCGCGTGGGGCGTGGTGCCGAACAGAGCTATTGCATCCTGATGACCGCAGATAAGCTCGGCAACGACGCGCGCACGCGCCTGGCCACCATGGTACGCACCAATGATGGGTTCGAGATCGCCGAAACGGACCTGCGTCTGCGTGGCCCTGGCGATCTGATGGGCACGCAGCAGAGCGGGCTGCCTGAACTACTGCTCGCCGATCTGGTCCAAGATGCCGAACTATTGCACCAGGCCCGTGCCGCGGCGCAACGGATCCTGGATGCCGACCCCGACCTCAATGCTCCGGCCCACACGCGTATGGCGGCGGCTTTGCGCGATCAGATCCGTGACAATACGGTGTGGGGAAGGATCAGTTGAACCGGACCCCTCAGGTACGTAGGGCCTGCCGCCGCCGCAGTTCGTCGGGGGCGAGCACATGCACGAGGCAGCCCGCAACGACCAGATATTGCGCTACGCCGTAGCTGAGCATCACCAGTACGTCCGCCCACTCGAACGGATGTACGAAGCGGTTGCGTGCCAACAGGCTGTCCGATGCGATGAACAGGACCGCGCCGACGAACACCATCCAAAAGCTACGCGGGAACGTGCGTCGGAAGCGGAACGCCGCAGCGCAGCCCATGATGGTGATCGCGATCGCGTAAGCCACCACCGGTAGCAGCAGGCCATCATCCAGGTAGGGCAGCAGGTCGTAGGCGAAGAAGAACCCATAGGCCGCCACGAGCACGGTGAGTATCAAGGAAACGAGCAGACCGTTGGCTTCGCCGACATCGATCGCGTTCTGCGCGAAGGCCATCGCATAGCAGATCTGCGCCATCATGAACGCCGCAAGGCCGATCAGGAAATTGAACTCGTCCAAATGTTGGAACATCAAGGCGACATCACCGAGCAACGAGAAGAATAGGCCCGCTTGCACCAGCAGTGTGAACCGGTCGCCCACGCGACGGCTGCTGTAGAAGAACCACAGCGACAGCACGATCATCAACAGCGGCTTGCAGAAGTACACCAGACCCTGCCAGCCCTGCACCATGCCAACCAATGTGCCCAGCAACGCCAGGCCGTAGGCTACGCCGTTGAGGAGCGGGTTCCTGCGCGGATCGGAGAGGTTCATGTGGGCGGAACGGGGTGCGGGGCCGCGCCAAGATAACCATCGACACCCGCCTTCATGGAGCGGCCTATCCGCCACAGCCAGACCCCCGAAACCAAGCAAACCAGTTCGGCCCCCACCATCCAGGGGGTGCCCGGGAGATCGTCCCGGCCAAGGAAGACCAGCACCGCGAGTGACAGGATACGCAGCGCTTCCATCCATAACGCCCAACGCTTGCCGTCCAGAAGCAGTCCCAATCCCATGATCCAAAGGATGATCAGCCCGGCCATGCTCCATTCGTAGAAAGGCCCGAGCATTTCCTGGCGGAAGAGGAAGACCGCAGCGAGCCCTATCAGCACCCAGAACTGCGCGAGCACATAGCGGGCTACCGCGCGTGGTACCTGCGTATCGAACTTGTGATAGCTCACCCGGTCGCGTTGCACTGGATGTTGCGGACCCCCGAGGTCCGCAGGCCGCCAGCCTGGCGGCTTCAGGAAGACGCGCGCTTTGTCCTGCCAGCGTGGGCATCGCTTCGCCAGGTCCGCCATTTCCGACCAGGTCCGCAGGTTGGCGCTCACGGGATCCCACGTGGTGAGGGTGCTGGTGATGCCGTAGACGGGTTCCTCTTCCTCGCCTTGGAAGGTGCCGAAGATCTTGTCCCACACGATCAAAGTGCCCGCATGGTTGCGGTCGATGTACTTCGGATCGCTGCCGTGATGCACCCGGTGATGGCTGGGTGTGTTCAGCACCAGTTCCAACGGTCCCAGCTTCCCCAACGCCTTGGTGTGGATCCAGAATTGGTAAAGCGTGACGACGGCCCCCACCGTGAGGATCATGATGGGATGGATACCCATGACCGCCAACGGCAGGTAGAACCACCAACTGAACAGGCCCTGGAACCAGCTTTGCCGCAAGGCCACGCTCAGGTTGTACTCCTCGCTCTGGTGGTGTACCACATGCGCGGCCCAGAGGAAGCCCACCTCGTGGCTCAGTCGATGGAACCAGTAGTACAACAGGTCGATCAAAAGGAAGGCGGCCAGTGCTGTCAGCGCTGTGTTCTCCAACGTGAAGACCCGCCAGTGGTCATAGGTCCACAAGTAGGCCGCGAATATGAAGGTCTTCGTGAACGCCCCCACCACCTGTGAACCGATCCCACAGCCCAGGTTCGACACGAAGTCGTTCAGGCGGTACACCTGCTTGCCGCTCCGCCAGCTCCAGAGCAGTTCAGCCCCGATGAGCACGAAGAAGAGCGGTATCGAGAGCACGATGTATTCCATACGCCCCCAAGGTATGGGCGCGCACCTGCCTTTCTACCTTCGCGGCCGCCCGCCGCGAGGGGGCGTTCAACAAGTCTCCGCTCATGCGCATTTCCTGGAACTGGCTCCGCACACTGATCGCTACGGATGGATCCGCGGATCTCTCCGTGCAGGAGTCCGCCGAGGTATTGACCAGCACAGGTCTGGAGGTGGAAAGCGTGGAGCTGCTCGAACCGGTCAAGGGCATGCTCCAAGGTGTGGTGGTCGGTCATGTGCAGGAATGCACCAAGCATCCTGACGCGGACAGGCTGAGCGTGTGTCTGGTGGATCAGGGGACCGATGGTCCGGTCCAGATCATCTGCGGGGCCCCGAACGTGGCGGCGGGTCAGAAAGTGCTGGTGGCCACGGTGGGGGCCACCCTCCATATGGCCGAAGGCGATGTGACGATCAAGAAGACCAAGATCCGCGGATCGGAAAGCCATGGGATGATCTGCGCCGAGGATGAGCTCGGACTGGGTCAGAGCCACGCGGGTATCATGGTCCTCGACCCCTCGGCCAAGCCAGGGACCCCGGCGGCCGAGTATCTTGGTTTGCGTACGGACCATGTGCTGGAGATCGGTCTTACACCCAACCGCTCCGACGCGCTCGGGCATTTCGGTGTGGCCCGCGACCTCGTTGTTGCCTTGCGTCACCGCACGGGTCGTAACCTCCGGCCCCAACCACCTGATGTCTCCGCGTTCCGCGATGGGGGGGCGGGTAAGGCGATCGCGGTGGAAGTGGAGAACCCGCATGTGTGCCCGCGCTATTGCGGCCTCACGCTCGCCGAAGTGCATGTCGCCCCCTCACCAGCGTGGTTGCAGGAGCGGTTGCGCAGCATCGGTTCGAAGCCGATCAACAACGTGGTGGATGTGACCAACTTCGTTCAGCATGAGCTGGGCCAGCCGCTCCATGCCTTCGATGCCGCGCGGATCCACGAAGGTCGGATCCTGGTACGCCATCTTCCCGCTGGCACCCGGTTCACCACCTTGGACGGGACCGAGCGCACGTTGAACGAGGAGGATCTGATGATCACCGATCCCGTTGGTGGGCTTTGCATCGCCGGGGTATATGGCGGCGTTGGCAGTGGGGTGAGCGATGGCACGACCACCGTTTTCTTGGAGAGCGCCTGCTTCGATCCCGTGAGCATCCGTCGGACGGCCAAACGTCACGCGCTCCATACGGACGCTTCCTTCCGCTTTGAGCGTGGCGCTGATCCGGAGATCACGCGCTTCGCACTGGAACGCGCCGCGCTGTTGCTCATGGAGGTGGCCGGTGCACGACCGGTGGGGACGGTGGTCGATGCGTATCCGCATCCGCGACCCTGGCGTGAAGTGCGGTTGCACTTGAAGAACCTCGAGCGGCTCACCGGTCTTGCGTTCGCCATGGACGAAGTGGTGGGGATCCTGGAACTGCTCGAATGCCGGATCGCCGACCGCAGCGGTTCCGACCTGTTGGTGCGGGTCCCGCCCTATCGCACGGACGTCCATCGCGAGGCCGATCTGGTGGAGGAAGTGCTCCGCATCCACGGGTTCGATCGGGTGCCGTTGCCCGCAAGGCTCCAAGTACCGCCCGCTGCGTTGCGCAAAGGGATCTCATCGGAAGCGGGTGGAGCGCTGGCGGATCATCTGGCCGCACGCGGATTCAGAGAGATCATGACCCCTTCGCTGGTGAACGGCACATCGAGCGCTGGACTTGGCGCTGCGGATCCCAAGGACCATGTCCATTTGCTGAACCCGCTCAGTGCGGAGCTCGATACGTTGCGTCCCTCGTTGCTTTTCGGTGCGCTCCAGGCCGCGGCCCACAACCTGGCTCGGCAACGCCGGGATCTGCGTCTTTTCGAGCGGGGTCGCGTCTATGCGCGATCGGGGACCGGCTCGTACGAGGAGGACCGGACCGCTTTGCTCATCACGGGAAGGCGATGGCGCGAGCGCTGGCGGACCGGTACACCGCCCACCGAACTGGCTGACGTGAAGGCCGAACTGGAAGTACTGCTGGAGCGCATCCTTCCCAAAGAGCGATCCACATGGGAACTGGCGACACATCCTTTGTTGCACGACGCCGTCGAGCTCCGAGCAGGCAAGCATTTGCTCGCGCTCGCGGGTGGTGTGGATCCCAAAGTGCTCCGGGCGTTCGGGATCGGGCAGCCCGTGTTCTTCGCCGAGGTGATCGACGCGCGTTGGAGCCGTGGTCAGCGCCCGGTGAAGTTCGAGGAGGTACCCAAATATCCCGAAGTGCGACGTGATCTGAGCCTTCTGATCGATCGGTCGGTGACTTTCGCCCGGCTGAAGAGCATCGCCGAGCACGCGGAGCGGAGGTTGCTCAAGCAGGTGGACCTCTTCGATGTGTACGAGGGTGACAAGCTCCCCGAGGGAAGGATGAGCTACGCCCTCAGTTTCGTGCTCCGAGATGCGGAGCGCACATTGACGGACGAGCAAGTGGAGAAGGCGATGGGCCGCATACGCACCGCATTGGAACAGGAAGTGGGCGCAACGCTGCGCGGTTAGGACCGGATCGGAGCGTTCCCGACACACGCTACCTTGGGGCCATGCGATCTTTGGCCCTTGTCTCCGCCTTCCTATCCCTCCCCTTTGCCAACGCTCAGGTAGTGACCTCCGTGGTGGACGGGAATTGGCATGATCCCCTGACGTGGGATTGCGCTTGTGTTCCCGGCGGCGATACCAGCGTGGTGATCGGCCATGCCGTGAACATCGTACAACCGGACACGCTCGGCCTCGGGGATCTTATCCTCGTGTTGAACGGCAGTCTGGACGGCTCCGCATTGTCGCATGGGGGCGCGTTCTACAACAACGGCTTCCTGCTGGTGGACCGCTTCGAGTTGCGCACCACACCCTTCCAAGTGGATGCGGTCAATTTCGGCAGCATCGAGGTGCAACGGTTCGAGCAATCGCGCGAGGGGTTCGTGAACCTGGGTTTCCTGGTCGCCGATACGCTCGATTCCTATGCCTTGTGGGAGAATGAAATGGAAGGCCGGCTCGAGGTCGATCTTGCGACCGGTCCGGGAGCGGTGATCAATCACGGGATCATCGAGGGGACCGGCCTTTGGGCCGCCGCGTTCGTGAACGACAGCAACTTCACTTGGATCGGTACGATCCACGTTCAACATTCCTCCATCAACGATGGGAACATCGCGCTCATAGGCGACCTGGTCCTCGCCTCAGGTCTTGAGCAGGGCGGTCTGATGTTGGTGGAAGGGAACGTGACCATCCAAGGCGACCTGGACCTGGACGCTGACACCGCGTTGATCTCGGTGCAAGGCGATCTCATCAACTACGGCACTGTCGGTGGTGAGGGCGTGATCTGCGTTTCGGACAGCACCTTCAACGGAGGCGCTATCTCCGGCACGGTGGACCTCTGTGATATCACGCGCACGGCGCTCGCTCCTCCTTTCCTCGATCTGAATACGGGGACGGTGGGCGACAGTGTGGTTTTTTGCAACAACGGGTACTGCGAGGTCGATGCCATCTTCGAGCACATCGCAGTGCGGGTTCTCGATGCGTGGCCGTCGCCCGCGTCGGATCAGGTCCAGATCGCCCCGCTTCCACAAGGTGGCGTTTGGTCGGTCGAAGCGGTCGATCCGCGCGGCGCACATCTTCCCTTGGTCGCGCATCGTTCCGGCGACGGTTTGAGGGTGGGCGTGGGATCTTTGCCCACCGGGTTCTATTCCCTGCTCGTACGCGATGGTAAGAAGGCCCTCATCGGGGTCGCTCGGATCGCGGTGGTTCGCTGATCAGCGCAACCGGTACGTAAGGCTCATCAAACCACCGAACCCAGTGGACCGCCGGGAAAGGTCCCCGCTGCTGTAGGTATCCAGTAGCTGTCCCTTGACCATGGGTTCCAAACCAATGGACCAAGCGCTGTTGAACCGGTAGCGGATGTACGCGCGCGCCGTGTAGCCAACGGTCAATGACCTGAACGCTTGGTCTGCGAACTCTTCATACCCGTCGTCGGCGGCATTGGGCACTGCGCCCCGCCTTCCGGTAAGCACGCACAGCATCGGCCCACCGCGCAGACCGAACATCCAACGGCCCTGTGTGATGTGCGCATCCGCCAGTAGCGGGATCTCCAAGTAGCTCGTGAGGTTCACTTGATCGCGGCCGCTGCGGATGAGCGTGGTGGTGACCGTAGTGTCGGAGCCGTTCTCCAGTACGTTCACTGTGATGTTCTGTGGCACTCCCTCGAAGTAGGTCACCCCTAATGAGTCGAAGGTGCCAGTGATCAGAAGGAAGGTTGTATCGATGGGCTGGAGGTACCAGTAGTTCTGTATGCTGACCAGGGTGCTCGTGCGATCTTCCGTGCGGATCCGCTCCGCGTAGGTGCTGTAGTGTACACCACCGCCAATACCGAAGTGCTTGCCCATGTGCATGAGTTCCGCACCGGCCGTTGGCGTGATCCCACTGGTCATCGCATCACGCCAGGCATCGCTTCCCCCACCGCTATATCGACTTGTCGTAGAAAGGAACCCCGCCATCGCGCTGATCTCCCACGGGGAGGCTGGATCGACCAAGGGTGGCGCGGGAGGGATCGGTTCTGCCGTCAATGTGGTATCCGCGGCCACGACCGTGCTGTCCGGCACTGTCAACGCGCTGGGCTGTGCGATGAGGCTATCGGCGTTGGCCTCGTGGATCGGGGTCTCTGCCACAACAGGGGCCACGGGTTCTTCCGCCGCGATCACGGTCGGCGCGACGGTGATCTGGGATCCGCCCGCCGCAGGTTCGGCAACGAGCGCGATGCTCGCCGCAGCGCTCTCGGCCGCGACATTCGGATCTTCCTTCGTGGTGGTGGGCACTGGGTCGCCGGATCCCACAGGTTCGGGCACGTCGCTTTTCGCTGCCACGTCGATCACGGTTGTTCCGGGCTCCGTCACAGGTTGTTCATGCTCACGAGAAGTGATGGCTCCTGCAAGGGATCCACGCTCTGGCATGGAGGGATCGTTCCTACGAGGCCGTGCGATAGGCTCGGCCGTGCGCATCGCGTGGGGTTTGTCCACCACTTCGGCCGGCGCAGGTCCTACAGGCGCTTTTGCCGACGGTTCGGATGTGACCAATTCGCGGGTGGACCCGTTGGTCGGGGCTGTTATCACTGTTGAAGTGGTGCCCTCGGATCGCTCTGCTACCTCGGCAACGATCGGGGCGGAAGTTTTCGGAAGTTCTGCCACGATCCGATCCGGAGCATCCAAGGTCCACCAGGCACCAAGGCCGATGAGCAGTGCCACGGGACCCGCGAACCACCAGCCATTGGGGCGTTTGCGCCGCTGCGTCGCGCGTATGGCGCGCTGGGCCTCCAGCCAGTGCGCCTCCTCAAAGGGGAACGCGCGCTCCTCCAGCTTGCGCCGCACCAGATCGTCGAATCCTTCGGGCGTGTTCATCGGTGGGTGGTGTGCGTGGTGTGGAGGTCGGCGTTTTCGCTGACCGCTTTCCGTAGGATGCTCCGTGCGTGGTGCACGTGCCATTTCGAAGTGCTTTCGCCGATGCCCATCAACTCCGCGATCTCCGCGTGCGAGCAGCCGTCCACCGCGAAAAGATTGAAGACGTTCCGCGACATCGGTGGAACACGCAACAACAGATCGTTCAACGCATCAGCCTCCATATGCCGCAGATAGTCGTTCACTTCCGAGGCTTCGGGCAGGTCCATCCGCGCATCGAGCACCTCCTGGGCTTTGCGCCGTTTTTCCTTGCGGAACGCGTCGATCACGGTGTTGATCATCACACGGCGGGACCAGAGTTCAAAGGGCACTTCCGGTCGGCGGTCGCCGATGCCCGTCAAGATCTTCAGGAACCCCTGGTTCATGCGTGCCACGGCGTCCTGCTTGTTGCGTTCGTATCGCGTGGTGATGGACATCATTTGGGGGTACAGGGCACGGTAGAGCTCGTATTGCGCCTTGGGCTCCTGACGGACGCACCGGAGTATGAGCGATTCGGTCACCATGCGGATCGACGGAAGGGCGCTCCCCGTTAGGAGAACGCCCTTTCGTAAAGATCGACCGGTTTCACGGGTTTTTCACGAAACGTTGGTTCAAGGCGTTCCGGTCGTTCCCGACGTGCAGCAGGTAGACACCGGGCTCCAAACTCCCGGTAGGGAGGGTGAAGCGGTTGTTGCCGCCGCTCATTGTCCGGAACGTCGCCATCACGCAGCGCCCGCTCATATCGATGATGCTCACCGGTATTCGTCCGGTCATATCGCTCGAAAGGGACAAGTTCAACTCATCCGCCACCGGGTTCGGCCAGAGCGACATTCCGCTCAACGCAGGTTGCTCGTTCACACCGGAAATGATCTCGTCGATCACGCGAATGGTCATCGCTGCACGCGCGCCGTTCTGCCCCGCCATGCCTTGGTAGATACCGTTCGCATCCACCGAGATGGAATCGCAATAAGTATCAGAACAGCCCGCGCCATCATCGATCGTGAGGCACAACACGTAGGGCCCGCCGTTCGGATAGATATGCGTGGGGTAGGGATCCGTGGACGAGGTGCCGTCACCGAAGTCCCATACGAAACTGTAGTTGCCACTTCCCCCACTGCTGAGGTTCCAGAGCCAGAGCTCGTTCGGAATCGGCACCGGCGTACCCCCATTGGCGCTGTCGATCTCGTAGGCTTGGATCACCCAGAACCCCGCACTGCAAGGCAGTGGGCTTGTGCCAACACAGACGCAGTTGGCATCCCAGGTATCGTTCACCGTGTTCGGATCTTGATCATCGCAAGGAGATCCCGGCCAGGCATTGCCGTTCGGTACACCCAGACAATCGAAGAAGGCGCTGGTATCGGGAACACAAATGCACCCTGCGTCCCAATAGCTGAACGGAGTGAGCGGATCGTTGTCGTCACAGGCCGTCCCGGGCAAATTCGGTCCGTTCAACACCTGCAGGCAATCCCAGTAATTGCCGCATTGCAGCACCACAGAGACGGAATCGAATCCGAACAAACCCGTGTCGTAGAGTACCGTGTCGGTTTGGAAGGTTATGCCACCATCGCAGGAGTAGGAAACAAGGAATCCACCCGATTGGGTCGATGTCCCCGTGTTGAACGAGAAGGTACAGTTGCTGCCGGTCGTTGTGCTGAAATTCACGGGTGGCTGCATTCCCGGAAGGCTTACGATGGTGATGGGGTAGGAGACACCATTGCAAGGCAATACCTGCCCTGTGAGTGTTACGATCAATTGAGCCGTAGCGGCTGCGGAAAGCAGCGAGCCGATGCCGATCGAGAGGAGTCGTGTTCCGAGTGCCATGTCAGAGTTCGTTAGGTTCATTTCCATACACGCAGCGCGGGTGGTTCAGGTTGGGTGGTGGACGAGTTTCTCCCATCCGCAAGAACGGGGATCGACGGTCAAGTCCCGCAAAACAAAAAGCCCGCACCCAAGTGGGCGCGGGCTTTTTGAAATGTTCGTGCCTATCGGCCGTGAACGAACCGCTGGGTAACCGTTCCCTCCGGACCAGCCACGCGGAGCAAGTAGGTGCCGGTCTCCAGACCGCTCACATCCATGCGCAGGGTGTTGGCACCAGCCAGCAAGCGGGCTTGCTCAGCGCGGACCACTTTGCCGGTCAGGTCCAATACCTCGATCCGTGCGCTCTCGCTGCTCGTCGCTTGCAGATCGACGGTCAATACGTCCAGCACCGGGTTCGGGCGGATGGCGAAGATCTCCGTGGTCGCGACAGGCTCATCCAAGCCGGTGCTGCCGCCAGCGGCCATCACGTTGATCGTGAAGCCTCCGCCTTGACCACCCATCGGGATGATGGTGCCCGTGCTATCAACACCTACGGTGTCGCAATAGGTGCTGGTGCATCCAAACCCGGTCAGTGTAAGGCAGAGTAGGAACGGACCGGGGGTGTTGTAGCTGTGTACCGGATAAGGCTGTGTGCTGCTGGCGCCGTCGCCGAAATCCCACACGTAGCTCAGGCCCGGAGCGTTGTTCAGCGTGTACACGAAGAGCGCATAGGGGATCTGGCCCTGTAGGCTATCATAGGCTTGCGAGATCACGAAGGTGGCATCGCATGGCAGACCACCACCGCCCACGCACATGCAGTTGCCGTTCCAGGTATCGTTGAAGGTCATCGGGTCGCCATCATTGCAGGGCGTGCCCGGCATGTTCGGTCCGTTCAGGATGCCGAGGCAATCGTAGAGGATGCCATTGCTGGAATCGGCCACGCACACGCAGTTCCAATCCCAGTAGCTGTAAGGGGTGAGCGGGTCGTTGTCGTCGCAAGGTGTGCCCGGCAGGTCCCATCCGTTCAATACGCCATTGCAGTCGATCTGGCCGTTAAGGAAGCCTTCGCAGACACAGTTCGCGGTCCAGTGGTCCTGTACGGTCAAAGGGTCGCCATCGTCGCAAGCGGTTCCGGGCATGTCGGGTCCGTTCAACACACCGAGGCAGTCGTATTGGTTCCCGTTGTTGAGTGAGTCGCACACGCAATTCATGTCCCATGTGCCGGTGATATTGGTGCCGGGTACCACACACGCACTGCCCGGTACGTTGGGTCCGTTCAGTATTCCCAGGCAGTCGTAGTTGAAGAAATTGGAATCAGCGGTGCAAACACAGTTGGCATCCCACCAGCTGTAGGTAGTGAGCGGGTCGTTGTCGTCGCATGGCATGCCCGGCATGTCCGGCCCGTTGAGCACACCGGCGCAATCATAAGCCCCGCCGCCGTTTCCCACACACGCGCAGTTACCGGTCCAAACATCACCGGTGGTGTTCGGGTCCCCATCATCGCATGGTGCTCCGGGCATGTCCGGTCCATTCAACACGCCGAGGCAATCGTAGTTACCTGTTCCACAGGTGAGCGTGATCGCGGTGAAGGTGCTGTCCATGAAGAAGTTGAACATGGTGGAATCGGACCAGCTCACCATTTGGCCATTGCACAGGGTGGAAACCTGGATCCACGACGTTGCGCTCGCGAGGTTCAAGGTGGCGGAAAAGCCGCAGTTCGCATCCACCGGCACATTGATGTTGATGGTGGGCTGGGTGCCCGGGAGGGTTTGGATGTTCACCGAGGTGTTCGGTGCACAAGGCACTACCAGGCCTGAAATGACCCAGGTGTAGGGCTGCTGGGCCATGGCCCCTGCGCTGAGCAAGGTGGCCAGCCCAAGGGTCAAGGGGCGTAAAATGGATCTCATGGTCGATCGTAGGGTTTCGGTTCTTGGTTCGATCCCATACACGCAGCGTTCGGCTCCGGGGTTGGGTCCACTGCAAAATAAGACTATCGGAGCGACCAGCGCCTTATGCTCGCCAGGGCATCTTCCCTTCCCTTTACACCGATCAATTGGGCCCCGTCCACGGGATCATAATGCAGCAGCCAGGTCACCAGGATGTCGCGTGCCGCGGCAGGCAGTTCGTGGATATCGTCCACGTCCATGTTCAGCAGCGTCCGGTCGACCGGAAGGGCCACGATCTTGTCATCCCGTTCACCCGCGTCCAGTAGTTCGATGATGCCGATCGGTTCCACCTCCATCACGGTGCCACTGGGCTGGGCGGTGCATAGCACAAAAACGTCCAGTGCATCGCCGTCACCACCTTGCGCCTTGTCCATTCGAGTACCGGGGATGAAGCCGTAGTTGGCAGGATAGGGGAGGAAAGCGAGCCGTCGCGGCACGCCAGCGCGCCGATCAATAGGAAAGGTGTTGGACGCGACGTCGTACTGGCGTTTGTCCACGGTGCCTGCCGGGATCTCGATCACCGCGCGAACAACTCCCTCGTGTACGAAAGCGGGTAGTTCCTCCAGGTTCATGCGAGCGCGGTGTCGATGGTCGCGTCGTCCGCCTCTTGCGGCAGGGTGACGTTGAGCAGCGGGGTGCGCTTCATTTCCTGCTCGATGCTCCAAACCGCGTTCGGGTTCCGGGCCCAGGCGCGGCGTGCGATGCCGTTGTTCACATCCCAGTGCAGCATGGCCTTCAGGCGCCGGTCGCTATCGGCGCTGCCGTCGAGCACCATACCGAAGCCACCGTTGATCACTTCGCCCCAACCCACACCGCCGCCATTGTGCAAGCTGATCCATGTCGCGCCGCGGAAGGCGTCGCCCACGAAGTTCTGCACGGCCATGTCGGCGGTGAAGCGGCTGCCGTCGCGGATGTTGCTGGTCTCGCGGTAAGGGCTGTCGGTGCCGCTCACGTCGTGATGGTCGCGCCCGAGCACGATCGGCGCGCTGATGTCGCCGTTCTTGATCGCCGCATTGAACGCCTCGGCGATCCGGATCCGTCCTTCGCTGTCGGCGTACAAGATGCGCGCCTGGCTGCCCACGACCAACTTGTTCCGCTGTGCGTTGCGGATCCAATGCAGGTTGTCCGCGATCTGCTGGCGGATGTTCTCGGGCGCTTCGTGCAGCATCGCTTCGAGCACATCGCCGGCGATGCGGTCGCTCGTGGCCAAGTCCTTCGGATCGCCACTGGTGCATACCCAGCGGAACGGCCCGAAGCCATGGTCGAAGCAAAGCGGACCCATGATGTCCTCTATGTAGCTGGGGTATCTGAACTCTTCGCCCTTCAAGCCCCCGATCTCGGCGCCCGCTCGCTTGCTCTCCAGCAGGAAGGCGTTGCCGTAATCGAAGAAGTACATGCCCTTCGCGGCGAGCGCGTTCACGGCGGAGACATGCCTGCGCAGCGTTCCCTGCACACGTTGCTTGAAGGTCTCGGGGTCCTTCACCATGAGCACGTTGCTCTCCTCGTAGCTCAGGCCCACCGGGTAGTAGCCGCCCGCCCACGGGTTGTGCAAGCTGGTTTGATCGCTTCCGAGGTCCACCTCGATCTTGCGCGCGGCAAGACGCTCCCACAAGTCCACGACGTTACCGAGGAAAGCGATGCTATGTGCTTCACCCTTCATCTGCCAGGCGATCGCCGCATCGATGCACGCGTCCACGTCGTCGATCACTTCATCCACCCAACCCTGACTTTGCCGTTTGTGCGCAGCCGTGGCGTTCACTTCCGCGCAGATAGTGACCACGCCCGCGATGTTGCCCGCCTTGGGTTGCGCACCGCTCATGCCGCCAAGGCCGGAGGTCACGAACAGCCTCGAATACGCCCTCACCCCCTTCCCCTCTCCCGAGGAGAGGGGGGCGTTCTTCAGCATGCGACAGGCGTTCAGCACAGTGATGGTCGTGCCATGCACGATCCCCTGCGGACCGATGTACATGTAGCTGCCCGCGGTCATCTGGCCGTATTGCGAGACGCCAAGGGCGTTCATGCGCTCCCAGTCGTCGGGCCTGCTGTAATTCGGGATAACCATGCCATTGGTCACCACCACACGCGGTGCATCGGCGTGGCTGGGGAACAGGCCGAGTGGATGACCGCTGTACATCACAAGCGTCTGCTCGTCGGTCATTTCACTCAGATACTTCATGCAGAGCCGGTACTGCGCCCAATTCTGGAACACCGCTCCGTTGCCGCCATAGGTGATCAGCTCGTGAGGATGTTGGGCCACAGCTGGATCCAGATTGTTCTGGATCATCAGCATGATCGCGGCGGCCTGTTCGCACTTCGCCGGGTACTGGTCGATCGGCCGCGCGCACATCGCATGCTCCGGACGCAAGCGGTACATGTAGATGCGGCCACGCTCCTTCAGCTCCGCTGCGAACTCCGGTGCGAGCGTGGCGTGGTGCTTCTTCGGGAAGTAACGCAATGCGTTGCGCAGTGCGAGCTTCTTTTCCTCCGCGCTCAGGATGTCCTTGCGCTTGGGGGCATGGGACACTGACGCATCGAGCGGCTTCATCGGTGGAAGCACATCAGGGATGCCTTCGCGGATGGTCTGCTGGAAAAGCTGAAGGTCGCTGGCGGTGGCTGCGGGCATGCTTTGCTCGCCGGGGCGCTGAGGCGAAGGCGAAGAGCAAAGATCGGCAGCAGGGCGATCGACGCGAGCTTGAAAAAATGAAACTAGCGTGCGATGATGAACCGCTCACGGAACCACCCGATTGCCGTGCGTACTTCGATCATGTATGGTCCTGGTGCCAGTCTTGGAACCGGGATCGATATCCCTGAAGTTCCCTGATCGGGTTGTCCCCGGAGTAGCGCACGCCCGCTCGCGTCAAGGATGATCCAATCCCATATCGGTGTTCCCTCCGTGCGGATGGTGAGCTCCGCGTCCGCGGGGTTGGGCTGCACGGTGATAAAAGATCGTGTGCCGATCTCCTCCACGGAGGTGGGGATCAATAGACTGTCGGGGGAAAGAACGCCGAGGGTGTCACCATTGATCAGCGCCCCTTGCAAGTACATCGAATGCTCGGATTCCACACCATTGTTCCAATAGCTGACCAACCCGACCGAGGCGTTGTACTCCACCCCCTCATACCCGCCATAGAGTGCGATTAGATCAGGAATATCGGTCTGGTAGATGACGCTCCACCAATTGCCCTGTAGGGTTTGGTATCGGGACTGTGATCGGATCACGTAGTTGCCCGCGCTGTCCAACCCATGCTGCGCAATGAGGCTGAAGTCGAGGTCGTTCAAACTATCCTGCCCGTCGGGAACCATGAATTGACCGGGGTAGGAGTTCAGGATGGATGCGGAGAGCTGCCCCGAAATGGAGAACGGCCATTCGTACAGATCGATGGACTCGGTATCGATATCCCACGGACCATTGAACCAGTGGCTCGCCCAAGTTGAATACCCCAGACATGAGGTGGGAAAAACGATCCCGTCGGGAACCGGCGTTGGTGGGCCGCTGATGATGAGCTTGAATCGTTCTTCCAAGGACTCTGAGTACTGTCCAGGGTCGAACCAGCCGTTGTAGTAACGGTACTCCACCTGATCCCCCGGGAGCAGCGAGCACATGCTATTGAACGTGGGGATCAAACGGCCAAGGTCCGGACCATGTAAACCGATCAGGTCCCACCGCGACAGCGGACCACGCTCCCACCTGAGCAAGCCGAAGGATCGTGATGTGATGATCGTATCGCCGTTGGAACAGCTAATGATCTTGATCGAATCAGGTACGCCCCAAAGCGTATCAGCTTGGGTGGATATGATTGTCGCGGAGATCGCCTCCATCGGCTCGAACCACCAACTCGTCCCCGTTGGCGCTGCAGGCCGGATGTACAAGTGGCGTGGGTCGTCCATCCACCAACCGTTCGCGGACCGGGTCATGGTTCGCTGCAGGAATTGTGGTCGATCCTTCCAATAGCAGAAATCACAAGGGATTCCGAGGGAGCCCAACTCGCACGTATCGCAGGGCTCAACGACCAAATTGGTAGAATACCGGAAACTATCCGGCCCCAACGTGTCCACTTGCGTGGCGAAGATCTGGTTGGTGATCGTATCCGTTCCGCCGAGCGAATAGTTGTACTTGTAGGCCGGGTTGATCAACGCCCAGTTCTGCGCGAAGAGACCGCTAGCACCACACAGACTGAGAAGAAGGGTGGTGTTGCGCATGGTCGTGCCTTTGGAACAAGATAGCTCTTAGGGCGCCTTCGCTGCCTTGGCAGCGATAAGGTTCTGCTCTTCTGTGTCTCGGTCTATTTGGTCGGCGGCTTCGCCACAACCTCGGGCTTCGCGTTGAAGCCGTACGGGCAATGCCGGCAACCGCTTTGGCAGCAATAGCCACGCTTCAAATGGTATTGCGCGGTGAAGACGAGGTACCCTTCTTCCGTGAAGTAGCAGTCGCCTGGGTCCAGTCCAAGCTGTTCCAAACGGGACATCTGTGCTTCACTGTGATCCGGGTCTTTCATGTGGTCTGCCGCTACAACGCCCGGTCGATGCCTTCGGTTCGATCGTAGGATGCGAAGATCGCCGGGTTGCACGAAGCTTTCGCGGCGCAACGTTCTATCCACAAGGAGACGTGGGAACAGCGGCCCTCCACGGCCTCGGCCACCTGATGTTGGCCGGTAGTTTCGCGGCTTGCCCATGCGGATGGTATTCCTATTTAACATCGCTTGTACCGCTCCGCTGATGCTCTTGACGGTCACCGCTTTGGGCCAGCGGTACACCGCAGAGGAGTACATCGCCCAATGGGAGGAGGTCGCCGTGCATGCCATGAAGGAACATGGCATCCCTGCGAGCATCACCCTGGCCCAGGGACTGTTGGAAAGCGGCAACGGCAATAGTGAACTGGCCCGCGAGGCCCGCAACCACTTCGGCATCAAGTGTACCCCCGATTGGACCGGTGGCAAGAGTTACCACGACGACGATCGGAAGAACGATTGCTTCCGCAAGTACAAGGACGCTGCGGACAGTTACGAGGACCATGCCCGCTTCCTTCAGCGACCGCGCTATGCCGCGCTCTTCGAATTGCGCACCACCGATTACAAGGGTTGGGCCCATGGGTTGAAGAAGGCGGGCTATGCCACCGATCCGCGCTATCCGCAGAAGCTGATCGACCTGATCGAGCGCTACGAACTGCACAAACTGGACAGTGGTGGTAAGCCCTCAAGGCCGGCTCCTGCGCCGAAACCTGCCACCACCAAACCCCGGCCGAGCGCGGGCGATGAAGTGATCGTGTCGGTGGACGGATCGCGTCCGATCCAGCGCAACGCCTTTGGCATGAAGGTCGTGACGGGTCGCAAGGGAGACACCTACCGCGGGTTGGCCGATGAACTCGGAGTGCTCGCGGGACAAGTGGCCAAGTGGAACGATCAGGACAAGAACGCGGCGATCGCGGAAGGCCAAGTGCTCTATGTGCAACCCAAGCGCAACCAGGCCAAAGAAGCCAAGGAGCATATCGTCAGCTCCGGTGAATCACTGTGGAGCATCAGCCAGGTGCATGGGATCAAGTTGGAGAAACTGGCGGTGTACAATGGACTGGCCAACGATGCGCCTGTGAAGCCAGGGACCAGATTGGTACTGCGGAGGCCCAAGCGCTGAACACGTAGATCTTGGTCGTTCGGCGCGGGACTTGACGGCGGACGTCTTTGATCCCGATCAACGCGCTACCCGCAGCGCCGTGAGGCGCCCATCAGGCGTCACGGTAACGAGGTCGAGCTCTCCGTCCCGGTCGAGGTCGCCGATGGCGGCGAGGCTTTTCGCCTTGGTCGGTGGCATCAATTCCGCTCCGTGGCCATCGACAATGTGTAGGGACGAAGGATCCCCGGCGAGCAGTTGCCAGGCGCTGTCCTCGTTCCCGGGGATCGGGATCGCTTGCTCCAGGCCGACGAGACCATGGGCGATGAGCGATCGAACTCCTTCCTCGCTGTGGGTCCATAGACTGTCGCCTTCGAGCCACCAAATGCGAGGTCCGGTCCCTGTGGAACGGACGCCGAACCGCCCCTGTTCAGGTCGTCCGATCCGTTCGATGGGGCCCTCCATAGTGGTCGAGCGCAATTGGCCTTCCACGTCCAAGTAGATCACCTGGCTCGTTGCGATATCATTGCCGCCCCTCACCGCGACCAGCGTGGAGCCTTTGCCCAGTTCAGGACCTTTCGCCATGCGCTTCGCACCCCGCCGGTCGAGCACATGGATCCGCCCGTTCGCGTCGTTGAACAGCAAATGATCCTTGCCCTTGATGCGCAGGTGCTGCACCGCGCTGGTGATCGGCACAGGGAGTTTTGCCGGGTTCCAGCCCTCCACCGGCTTTCCGTCCGGCCCGAGGTTCAAAAGGCGACCATCTTCCAAGGGAACGAGGATCCGGTAGCGTCCGTCCTTTTCGTAGTCCACGACCGAAATGGCGGCACCGGCTTTCGCTGGAAGCCGAACGGGGAAATCGCCCACGTCCACGCCATTGCGGTCGATGAGGTAGATCTGCCGGCCAGTGGCGATCAGCAATTGCAGTTTGCCGTTGTGGAAGCGGTCCACTTGTGCGGCAGGGGCGAGCATCGCACCGTCGAGGGCCCTTTCCCATAGCACCTGCCCACCGGTGCTGATCAAAAGGAGCCGACCGGTGCTGTCCTGTAGCAGCACCTCGCTCATGCCGTTGGAATGGTTGCGGGTCATTTGCGGAACGCCCACCAGGGGCGCGGTGAGCGGCAGGCTCCATCGCGTTCGGTCCACGGGTCGTGTGATCGGGGCATGCTGTAGGCTGAGGTGGACATAGGACATCCCTTGCTCTTCGCGCCGTAGCTGGAATAAGAACCCTCCGAGCTCGTTCCACAGGTCGGTTCGCTCGCTCATGGTCGCTGCGGCAGTGGATGTAGCGAGTTGGGCCAGTTGGGCTTGCCCGCGGCCCAGGTCGCACCAGATGGTGCGCAGGGCGGGCGAGGCGTTCCGCTGGAGAAGTTCGCTCGTGCGGAGATCTTGCGCCAACGTTCCCCCATCCAGATAGGCGTTCACCGCATGCACCGCAGCGCTCGCCCTATCCGCCATCACCACGTGATCACCGAGGAGGACTGCCCATTCCAAGTTAGAGGTCCAAGTACTGTCCGCCAGGGCGCGCAAGGCGGGAGCGTGGTGGATGCGGTGATCGCGATGGAGGAGCGCACCGGTCCCTGGTCCCTCCAGTGAGGCAAGCAGGCGTGTGGTCGCGGCCGTGTCCATCGCCTCCACGACCAGCCAATGGGCGAGGCTGCCCTCGGAGAGGTACCCGCTCCCAGTTGCGCAAGGCCCAACGCTCCACTCGGAAAAGAACGAACGCAGGCTATCCGGCATGTGTTCGAACGTGCGGCGTTCCAGCATCTTCGGTCCACGTAGATCGAGAACGGTCACTTCCGCTGGAAGGACCCGGAGCATGTCCTCCTGGGAAAAGGGGATGGCGTTCTCCCGGATCCTCGTGCTGTCATTTGGAAGGAACACCCCGCTCATGAGCAAAGCCTCCGGTCGGATCCGAACGTCGAGCGCTGCCCAGCCATCACTGCACGGAAGTGATCTCAGCGCGTTGGGCGCCACCCATTGTTCCAAGCCTGGCCAGGCATTGGCAAGGCGCAGCAACAGATAGGCATCCGCCCCATGGCCCAAAGTGGTCCGCGCCTGCGACAACCCACTGCTCACGGCTGCGGATCCAGTGCGCCGCACCATGGCTTCGAGCAGCCCGGGGTCGCTGCTCATAAGCAGCAGGTCCTTGTGCAGCGTGCCATGGAGTTCAGGCAGCGCGGTGTCGACCTGGAGGCGGATCGGTCCACCGCGCTCCACCACGGTCGGATCCACACGCGCATCCAGGCGGACCGCTATACCGGGCAACACACCCGGTGTCGCGCAGGACAGAATGATGCACGATGCCATGGACCCATCATCACGCCGCACCAGGGCCAATATCATGGGCACCTTCGACCACGCCTCCGTTTCGCCAACGATCAGTCGGCCGAACGCACGATCGAGCGTGCGGCCGGTGGAGGTGCCGCCAAGCACGGTGGCCAACTGCGCGGTCCGCGTCCATTGCTCCCAAAACGCACGAACATCGGGTAGGGCAATGATGAGGGCCGCTTCGTTGGGGACCGCGCTCCATGGATCGCTGTGGCTGTCCGTCGGACCCATTTGGCGGAACAATTGCCAGGCACCGATCGCGGTGAGCGCCAATAGGAGCAATAGGATCAAGAGCTGGCGCATGGCGCAAAGCAAGCGGACCGCTGCGGGGCCGGCCGGTCAAGTGATCACCGCATGCGCACACAGCCCTGTTCAGAACGGGATCGACGGCTCGGCCAGCAGCCGGAAACTCCGGCGATGCCAGCTACATGCCCCGTGGAGCGCGATCGCCTCGCGGTGGTCCAGGGTGGGATAGCCTTTGTTGATGTGCCACCGGTACTGCGGGTGGTCCGCGTCCAGTTGTCGCATCAATGCGTCCCTGTGGGTCTTGGCCAGCACACTGGCCGCAGCGATGTTGCGGAACCGTGCATCGCCCCTCACCATGCACGTATGGGCGATCCCTATATACGGGTCGAACCGGTCGCCGTCGATCAACAGGTGCTGCGGGGTAATGGACAATGCGGCGATCGCGCGGTGCATCGCCAGGAAGGAGGCGTTCAGGATGTTCATCCGGTCGATCTCTTCCGGGCTGGCCTCGCCCACCCCCCATGCGATCGCGTTCCCCATGATCACTGGTCGCAGATCTTCGCGTTGTGTCGCGGTGAGTTTCTTGCTGTCGTTCAATCCTGGGATCCTCACGCGCGGTGGAAGTACGACCGCAGCGGCTACCACCGGACCCGCCAGGCAACCCCTGCCGGCCTCATCGCAGCCGGCTTCGAGCAGGTCCTTTCGAAAGTAGGGTGCGAGGGGCATCGGTGCGTCCTGTTCGTTGGTCCTAGTGAAGGAGTTTCTCAATACTTGCCCACACGCCACGTGCCGTGCGGTCCCAGGTGAACTGAGCGGAACGCTCCAGGCCCACTTGGGTCATCCGGGAGCGCAGATCGCGATCGGAGAGCACGAACTCCAGGGCGCGAACAATATCCTCTGTATCGAAGGGATCGCAGTAGACGGCCGCATCACCCGCCACTTCGGGTAGACTTGTCGCGCGGGCCGCGACCACGGGAACGCCGCAGCGCATCGCCTCGGCCACCGGAATGCCGAAGCCCTCGAAATAGGAAAGAAAGGCCAATGCCTCCGCTCCGCCCAAGGCGCTCCGCAACCGGGGCTGGTCCAACCGACCGGTGAACGCCACGCGGTCCTTATGCACCAGTCCATCCCAGGCCTTTTTCATGCCACTGTCCCACCAGAAGGCCTCGCCCACCACCACCAAACGGATATCGGGGCGAGCCAGGACCACCCGATCGAAAGCGGATAGCAGGCGCGCTATGTTCTTGCGCGGATGGAGCGATCCCACACAGACCAGATAGGGATCACCGCCCGCGAATTCGCGCCGGGCCGCCTGTTTTTCATCGGTCGAGCTTGGACGGAAAACGGCCCCGACCCCGTTATACACCACATCCACGTGGTCCGCAGGGACGCCATAGGTGGCCACCAGGTCCTGTTTGGAGAACTCCGAGACCGTGACAATGCGTTGGGCCAACCGCGCGAAACGAGGGAACCAGGTGCGGTAATACCTTCGGTAGGCCCAAGGAAGATCGTCCGGATAGTGCTCGAAGTTGAGATCATGGACCACCGCGAGCTGGGGCACCTTCGTGCGGGTGCTCAAGAAGCCGTCCGGGGAGAGGAAAAGGTCCGCTTTGTACTTCCGCAGCGCGGCAGGGATACGCCACTGGAACCATATCCAGTAGAGGAGAGGATGTCGAGTAGGAGGGGGGACCTGGACCGGGAGCACGTTCGCCCCGTAGATGAAGCGCACGTGCCAGGGCCGATCGAAGAAAAAGATGAACGTATGCTCCGGATGAGCCGTGCAGATCCGCGACAAGGTTTCGTGCGCGAACCAGCCGATGCCCTCGAGCTTGCCATGCAGAAGCAAGCGGGCGTTCACGGCGATGCGCATGGCCGCAAAGGTGCGTATCCTCAGTGGAGCTGTGGACCTGCAACGAATGGAGAGGCCTTCGTCAACCACCGAAAATTCGGGGTCAGGTCCCTATCTTCATCGCTTGTGATAGTTTAGCGCGTCCTAACCAACGACACCCGTCATGAAAAAAGTACTGCTCGTGATCGCCGTGGCCGGCTTCGCATTCGCGACCCCAGCCTGTAAGAAGTGCGTGACCTGTAAGGAGGTCTACCCCGATGGCAGTTCATTCACCTACCCCGAGAAGTGTGGCAAGAAAAGCGAGCGCGAAGCGCAAGAGAACGCTTGTGCTACGGCTGCTGCCTTCTATGGCGGGACGTGCAGTTGCGACAAGTCCTAGGCCCTCGATCGCCAAAGAGCCGACCAGGAGCGGAGGCTTGCGAAGCACGCCTCTGCTCCATTCGGTGGGATGAAGGCCCGTTCTTTCGGTAGGTCGTGTTCCTCGGTTCTATGTGTTGAAGGGTTCAACGGTGGGCGTGTCGCCAGGCCTTCCTCTCTTTGAGGGTGCGCCTTGTGCGGCATGGGCACTTGCTCTTTTCGACCACATTGCTATTTTAGCGCCCCCAAACCAAAGACACGAACAATGAAAAAGGCTCTCCTCGTAGTTGCAGTTGCCTGCTTCGCTCTCGCGACGCCCGCCTGCAAAAAGTGCTTGACCTGCAAAGCCACCGACAGCGATGGCGATGTATGGTACTCGGGTGAAGTGTGCGGTAAGAAAGACGTGCGCGATGCGCATGAGTCCTCCTGCAATACGGCTGCGACCACCTACGGTGGGACCTGCACCTGCGACAAGTCGTAGTTCTGAACTATCCGTGGAAGGGAGCCTTGATCCGCAAGGCTCCCTTCTTTTTTCTTTGTACCCCAATGATCCCCCGTACGAACCTGTTGCCTGCTACCGTCGTCCTGTTCGGGGCGTCGATGCTGGTCGCCGCGACCGGATACCAAGGCTATATGGATCTCTGTGTGTGTGTGGTGAACGCGCTCACACGGGGCATCACGGCGTTGGGGGTTTCCATCCTGTTCGGATCGGTCGCGGTTTGGCTGGATCGATCGGAGGTTCCGGGGTGGACAGTGCCCCGGTTCCTATCGGCTTTTCAGGTGGTCGCGCTTCTTGTCTCACTCTTCTTCTTTGTTCAGTATGTCTACTTCCTCCTTGAGGTCGTTTAAGTGCCTCAGCGCCTCGGCACTGTTACTGTTGGCCTCCTGTAATGGGTCGCGACCCGAGGGTTGGCGCAAGGCCCAAGGCATCGAAGCCGGTGGGTTCAGTGTTCTTATGCCCGTGGCGAACGCTGTGCAGCAAGGGGATCTGGTGCTCAACGGGGATAGTGTGAGGAGCCATCTGGCGTTAGCGTCCGATTCGGGGGTCACATACACGGCCGCCTACATCGATCTGCCCGCATCGCTCGTCTCCGCCGCCCCGGAGGAGCAGGCCTCGGCCATCTGGTCCATGATCAACGGACGCCTCGGGATCTCACCCTTGGATGAACCACCACCTCTTGGGCCGCCGACCCCCACCACGCAAAGTGCCTGGTACTTGGCCATGGACGGCACACGCCTCGCCGCAGTGGTACACCTTCGGGACGGTCGGGCCGTCCTGTTGAACAGCGCCTGCCCGGACCAGTTCTTCGGAGAGCCGGAACGCGCCAGGATGATGCGCTACCTCCGCTCCATCGAATTCGCTCCTTAGCGCGGTTGGGCGGTCAGCGCTTTCCCACCGCACCTGGTTGACGG
This sequence comes from Flavobacteriales bacterium, assembly GCA_017987895.1. Classification (GTDB taxonomy): domain Bacteria; phylum Bacteroidota; class Bacteroidia; order Flavobacteriales_F; family PHOS-HE28; genus PHOS-HE28. Next base: position 5,658 of record JAGNSU010000004.1, on the reverse strand, counting down.
AGGTGGCGGATGCCCCCCGTTCGTATCACGGCACATGTCGCACTTTCGTTGCACCGCGTTCCGGGCGTGATCCATGCAAGGCACTTTTTTGCGCAACCTCGTTTTTGTAGTGGTGCTCAACCTTGTGGTGAAGCCCTTCTACATCCTGGGTATCGATGCGGGCGTGCAGGAGCGGGTAGGGGCTGAAGTATATGGGGCATATGCCGCGCTCCTCAGCTTGAGTTTCCTACTGAACATCTTGTTGGATCTGGGGATCACCAACCACAATACCCGTCATCTCTCCCAGCATCCTCACCTGATGCGGGAACAGTTCGCCGGCATCCTTGGCGTTCGGCTGGTTCTCGTGGTGCTTTATGCTTCGGTGTGCCTGTGCGCCGGATCCGTTCTAGGGTATGGTGCGGAGCAACTTCATCTCCTGGGTTGGTTGATCCTGAACCAAGCGCTTGCCGCCATGCTCCTCTATCTCCGCAGCAATGTCGCCGCCATGCAACGCTACGCGGTGGACAGCGTATTGAGCGTGCTGGACCGATCACTGCTCATCGGGCTTGTCGGTTGGTTGTTATGGGGCCGTGGCATGCACCAGGAGTTCCGCATCGAATGGTTCATTCGGGCCCAGACCCTGGCTTACAGCGCCAGCGTGTTCTTCGCTTTCGCCATGCTCAGGCGCAACGTGGATGTGCTGCCTCTGAAGTGGGATCGCGGCAGGTCCTGGTCCATTTTGCAACAGAGCTTTCCATACGCCTTGTTGATCCTGCTCATGACCTTCTACTACCGCATGGACACCCTGATGCTTGAGCGCCTCCTGCCCGATGGTGCGATGCAGGCTGGCATTTATGCCCAGGCCTTTCGCTTCTTCGAGGCCTTCAATATGTTCGGGTACCTGCTGGCGGGGCTGCTACTGCCGATGTTCAGCCGCTTGATCAAGTCGGGTGGACCGGTAGCGCCGCTGGCGGGCATGGCGTTCCGCCTGGTTTGGGTGGGCACTCTCGCAGCTGCGGTGATAGGGTCGGTCTTCGCGCACGAGATCATGGCACTGCGCTACTCGGAGCATATAGCGGTGAGCGCCCCGGTCTTCGCGGTGCTGATGAGCTGTTTCGTGGCCGTATGCACCACCTATGTGTTCGGCACTTTGCTCACCGCGAGCGGCGATCTGCGTACGTTGAACGTTCTGGCAGCATGCGGTATGGTGCTCAATATCGGACTGAACCTACTGCTCATACCGAAGTACCAAGCGCTTGGCGCCGCATGGGCGAGCCTGATCACGCAGGTGCTCATGGCCGCGGCCCAGGCCGTGTTGGCGGCACAACGGTTCGGGGGGTGGCGTGGCAGGTCCACAACCTTCGGGCCCTTGGCGTACCTGATGGTGCTGGTCATTTGCGGAGCTCTATTGCACACGTGGTCGCCAGGGCTCTGGGCGGGGAGCGCGGTGATCCTCGCAACGGCCAGCCTCGCGGCGTTCGCCACCGGCACTCTGCGCCCTGCCGAACTTCGCGAGGCCATGGCGTTGCAGGCCGGTGCCGGCAAGGGCTAAGGTGTACTTTTGGCCCTCTTTTCACGGGACCCCGCTCATGGCCGACCGCTCACCAGCTACTGACGACAATTTCGATCTGCTCCTATTCCTGTGGGCCCGGCGACGCTTGATACTTGGGATCACGCTCCTGGGCATGGTGGCCGGGATCGCGGCCGCGTTCATCATCCGCCCGCGCTTCAAGAGCGAGGTCATCCTGTTCCCGGCCATCACCAACTCCGTCAGCAAGGCCCTGCTCAGTGAGGTGAGCACCGGCCGTGATGACATCCTGGCCTTGGGTGATGAGCAAGATGCGGAACAGCTCCTCCAGATCCTGCACTCGGACCGCGTTCGCGACCACATCACGGAGAAGTACCACCTGGCCGATGTGTACCGCATTGAAGCGGACAACCCCCACATCCGCACCGAGCTGCGGGAGAGCTATGAGGAGCATTTCAAGTTCGAGTACACCAAGTTCGGCAGCGTGCGGGTGGAGGTGTTGGACGAGGATGCCCAGCGCGCGGCCGATATGGCCAACGATGTGGCCGCATTGGTGGACACGGTATGGAAGGCCATGGGACAGGAGCGCGCAGGAAAAGGTCTCGCGGTAGTGGCCGAGAACGTACAGCGGATCGAGAGGGAGCTGATCGTGGTGGAGGATAGCATGCGCGTGCTGCGCCGTCTCGGTGTGCACGATTATCACACCCAGAGCGAACGGTACAATGAATACATGGGTGCCGCGATCGTGAAGGGCGACATGCGCGCGGTGAAGGAGTTCGAAGAACGGTTCAAGGTCCTCGCCGAATACGGCGGACCCTATACCGCGCTGCAGGACCGCTTCTACAACGAGATGAAACGGCTCACCACCCTGCGCATGAAGATGGACCAGGCCCGCGCCGACATGGAGAGCGATCTGCCCCACAAGTTCGTGGTGAACCGCGCCCAGCCGGCCGACAAGAAGAGCTATCCGGTGCGTTGGCTCGTTGTTGTCGTGAGCACCATAAGTGCCTTCCTCCTCGCGTTGTTGCTCATCGTTGTGCAAGAGAACATCAAGAAGATCACCGACCGACATGCCCGCTGAGCCTCTCACCTTCCTGCCGTATCTGCGGATCGCCCAGCGCAATTGGCGCACTCTCGCCGGGGTGGGCGTGGTGGCCGCCGTGCTCTCTTCGTTCCTGAGCTCGCCCGTGTTCATCACTCCGCTCTATTTGTCGTCCGCGACCGTATATCCCGTGAACCTCACGAGCTACAGCATCGAAACGCGGACCGACCAGCTCCTCCAGCTCCTGGAGAGCAACAGCATCCGGGACAGTCTGGTGGCCCGTTTCGACCTTGCGAAGCATTATGAGATCGACACGACCGAGGCGCCCGGACGGTTCTACTTGAACGCCGAGTTCAATGATCGCGTGGAGATCAGCAAGACCCGTTTCGAGAGCGTGCAGGTCGAAGTGACCGACGAAGACCCTCGCCTGGCCCGGGACATGGTACGCGCGATGCTCGAACAGACCGATCTGCTGGCCCGCCGCCTGCAGCGCGAAAAATCAAGTGAGGTGCTGCGGATCGCGGCCTATGAGACCCAGGTGGAGAAGCGCAAGCTCGATTCGGTCGAGACCCGGCTGAACGCCCTTCGCCGCGAGACCGGCCTGTTGAGCTACGATGCCCAGACCGAGGAGGTGACGCGCGGTTATTTGCGCATGCAAGGTGGCTCGGGAGCTTCCGCCGCCGCGCGTGAAGAGGCCAGGGACCTGCTGAAGGCGCTGGGGGAAAAAGGTGGCGAGTTCCGCCAGCTCTCTGAACTCAGCAACATCTTCCGGAACAACTATGTCGCCCGCCTGAACGAGTTGGAAAAGGTGCGCTCCGATGTATCCAAGGAACTCACCTACACGAACGTCGTCGGGTATCCCGAAGTAGCGGATAAGAAGGTGTTCCCCGTGCGTTGGCTCATCGTATCGATCAGCACCGCAAGTGCCTTGTTCCTGGCTTTTCTTTTGATCGCCTGGGGTCGAACACGGTCCTGAGCCATGGTCCGTGCGCTGAAAACCCATTGGATCGCGGCGATCTGCACGGGTTTCGTCCTGCTCAATGCCTTGCTCACGGCGAACGAGGTCTATTGGTTGGTGGTCCTTCCGGCCGTTCTGCTCATCGGATGGGCGATGGTGGCGGTTCCGGATAAACTCCTGCTCTTCATCGCGTTCGCCACACCGCTCTCGATCAATTTGGAGCAGCTTGATCTCGGGGGGATCGGCATTTCACTGCCCACGGAACCCCTCATGGTCGGGGTCACCTTGCTTTTTCTGATCAAGCTCGCGCTGGAACGCGACGTGCTCGATCCGGGTGTCCTTCGTCATCCTGTTACGGCGGTGATCGTGGCGCACCTGCTGTGGATGGCCTTGTGCATCGTGCCCAGCGAGATGCCCTTGGTGAGCGTGAAGTTCTTTCTGGCCCGGCTCTGGTTCATCACCACCTGCTATTTCGTGGCCACCCGTCTCTTCTCCGACCAACGCAACATGCACCGCATGGCCTGGTTGTTCGCGTTCTCCCTGGCCGGGGTGATCGCGTATACGTTGATCAACCACGCGCAACTCCGTTTCGCACAAGAGCCCGCGCATTGGGTCATGAGCCCCTTCTTCAAGGACCATACATCGTATGGGGCCATCATCGCGTTCTTCCTGCCTTTCCTCGTCGCCGCGGTGGCGATGCCCGGCTATTCGCGGAGCCGGAAGGGTCTAGCGGTGCTGCTGCTTTTAGTGTTCACCGCAGGGTTGATATTCAGCTACACACGGGCCGCGTGGGTCAGCTTGATCGGCGCCTTGGGCATGTTGCTGGTGATGCGCCTGAGGGTGCCCATTTGGGCGCTCTCATTGGTGCTGATCACAGGAGGGGCCGTGTACTACGTGAACGCGGACCGGATCACCATCGCCTTGGAACGCAACCGTGAGGAATCCTCGGACGATCTGGGGGAGCACGTACAGAGCATCAGTAACATCAGCAGTGATGCCAGCAACCTCGAACGCCTGAACCGCTGGAATTCGGCGATGCGCATGTGGGAGGAACGGCCCCTCTTCGGGTGGGGACCTGGGACCTATATGTTCCAGTACGCCCCTTTCCAAGCCAGCGAGGATAGGACCATCATCAGCACCAATTTCGGTACCCAGGGCAATGCCCATAGTGAGTATCTCGGCCCGCTGGCGGAGCAGGGCGTGCCCGGAATGCTGCTCGTAGTGTTGCTGGTCATCGTCACCGTGGTCACCGCATTGCGGCTCTATCCCAGGATGCCCGCCGGTGCGGACCGTCGCCTCATGAGCGCGGCCTTTTTGGGCCTCGTGACCTACTACCTGCACGGAGCCCTGAACAACTTCCTGGACACGGACAAGGCCGCAGTGCCGTTCTGGATGTTCACCGCCATCGTAGTGCTGTTCGACCTGAAATATCCGCGCGCGAAAGCGCCGGGAACGGAAGAGCTCACCGCATCGCGCAGGTGAGCACGGCGATATCGTCCAGGTAGGGAAGTCCCGCACGATGCGCTTCGAAGCGCGCGATCACCGCGGCGTTCACCGCTTCCGGGCCCGAGGACCGCATCTCATCGATCGTGCGGCGTAGCGCGTCCATATCGAACGCGTTGCCGTGGGCATCTTCCTGCTCCACCAGACCGTCGGTGTAGTTGAACAAGAGGCTGCCCGATGGGAGCGTGGTAGCACCGGCGGTGATGAACGGCAGTTTGGGCATCATGCCCAGCGCGATGCTGCCGCTGCTCAGTTCCTCGAACCCGTCCTCGGTGCGCAGCAGCGACGGGTTGTGCCCTGCGTTCACATAGCGCATCTGTCCCGTGCCGAGGTCCAGGTCCCCGATGAACAGGGTGATGAAGCGTTCGCCACGTGCGTTGCCGTAGACCTTGTCGTTCAGGTCCCGGACCAGATCCTCCAAGGGGGCATCGGAATGCCTTACGAGCGCGTGGAGGGTCGCTTGGAAATTGCTCATCAACAACGCGGCCGCGATGCCTTTACCGCTCACATCGGCGATCACGAGGATCAAGCGGTCGGGCGCCAGTTGGATCACATCGTAGTAGTCCCCACCCACCTGGCGGTGCGGCTGGTACCAGGCCGCCGCATGGAAACGGTCCGTGCGGGGCAGGTCGCCGGGCACCAACATGC
>JAGNSU010000147.1 GCA_017987895.1 Flavobacteriales bacterium | reverse complement strand
GGTCAGCAGTGGTGGTGAAGATCAACTCACCCCAGCGATCGAAGACGCTCATCTCAAAATCGGTGATGGCGTGGCTCACCGGGCCGAAGACCTCGTTGACACCATCACCATCCGGGGTGAACGCGTTCGGGAAATAGAGTTGGCCGGGAGGCACTATGTACAGTGAATCCTCCGCACGACAGCCGTTGACGCTCACCATTTCAAGATGCACCCAATGGTCCTCCATATCGTTGTAGCTATGGCGAACCTGCTGGGTGCTCACCTTGGTCCCATCACCCAGGTCCCAGAAGTAGAACTCAGGGTCCGGATAGGTGGCCGCATCGAACTGCCAATCATCCACACCCAGGTTGGTGACCACGATGTGCGCCGTAGTGGGCTCCACATCGATGGTGACCTCGGCGGTACTGAAGAGACCACATTCCTCATAAACGTTCACCGTATAGGTGATCGGATCGAGCGGGGTCACGTCCACTTTGGGATCGCTCCACGAGAGCTGTGGCCATTCGATCGTATAGATCCCAGAACCACCGGTCACTTGCGCGTTCAGTTCGATCGTCTCTCCGTAGCAGATCACCTGATCCTCCGTCATGTCGATCACAAGCGGTTCGGGGTGAGGGATGAAGGTCGTCACCAAAGCCGTCCCACTGTAGCCGCACTGATCCTCCACGGTGAAGGTATAGACCGCATCGGCGGGCACAGGCACATCCACAGTGGTACCGGTACTGATGACGATGCCGTTGGGATCTTGCCACGTATAGGTGTAAACCCCATTGCCACCCGTAACGGAAGCGATGGCGATCCCGATGGTATCGCCCACGCAGATCACCGTGGGATCACCTGCGGTCACGATCTCGATCGGCGGCAATGGTGCCGTAGTGGTGAGCAAACTGTCCTGTCCGATCGACCCGCAGCCATCCGTCACGGTGGCCACATACCACGTGGGCGTTCCGGCGGGTACGTTCACCGTGGCCGTGCTACCCACTACGGATCCACCCGTGGTCCACTCATAGGAGAACGTACCATCACCACCCGCGACGTTGAGCACGCTGATGTCCGCGTCACCCAGGCAGGGGATCGCTGTGTCCGGGGTCAGGGTGAGCACAATGGGGGCATAGACCGGCACGTCCACGATGATATCCGCCGTCACGGGCGTTACGCCGCATGTATCGCTCACCGTAACGGTGTAGGTCGTAGTGAGACCGGGAGAGACGGAGATGGTCGGGGTCGTCTCCCCAGTGCTCCAATCGAAGATGTAGTTCCCCGAACCACCTGCCACGATCGGTGCGAGCACTTCCGTCAGGTTGCAATCGCTCTGGACGTTGCTGACCTGCACAGCGAGCGGAGGTGGTGCGTCGATGTAGAAGTGGAACTCGGTCTGAACTTGGAGGCCAGCGCATACGATCAATTGCTGCACCTGGATGACAATGCTCTCCAAACCATCGGCGTCCATTGGGACGTTGAGCATAAATGTGATAGCTGTATCCCCAGGATAGAAGATCAGCTGGTTAGGGAAGGCGGGGGAATAATCCACCCCCGGTGTCGCGCTGCCGAGAATATTGAGCGAAACGGTATCGACATTGGTCGTATCCCCCACGCGGTAGAACGTGAAATCGACCAGTCCGCAACCCTCGAGCATGGTGCTATCGTTGAGCAATACTCCGCTCACCAGATCGGGGAGCACTTGTCCAGTGCTCACGAAACTGCCTTCCTCCAGGAACACCGCACTATCCCAAGCGGTGTCGCTGGCATCGCCCACCACGATCTTGATATGGTAGGTCTGTCCACAGATCACTTCGGCGGCGGCGGTCATCGACACTGTCAGACCATCGTATTGGACATAGAACGGGTTGCTGTTGAACGGTGCGGTGGCGCCATCTCCATTGTCCACATAATAGGCCGGGTTCACCACATTGTTCACCGTGTTAATGGTAACGGGATCAGTGGTACCCGGGATCAATGCGATATTCTCCGCGTTCAAGCTGAAAGGCCCATTGATGCCGGGGCCGCTCAGGAAGAAACCGAAAGCATCGTTGATGCTGTTGACGAACTCAAGATACTCCTCCGAGGCGAACACGAAATTGAACTTCAGGCTGTCGCCGGTCACCAAAAAATCGAACTCGAGAATGGCGGCATCATTGATCACTTGACCGGACAAAAGCGCAAGGTCCGGATCAGAGAAACCGAAGTTGCCTCCACCCATCGACGAGCTGCCACTGTTGTTGGGTCCGACAGCGTTCATGACGTTGCCGGTCGCGAGGATCACCCCTCCGGAGATGCCCACGTTGGCCAGGTTGCTGTCAAAATCCCCGGCCTGCTCATTGAGGATGTTGCCGGGCTGCCCATTAAACGTGATGTTGGAGGCTGTCACGCCACCACCTAGGAGCACGTTCTGGACAAGTGAACTGGGCGTTTGGGTGGTGTTCACCACCAACTGCGACCAGGCGAGTGCCGGCGAAAGGAAAAGAGCGAGGGGGGCGAAGCGGATCGAGAAGCGCATGGACCGGTCTGGTTTCGACCTGAAAATTAGGCGTTCAGGCCGTATGCATGACTGATCCGTTCCATTTGGAGTTGCCTGAACGCGGAACGGCCCCCGAAGAGGCCGTTGCACAGGAGCTATGATGGGATCAATTCTGCACTGTTTCCTGCCCGAGCACCGTGACCGACCCGATGCCTTCGTGCTTGGCCATCCGCTCGCCCGATGCGCGGAACTTGTACACATACACACCGGTCGGTACGGGCTGCCCGTTCCGGAAGCGTCCGTCCCACATTTGTTCCGGGGTCGTGGCCGTGAACACCTCGGCACCCCATCGGTCGAACACGCTGAATTCCATGGTCTTTAGCGCATAACCGACCGGCCCGAAGAGGTCGTTGATACCATCGCCGTCCGGGGTGAAGGCATTGGGGAAGTAGAGGTGGGCGCCGGGAGTGAGGAATACGCTGTCCACATCGGTGCAACCAGCCGGGGTGGTGGCCAGGACAGTGGCCCAGAACTGGTCGCCATCGGCGAAGGTGTTCTGCACTTGCGCACCGAAATCGGCGCCGCCCGAGCTGAAGGTCCAGGCATAGCTGACAGCACCGGGGATGCACTGGGCATTGAACTCAAAGGCATCACCACCCTGCTCGGTCACATGGATAGTGACCACCGGGATCTCGATATACACCAACACCTGGCCGTCCACCGAGGCACCGCAGGCATCCGTCACGGTCACCGAGAGGACCGTGTCGGCGACCGGGCTTACGCTCACCGTCGCGGTAATTTCTCCCGAAGGCTGCCAGAGGTAGGTATAGTCACTGCCGCCCCCTTGTCCGTCCGCTGTAATCACAACGGTGCCTCCTTCGCACGCCGCCACCATGCTCGGCAGGTCAAGGGTCAAGGGGTCCGGCGCGTTCACGTTCATCTGCGTACTTGTCTGTTGGCCGCAATTGTCGTTCACCACTACGGTGTAGGTGGCATCCCCAGCGCCGATAACGGTCGTGATGGCGGAATTGCCCACGTTCGTGCCGTTGGCATCTGTCCATATATAGTTGTACTGACCATCTCCACCGGTCGCGGTAACCTCAAGTTGCACCTGGCCACCCAGACAGGCGATCTCCACGTCATTGGCCACAAGGGTAAGCGTGGGCATGTTGGGGGGCGAAACCTGTATCGTAGCCGTACCGGTACCGCCGCAAGCGTCCTGCACCGTTACTTGGTAGGAACCAGGCGATCCTGCTGCTACGGTGATGGTCTGGGTGTTCCCTGCATTGTTCCCGTTGAGCGTCCACACATACGTGTAGGGCGCGATGCCATTGTTCACGGTCAACACGCTCAGGTCCACGGAGCCTTGGCAGGGCAGTTCCACATCGGGCGTAGTGGTAAGCACCAACGCCGGTGGCGGCGGGACACTGACCACGATGGTGCCACTTTCGGACCCTCCGCAGTTATCCAATACGGTGATGGTGTAGGTGCCCGGCTGAGCGGCGGTCACATTGATAGTGGTGCCATTACCCACAACGTTGCCGTTCAACGTCCATTCGTAGGTGAAGGGGGCGGTACCTCCGAGTACGTTCAGCACGCTCAGATCCGCCGTACCCTGGCAGTTCAGGCTAACGTTTGGCGTCAGGGTCAGGGTCATCGGCGGGGTTACTGCGGGACCTACCACCACGCTCTGCTGCGTAGTTCCGCCACAACCATCGTCCACGGTCATGGTGTATATGCCGGGCGCGTTGTTCGCGACGGTGATGGCGGTGCCATTACTGATCACGCTGCCGTTGTAGGTCCATTCGTAGGTGAAGGGGGCCGTGCCACCGGTCAAGCTGATCACCTCCAGGTCCACGGTGCCGCCACAGGGCAGGTTCAGATCAGGGGTCACTACCAACGTCATGGCAGGGCTAACAGGAGCGCCCACGATCACCTGCTCCTGCACCATTGCACCGCAACCATCGGTGACCGTGGCGATGTAAGTGCCCTGACCGCCTTGGGGCACGGTGATCGTCTGGTTCGTGCTGATCACGTTGCCATTGAACGACCACTCATAGGTGTAAGGAGCGATGCCTCCGTTCACGTTCAGGATGCTCAGATCCACAGACCCGGAACAGGGTAGGTTGAGGTCGGGGGTGGTGTTCACCACCATCTGCGGACTGCTGAAGGCATTGGCTTGGAGGAACACCCCGGAATCAACAGCATCATCCACGGCATCGCCCACGGCGAGCTTGATGTGGTAGGTCTGACCGCATTGGACCGTGGCGCTGGCGGCGATCGAAACGGTCAGGCCGTCGAACTGCACGTACGAGGCACTGCCGTTGAAAGGCGCTGTGAAGCCATCTCCATTGTCAACGTAGTAAGCAGGATAGTCGAAATTGTTCAACGTATTGATGCTCACGGGCGTGCTGGTGCCGGGGATGAGCGCGATGTTGGCCGCACCGTTCGTGTAGGGTCCACTTATGCCGGGCCCACTGAGGAAAAAACCGAACGCGTCATTGAACTGGTCAACGAACTCCAGGTACTCTTCCGAAGCGAAAACGAAGTTGAAGGAGATCTGCGAACCGGAAGGGACGAAATCGAACTCGAGCACGGCGGCATCGTTGATCGGCACGTTGGCTACAGAGGCCAGGTCCGGATCCGTGGCACTCGGGAACACCGGGGTTCCGGCTCCACTGTCGTTGTTCGGACCATAAGCCACCTGAACGTCCCCCGTGCTGAGCATTACCCCGTTAGCAATACCCACGTTGGCACCCGCACTGTTGAAAGCGGCGAGCTGTGAATAAACCGCGGCACCGGACATCCCATTGAACGTGATATTGCTGACCGTGACCCCACCGCCCAGAAGAACATTCTGTACCAGCGCATTTGCTGATTGGGTATTGTCGATGGTTAGCTGAGCGGGACAGGAGACCGCCAGCGCAGCGGCTGGCAGTATCAGAAGGCGGGTGGGGCGGTACATGGTGGGTTGTCTTTCGGGAGGCGAAACAACCGGGTCAGGGTCGGCCGGACATTCTGGAATGAGCAATTGGCGGCGCAGGGTGAGCAGTTGGCGAGGCTCCTATCTTTCGGCCCCATCGCGCGAAATTCCCCCTTTCGGAACAGCGCGTCAATCCCGAATTCCAGTGAGCAACGTCCAACAATACATCGAGACCCACAAGGAGCGTTTCCTGAACGAGCTCCTAGAGCTTCTGCGCATCCCCTCGGTGAGCGCCGACCCCAAGTACAAGGCGGATGTGCAGCGATGCGCCGAAGCGGTAAAGGCCCGCCTTGCGGAAGCCGGGCTGGACGGGGCGGAGATCTGCCCAACAGCAGGCCATCCCATCGTGTACGCTGAGAAGATCGTGGACCCCCGGAAGCCAACGGTGCTCATTTACGGCCACTACGACGTGCAACCGGCTGATCCTCTAGACCTTTGGACATCCCCCCCCTTCGAGCCGGTGATCAAGAACGATGTGATCTATGCCCGTGGCAGTGCCGACGACAAGGGCCAGTTCTATATGCACGTGAAGGCCGTGGAGGCCATGCTGAAGGAGAACGCCCTGCCTTGCAATGTGAAGATCATGATCGAGGGAGAAGAGGAGGTAGGGTCCGACAACCTGGGCATTTTCGTCGCGAACAACAAGGCCAAACTGAAGGCCGATGTGGTATTGATCAGTGACACCGCGATGATCGCGAACGATGTACCCAGCATCAACACGGGCCTCCGCGGACTGAGCTATCTGGAAGTGGAGGTGACGGGCCCGAACCGCGATCTGCACAGCGGGGTATACGGCGGCGCGGTGACCAATCCGATCAATGCACTGTGCGAGATGATCGCGAGCATGCACGATGCGGAAAGACGCGTCACCATCCCCGGGTTCTACGATGCGGTGAAGGACCTGAGCTCGGCCGAGAGGAAGGCGCTGGCCGAAGCGCCGTTCAATGAGGTTGCGTATATGAAGGACCTGGGCATCGCTGCGGTGCGTGGCGAGAAGGGCTTCACCACCGAAGAACGGAGCAGTATCCGCCCCACTTTGGATGTGAACGGCATCTGGGGGGGGTATATCGGCGAAGGCGCCAAAACGGTGCTGCCTTCGAAGGCTTTTGCGAAGATCAGCATGCGCCTGGTACCCGATCAAAAGAGCGAGGCGATCACCAAGCTCTTCCAGGACCACTTCGTGCGGATCGCTCCCCCCGGAGTGAAAGTGGTTGTGCGCCCGCACCATGGTGGTGAAGCCGCCGTGACCCCGATCGATTCAGTGGCTTACAAAGCCGCCAGCAAGGCCATGGAGGAGGCCTTTGGCAAGAAACCCATCCCAACACGCGGCGGCGGCAGCATCCCGATCGTGGCCCTCTTCGAGCAGGAACTCGGGCTGAAGACCGTACTCTTCGGTTTCGGGCTTGATTCGGACAACATCCATAGCCCCGATGAGCATTACGGCGTGTTCAACTACATGCAGGGCATCCGCACCATCCCGCGCTTCTTCCACCACTACGCGGCAATGATGGACGACAATAGCTGACCCACCATGGCCCGCCGCCTCCTCGGAACCGCATGGGTGGTATTGGTCCCGGTATTGTTGGTCGGTTGCGCGAGCTACGAGGACGTCATCTTGGAAGCGGTGGACGAAGTGAGCATCACCTCGATGGATGCTCAGGGTATCGCCATACGCGCAGTGATCCGGGTGCACAATCCGAACAACTTCAAGATCACCGTCCAAGACCCGGATGTGGACCTGTTCATCAATGATGCGTTCATCGGCAAGGCCTTGCTGGATAGCGCCGTGGACCTATCGCCCCGAAGCACGGAGCACGTGGTGATCCCCATGCATGCCCAATTGCAGGGTGCAGGTATTCCCCTGCTCTTGTTCGGACTCGGCGCGGCACTTGGCGGCGAAATGCGATTGCGCGCGGAGGGCACGGTGATGGGGAGAGCGGGGCTTCTGCGCAAACGCTTCCCGTTCAAACTGGAGGAGCGGGTGGAAATGGACCGCTAGCGCCGTCCACGGATGCATGTTGGCGGCAAGGGTCACCAGCCCTGCAAGACACGCGACCCACGACCGTTACTTTGACGGACCATGCACCGCTATTACCTGCTCTCCCCGGCCATTGTGCTGGCACTTTTCACGGGATGCGGCGGAACAAGCGGTACAGCCGATCCGGACATGCAAGACACCACCGCCCACAAACACACCAACCGCCTGGCGAAGGAGACC
>JAGNSU010000034.1 GCA_017987895.1 Flavobacteriales bacterium | reverse complement strand
GTTCCGCGCGGGCATCGGCAGTCCACCGGCGAACGACGAGTGCGCGAACGCGATCACCATTTCCGTGAACGAAGGTCCGGAGCCAGGACAGGTCTATGGCTTCGACCTCGAAACGGCGACGAGCTCGACCGTCAACAACTACACGACGCTGGAGGACGTATGGTATTCGTTCACCGCACCCTCCACCAACCTGGTGGTGGAGAAAGTGGGCTCGTTCAGCCTGGCGCTCTTCGATGAGAACTGCGTGGATGGCATCACGTCCGTTGGCACTACCACCCCGCTGATCATGGATGCGCTCGTGCCCGGAACCACCTACAAGCTGAAGGCGGGCAGTGGAACCACGGAGGGTCTCCGCACGCGGGGCTTCACCACCAACGACGATTGTGCGGACGCCATCAACCTTCCCGTGCAGAACGAGGACGACCCGCTTGTGTACACGCCCGCCGTGACCTACGGCGCCACCGAAAGCGCCACGGCTTGCGTGTCCGGCACCGATGACGATGTGTGGTTCTCCTTCACCGCTACAGCACCAACTATTCTGTTGAGCGCGCTCGCGGATGGCACGGCGTTGCGGTATGAACTGAACACCGGTGCTTGCGGAGCGCTCACGGCCATGGAGTGCGGCGCGGTGGACTTCAACTTCGGTACCGTACTGGACAGCCTTGTGATCGGCAACAACTACACCTTTCGCCTGTGGACGAACGGCTCATCGCCGAAGCCGCTGCGGGTGGCCTTGACAAAGACGCTGTCGAACGATGAATGCGCCGGTGCGGTGCCGCTGCTATCGATGACCTTGGAGGACTTCGACCCCGCACAACGCACCGCATTCCGTTTCGCAACATCGTCGCTGCCCCAGTGCGGCAATGCGCTCGGTACCATGGACCTGTGGTACACCTTCACGGCCACGGCGCCCACTGCAGCCTTGGTCCTGCAACCGCACTACATCGACTATCCCCTCTCGAGCGAGATCTTCTCGGGCACCTGCGCGTCGCTCAACAGCATCCTTTGCACGGATGAGCGGCAGACCAACTACACGGGCCTTGTTCCCGGCGAGACCTATTTCGTGCGCATCTATACCAACGCGGGCGGAGACACCCATCTCTTCAACCATCAGTTCTACGCACCGCCGGTGAACGACGACATGGCCGGTGCGATCCAGCTCATGCCGGGCGGCGATGCGTTCGCGCATCCGATGAAGCCCTTTTCGAACTATGGTGCGTCGATGTCCTTCCCGCAGGCGGCATGCACCGGCACGCCGCAGAACGATGTGTGGTTCTATTTCGTGGCCACCAACGCAACGCACGCCATAGGCGCTGACGTGGGGAGTATCCAGTACGAAGAGACCGCAACAACATTGCGCATCGAGACCTTCCGCGGCTTCTCCACGATCCCCGATACGGTGCTCGCCAACGAGCTGGTCTGCGGCACCAGCACCAACGGCATCAATGTGACCGGGCTCGCTGTCGGCGATACCGTAATGGTGCGCATGTTCTCCAGTACGAACAGCCCGCATGTCATCCGCACCTTCCACCCGTGGGTAGGCGGAAGTGGCACTAGCGATGAAGCGAGCGGTGCGGTGCTGATCGCCGATCGCAATGTGTACGCGGTGGAGTTCAACACGAACAACGCCACACAAAGCCTGCCCAGCAACGGCTGCGGTGTGATCGGCGACAGCCCCGATGACGATGTCTGGTTCAAGTTCACGCACGATGGCGATGCCGCCACGATCATGTGCCACTTCCTGGACGACAACGCGGTGCTCGAGCTCTTCCAAGGTCCTGTGGGAAGCCTCACGTCCATTGCGTGTGGCTACAACTACCTCGTTCTTCCAAGCGGCATGATCGATGGCCAGACCTATCACCTGCGCGTGTACAGTCGGAACACCAGCGACCTGCGGGGCAAGCTCGGCATCTTCCATACGCCGCATCCCATGGAAAGCGCATGTGCCGATGTGGATTGCCTGGGGCCGAACCTGGTGATGAACCCGGGCATGGAACCCGGCGAGCTCAATGCTACGATGTTCCAAACGACCGGACCTCCCGTACCCGTCGGCCATGGGCTGGCTCCGCACTGGCATACGGCGGTGGCCACGGCGGACAACTATTCCTCCGGCAACGACTTTGCGGATCCCGAGCACCTGCCGACGAACTTGGCGGCCTCGATCGATCTGGCCTCCGATGTGCGGCCACGGAGCGGCGGTGGTACCGGTGGTGCGTTCGCGCGCCAATCGTCCACTTACCATGAAGCGCTCGGCGGAAAGCTCAGCGCTCCCCTGGTGCCCGGTATGCCCTACCTCATCGCCTTCAACGTGCGGCTGCGCGGGAACATCGCCGGCTGCGATGGTTTCGGAGCGCACCTGAGTTTGGCACCGATCGCCGTGGCCTACCCGCCGTTCAATCCGCCCATGCAGATCGAATGGCAGGGCGGGCCGATCAATGTAACCAACGAATGGCAGACCATCTGCGGCCAGATCATCGCCGATCAACCCTACGAGCACATCACCATCGGCGTGTTGAAGCCGCAGGACGAAGTGGAGTGCACGGCAGGCACCGCCTACTACTACTTCGACGATGTGACCGTGGCCGAGGTGATCGACGCGCTGTGCGTAACGGTGGATGTGCCGGAAGTGGATCCCGCGACTTCCACCACGGGGATCGGCGATGGCCTCCGTGTGTTCCCCAACCCGGCGAACGATCGGCTGAACATCGGCATTGAGGAAAAGCTGATCGGTGAAGAGGCGGTGATCGAGCTCTTTGATGTCACGGGCAAACGTGTGCATGCGCGAGTGGTGCCATCGCTGGCGAGCAACGTGGTACTTGAGCTTCCAATGGAGCTGCGCGAAGGGTTGTACATGGTGATGGTGCGAGTGGACGGGCGTGAGCCGATGTCGGCGCGGGTGGTGGTGAGCCGGTGAGCCCAACTACATTGTTCGCATGCGACCACTGACCGCGCTGCTGTTCATTCCGCTGGTGTTCGGTTGCAGCACACAGGAAAGGGAGGCCCCTGAATATGTCCTTCCCGCTGAATGGGAGCCGCACGAGGCCGTCTGGTTCAGCTACTATGGCGACGTAACGGACACGGTGCTGGACAAGGTGGTGCTGGCAATGGATACAGCGACGCTTGTCGTTTGTGCAGTGGAAGGCGACAGCGTGGCCAAGTCTATCGCACTTCGTTGGGACAGCCTGGGCATCCCCCGCAACCGTTACCGGATCGAGCTCTTGAGCGACACCATGCCGGGCCCGACCGTCCGCGATGCCGGCCCGATATTCCTGCGCCAGCACGATGGAACGCTCGCTGTGCTCGATCCCGACTGGAACTACTATGGTGATCACGCGAACATTATCGAGACACCACCCGCTTTGCTGGCCTATGAGGACAGCTTCCCCACCATGGTCGCGCGACGGCTTGGTCTTCCCGTGGTGCATAGCAACATGATCATTGAAGGCGGCGCGGTGGAAGTGAACGGCGCGGGCACGCTGTTGCAAGTGGAAGCTGTTACGATGCAGCGCAACCCCGGCTGGAGCCGCGACAGCATGGAGCGCGAACTGAAGCGCGTGTTCGGTGTGCGGTCCATCATCTGGTTGAAGGAGGGACCGGCCGATGACATGTGGTACTTGGAGCCGCGCATCCACGGCAATGTCCTCAACCAGGGCACGGGTGGCCACGTGGACGAGTTCTGCCGTTTCATGAACGACAGCACGGTACTGCTCGCCTGGCCCGATGATGCCGACCTCGGTGACAGTGCACAGGCCTTGACCCGAAGCCGGATGGAGGTGAACCTGCGGATCCTGGAGCAGTTCCGCGATCACGATGGCCGGTCTTTGAACGTGGTGAAGGTGCCCACGCCGGATGTGGAGTTCCACCACACCCTGGTGGACACCGCGAGGAGCTATGGCCGTTGGCTGCTCACGAAGTACGCTGACCTGTCGCCGGGCGACAGCATCAGTTACATCCCAGCGGCCAGCTACCTGAACCTGCTCTTCACCAACGGCCGCGTCTTCGCCCCCGCGTATTGGCACGAAGGAATGCCCGCTTCCATGAAGGCGAAGGATGAACGTGTGCGTGCCATCCTTCGGTCACACTTCCCGGACCGCACCATCGTTCAAGTGGACCCTCGCGCGATCAACTGGCAGGGCGGTGGCGTGCATTGCTGGACGCAGCAGCAGCCTGTGGTATTGCGCCGTTGAACTCTTGCCGTCCTTCAACACATGAGCACCCCTGCTGTTGACCGAGCGCAGCTGCTCGATGCCCTGCGTGGCTTCGCGCTCTTCGGTGTGGCGTACAGCAACTTCGCTGTGCATGCGTACTGGATCTTCATGCCGCCCGAGGAGCAGGCGGCGCTGCCCGGCTCCTTTCTCGATGCACCACTGGAGTTCATCCACACGGTCTTCGTCCAAGGGAAGTTCTACTCGATCTTCTCCCTGCTCTTCGGGATCGGTTTCGGCTTCTTTCTGGAGAAAGGAAGTGATGGCCTGGGGCGCTTCTACCGCAGGATGCTTGTGCTGCTGCTCATTGGCGGGATCCATCTCCGCTTCCTCTGGGAAGGGGATATCCTGACGCTCTACGCGCTGCTGGGCCTGCTGCTTCCGTTCATGCGCCGCGTGGGCGACCGCACGTTGATCGTCACCGCGGCACTGCTCCCCCTGCTGCCCATCGCCATCGATACGGTGAAGGTGGCCACCGATGGGGCCTTCGATCCGGCGGCAGGCGCGCGTTCGATGGCCATGGAAGCGGACAAGCAATTGGGAGTTCCCGAGTCGGAGGTGAACCACATGGTGCCCGATGGCGGTGTGGAGGAGTTCATGCGCTACATGGATGGTGCTTGGCTTTGGCGGCTCACCGATCTGCTGGACAGCAACCGCTTCTTCAAGGTGCCCGCGATGTTCCTGCTCGGCTTGTGGGTCTCAAGACGGAAGATCTTCGTTGACCCCTCCGCGCATCACCGGCTGTTGAAACGCGTGTGCATCGGCGGCATCGCCATCGGCTTGCCCGGCTCCTTCCTGTTGTGGTGGTCGGGCGAGCACTTGGCGCGTTTGCCGGAAACACCGGGACTGGTCGGCACGATCGCTTACGCGTTCGGTGTTGCGCCGCTGGCCCTCGGGTATGCGGCGGGCTTCGCGCTGCTATGGACGAAGGTCACATGTCAACGCACGCTTCAGGTCTTTGCGCCCATGGGCCGCATGGCGCTCACGAACTACCTCATGCAGACGATCCTCGGCATCCTCGTTTTCGCAGGGCTGGGTCTCGGCTTGGGCACACGTGTCAGCGGCATTGGTTTCACCTCGATCGCGGTTGCCGTATTCGGGCTTCAATTGCTCTGGAGCCGTTGGTGGTTGAAGCGCTTCCAATTCGGGCCGATGGAGTGGCTTTGGCGTTCGCTCACCTATGGGAAGCTGATGGCGATGCGGAAGTGATCAGGCATAGTCACGTTCCACCAACGCCTGGTGGTGCTCCACATGGTACATGGTGAAGAACAACATCTCGCGCACTGTAAGCTTACCTAGCAGCGGATGGGGTAGGAGGTAGTGGTCGAGATCCTCTTCCGACCAACCGTTCACCCGACGGACCAGGGTGGTGACGATGCGTTGCAACGAAGCGGAGATCTGTTCCACTTCACCAGCGGCAACGACCGGTGGTACGAACCGCCCCGAAGCCTTTCCTCCGGCCGCGAGTTTCTCCTTGTAGCGCGCTACGAGCGCATCGTAGTCACGTGGTGCACGGTTCGGCTTTCCGAACCGCCAGCGCAGGAACCAATTGGGAACGAGCAGCGCGAGAGTAACCGGACGTACGGCCCGCTGAATGTGTTCCAGATGTTGTGCCGGCGTCCATTTGTCATTGCGCGATCGATCCAGCTGATCGTGGGGTAACGCTCGCACGCGTGTGATGAAGGCTTCGTGGCCCCTCAGCAAGGAAGCGTTGATCGCAGCCCTGTCCATGCCCCGGTCAGATGGTAGCCACCACCTTCAGCTCGATCGCGATCGGCGTAGGCAGGCAGTTGATCTCCAACGTCGTTCGGCACGGCGGGTCCTTCTCGAAGTACTCCTTCCATAAGCGGTTGTAGGTCGGGAAGTCGTCCTTCATGTTGGTGAGGAACACGGTCACATCCACGATCTTCTCCCAGCTACTGCCCGCATCCTCTAGGATCCAGCGCACGTTCTGGAACACGCTACGCACCTGCGTCTCGATCTCGTAGCTAATGATCTTCCCGTTCGCATCGAGCTCCACGCCGGGGATGATCTTCGTGCCGCGCTCGCGTGGACCCACCCCGCTCAGGAACAGCAGATCGCCCACGCGGCGCGCATGGGGATAGTGACCAACAGGTTCAGGGGCTTTGTTGCTGTCGATGCTGCTCATGCGAACTGGGATCGCACAAAGGTGCTGGTTCATCGGGAGACGTGTACCATGGGCTCTGCGTCCCACCTTTGTATCCCAAACCCACCAGCCATGCGACGCCTCCTTTTCCTTCTTCTTCCGCTGGTCGCAGGCTGCCCCATGCACGCGCAGATCACCTGGTCGCCATGCACCATGCCGATGAACACATTAACTGTGCTGACGGTCGGTCCGTATGGCGAGATCGTCACCCTGCTGCCCACCAACCCGGCGCAGCCACGCATCAGCACGGACCAAGGGCAGAGCTGGCAGAGCTTCCCCGGCACCGGCGGACCGAACGGCATGCTGCTGTCCGACCACTGTCTGCACCTCACGAACACCGGTGCGATCCTGATCTGGGGTACCGTCGGCGGTGCCTACCAAGTATGGCGCAGTGCGGACGGTGGCAACACCTTTACATCGATCGGCGCGGGCAACGGGGTGCCCGCCAGCCGCTTCTTTCTGGGGTTCGTCTCCAGTCCCAACGGCGATGTCTACCTCTACGGTGAAGGCGTGCTGCGTTCCACGGACGATGGCCAGAACTGGACCAGCATCGTGAACGCCAGCACCAACCTGAGCGCCTTGACCGCGAACACCACTACCCTTTATGGCGCCCAGTTCAGTGCCATTTATCGAGGTGCCTTGGATGGTACCGGCTTCGCAGGTTCCAACACGAGCGGTGTGTTCGTTACCGACGGCAGGGATCTGGCGCGCGGGTTGAACGATCGCATCATCGCGGTGGGCGGTGATGACCTTGTGATCACCACGTGGGATGATGGCAATTTGTGGTACACGGCGAACGCCGGTCTGGGTCCAGTGCCCGCCGAGTGGGAGCATGTAGTAGCTTCCTTGTCAAACGACAATTGGGTGATCGGCAAGCAGAC
The DNA here is from genome assembly GCA_017987895.1 of Flavobacteriales bacterium. GTDB lineage: Bacteria > Bacteroidota > Bacteroidia > Flavobacteriales_F > PHOS-HE28 > PHOS-HE28. The sequence continues at coordinate 21,796 of JAGNSU010000034.1, read as the reverse complement.
GAGCGTGCGTTTCACCGATGATGCCGGTGCTTCGTGGATCACCGCTGAGAACGGCCTTGCGCTCGCCCCCAACGAACCGATCCAAGGCATCTTTTGCGATTCGCTGGGAACGTTCTACCTGTACAGCTACTTCCACCTCTATCGTGCCGACATCGGCACCAGCGTTCACGCCACCACCTCGCTCGATCGGAGCAGTGTGTTCCCGAATCCCACGACCGGCACCATCCGGCTCGACGCGAAGTTCACTGGCGAAGCCTGTCTCGTGTTCGATCCATCCGGACGCGAAGTGATGCGCGCCCAGGTCGGCCATGATGGAACCTTGGATCTCGGCCTGTTGGAGACCGGACAGTATTTCCTACGGACAGTGGGCGACCCTTCGGTCGTATCCGTGCAGGTGAGGCATTGAACAGAAGAGGCCCCGTCCCCGGAGCCTCTTCTTGTTGGCGTGCGCAAGGCGCACCTCACGTTGCCGTTAGGCCGGGCCGTGCCCTCCCGGGCAAGCAAAACACGTTCGGTGCAGGGGCCGCTGCTCGCGGATCCCCGTTGTTCGGTGCGCGCGTAGGGGGTGCATCTATCGATCGGAGCAAAACTCATGCGGCCGTGTGAAATGTGTTTGAAGCCAGTAACACACTTGTGGAAGTTGTGAACGTCTGTTGATATCGGCCGACCTTTGCGCCATGACGATGCACTACCGTCGGCTTGGTAACTCCGGCCTCCAAGTCTCCGAACTCTCCCTGGGTTCCTGGCTCACCTTCGGCAAGCAGATCACCGATGCCATGGCAGAGAAGCTCATGCGCATCGCGTACGAGGGCGGGATCAATTTCTTCGACAACGCCGAGATCTATGCGCGTGGCGAGAGCGAGCGGGTGATGGGGAAGATCCTGAAGAAGGTGAAGTGGCCACGCGATACCTGGATCGTGAGCAGCAAGGTCTTCTTCGGCTCGGGTGGCAAGTTGCCCACGCAGACCGGACTGCATCGCAAGCACGTGGTGGAAGCCTGCAACGATGCGCTCAAGCGCCTGCAGGTGGACTATCTCGACCTGTACTTCTGCCATCGGCCGGACAAGAACACCCCGATCGAAGAGACGGTGTGGACCATGCACCAGTTGATCCTCTCCGGTAAGATCCTCTATTGGGGCACCAGCGAGTGGAGCGCACAGGAGATCATGGAAGCGCACATGGTCGCGAAGCAGCATCACCTCATCGGCCCGGTGATGGAACAGCCGCAGTACAACATGTTCCACCGGGCGAAGGTCGAAGTGGAATACGAACAGATCTACAAGACCGTGGGGCTTGGCACCACGATCTGGAGCCCGCTCGCCAGCGGCATCCTCAGCGGTAAGCACACCCTCGATGGCGCCAAGAGCAGCCGCCTGCGTATGGCCGGGCTCGACTGGTTGCGGGAACGGGAGCTGACCACCGAGCGGCTCAAGAAAGTGGAGCAGTTGAAAGGGATCGCCAGGAAGCTGGACCTCTCCATGCCCCTGCTCGCCCTGGCCTGGTGCCTGAAGAACCCGCATGTGAGCACCGTGATCCTCGGCGCGAGCAAGGAAGCGCAGTTAAAGGAGAACCTCCACGCCGTGGAAGCCAAGGACAAGTTGACGCCGGAGGTGATGGCGCGGATCGCGAAGGTGTTGGACAATGCGCCGGTGAGACCGCTGTTCTAGGCGCACTGCCATCAGCGACCGGGTGCGCAGGTCTTATCTCTGGAGACGACCACAGCGCGGATCACACGGGCCCGTTGGCCTGCCCGGTGACGCCTTGGGCCGGATAATTGTGCGGCCAGCGTATGATCCGCCCCCTAGGAGGAGAGATACTTGATCTCCGCACGAAGGAAGCGGATCACATCATCGGTATCCTCGATGTTGCTCCTGGACTTCTTCTGCGCCTCGCGCTGCGCCTCCATGCGCACGAGATAGGCCTCGCAGGCACGCTTGCGCTCGGCCTTGTTGGTAATGGACTTCAGCTTCAGCTTGATGAAACCGGACGATAGGACGCTGGCTGGCTTTTTCGGGGTCGACATATCAGTGCTTGCAGGGCTTAGCAGCGGGGAAAATACACTTTCGCGCCTCTTCTCCTAGGGCGGGTCGGTGTTTGGGGCCGTTCGGCCCGCCCCAAGGGCCTGGAAAAGCGGGCCAGTGCGGGCCTTTCCTGCGGGTAGCCCTTTTTCTCGAACCCCAGGTTCGTGGGCTCTTGCCCCCCCCCTCGCCCTTTGGGGTGGCCTTGCCTTCCACGCTGAACTCGACCGCGTGGAACCAGATCCGGCCCGTGCGGTATCGATCACAGGGTCGATAGATAGGATGGTCGCGGCATTCCCCATGGGCGAGAGGCCTTGCGGTTGGTGCGGTTGTACACGCATGAGGCCGCATTAAATTCGTCGCATAAGCCGGAAAGCACATGCTCCCCTTCGTGAAGAAGTGTACGAACCACCTTGGAGGTATTGTCGGCTTCCCACAGACCGTGTTCGAGACCTGCCTTGGCCTGCCTGAAATGATCAGGTACACCCACATGCTCGATCCCACCCTTAAGGAGCCCGACGAAGTGTGGGAAGTGGAATTGCCCGATGGCCGACCGATCTGGCGTTATGTGCGGTCCACCAATAAGGGCACTTGCGTGATCACGGTCGACGTGAGCGATCCGGATGCACACCTGGTGCTGCATTGGTACGCCATACCCCACAGCGACTATGAACCCTCCGCACCGGCGCTAACGGCCTCCATGGCCGTGGCCGGCACCGGACACCGACTCTACAAGCGCGCGGTGGTGCACCAAGGAGTTGTAGCTTGAGTTGAGCAGCATAGCTCGTGGCTCGTATAGCGATCAACACCCCCTCTTGAGTATCGGATCCTCGCTGCGAGTGCTTATTGGGTCGGCGGTCATTGGTTGAGGGTCTCAAAGGCCGCTTGGGCATGGATCTATCGATCGATCAACGTGTTACGCTATGTACACACCCTCAACCATTCTCCGCCGACTCAATAAAGGCGCGGGACCATTTGAGCTTGCGCAGAACCCTTGGTCGCAAGCACGGCGGATAAGTCGCCACTGAATAGATTGCGGCGGCCGTGCCGGTACTTCGCCAGTGCGCGCTCAGGCGCAACCGTATCACGACAGACAATGGGCCAGGGGACCGAACACTTGCTTGAACCCGGCTCCGCTGGGGCGGTACGCACACCCTGGCAGCGTGTCACCGAACCCATCATTGACCGGTCGTTGCCGCCCGATGTGTTGCGGCGCAACCGCCTTACGGGCCGTTTCACGCTGCTGAACTTTTTGGCCAACATCGCCTTTTTCCTGAACGATCTGTTGACGATCGGTGATCCGCTCATTGTCGGCGTCGACATCGCTGCGATGCCGTTCTTCGGATGGGTGCATTGGCGCTATGTGCGCGGCGGGGACCAGCGCTCCACGGCCCTTTTGCTACTCTCCTCGCTCAATATCTGGTTGTTCTTCAATGCCTCGTACTACGGTCAGCATAGCCTCTTCTTCTTCTTTCTGTTCATGCTCATCCTCATTACCTTTTTCCTGATATCATTCAAGGAGAGGGGCAAGCTCATTTTCTTCATGGCCCTGCCGGTTTTCGCACTGGTGGTCCTGGAAGCCACGGACTATGGCTGGTTCACCAATGCGGCCCTCACACCCCCCATGGTGGAACAGACACGGTTGCTCTCCATGGTCACCAACCTCTTACTGCTCTTCATCTTCATGGAAGGCATCGTGCGCAATACACAGGACATCGAGCGACGCCTGCTCAGCAAACAGGAACGCCTGAGCGAGATGGCGGACCGGCTGCAGGAACTGAACGAACTGAAGGAGAACTACAACGTGACGCTGCAAACGCAGTTGGGGCACGCTCTCGTGGAAGTGCGCGAGAAAGAGCGCGCACTGGACCATGCGGCCTTGCAAGGCGAGGAACGGGAGCGCGCACGCATCGCGCAGGAACTGCACGATGGCGTGGGGGCCATGCTCAGTTCGCTCAAGCACCGGCTCGGTGATTTCCGTGAACTGGTCACCGAAGAACATCGTTCCGAGTACGCGCATGCCATGGCGCTCATCGATGGGGCCTGCGAAGAAGTGCGCCAGGCCTCGCACAGCATGCAGCCGCTGCTCTTCAAGGAGCTGGGCCTGGTCAACGTCCTCGCGGACCTCGTGGCGCGCATCAACTCCCGGCATAGCTTGCGTGTGGACCTGCAGCACGTCAACTACTCGGCGCGATCCGGTGAGGACGAAGAACGTGCGTTGTACCGTATCATCCTCGAACTGCTGAACAACGCGCTGCGCCACGCACAGGCCACGCGCATCACCATCCAATTGATGACGCGCGAAGGCAACGCCGTGCTAACGGTCGAGGATGACGGTGTAGGCTACGATCCTGCACGCATCACGCCCGGCCTCGGCCTGAAGGGCATGCAACATCGCGTGGACGCATTGCGCGGCACCTTGCACGTGGAGAGCGCAGCGGGACGTGGCACGATCACCGTGGTAGAGATCCCCGTGAACGAGCAGCAACAACAATGAAGCAGTCGCCGACGATCCTGCTCGTGGATGACCACCGCTTGGTGATGGACGGCCTGCGCGCGGTACTGGAAGGCCATGGCATGAAGGTGGTGGGCACGGCGAGCCATGGGGCTGAGGCCTTGGCGATCGCCCGCCGCGCGCACCCCGACCTGGTCCTGCTGGATGTCCACATGCCCGGGCCATCCGGCCTGGAGGTAGGGGTCCAGTTGAAAGCCGAACGACCGGACATACGCGTGGTGATCCTGAGCATGCACAACAGCGCTGCGCTCGTTCGGCAAGTGAAGCAGCGCGGCCTCGACGGCTATTTGCTGAAGAACGTCAGCGCGGAGGAATTGCTCACCGCATTGCACGCAGTGCTCGGTGGCGCGCTATGGTTCCCCGGGCTTGAAGAGGCGGACCGATCGCAGCGCGATGACCCCGCCCAGCAACTCACCCCACGCGAAATGGAAGTGCTACGCTGCATTGCCCAGGGAGCCAGCAACCAAGACATGTCCGATCAGCTCGGCATCACGCCGCGCACCGTGGAGACGCATCGCAAGAACCTCAACCAGAAGCTGGGCACCACCAAGGTGAGCGATCTGGTGCATGTGGCGCAGCGGTTGGGTTTGGTGTGACAGGACCGCTGTGGGCAATGCGCATTGCTCCAGCGCCACGGAGCCACCAACACACTTTCCGTTGCTACCGCTGCAGGTGAAAAATACGTGGCCGAATACCGTGTAGTTGGTATTGCGCCGTGCAGTAGTGGAGCCGTGCTTTGGCAGGCTTCGATCAACCCTTGTCGATCACTACCGCCTAAAGGCATTCCAGCGTCCCCCTCCCTTCCATGATACACCGCCTTGCCCACTTCCTAACCGCCATGGCCTTGGCCACAGCTTGCGCCAACGCCCAGCATGGCGCCAATGACCCCACCTTCAACCCTGGGTCGGGGGCGAACGGTGCGATCTATGCCACCGCGATCCAGACAGATGGGAAGATCGTCATCGGGGGAGCATTCACCAGCTACAACGGCACAACACGTAGCGGCATCGCCCGCGTGAACGCCGACGGAAGTTTGGATACCAGCTTCAACCCTTGGGCTGGGTTGTCCGGGGTCTTGTGTGTTGCGCAACAGCCCAGTGGGAAGATCCTCAGTGGGTCAGCTTATGTCCTCCGCCTTAACGCTGATGGCAGCCTCGATATTCCCTTTGCAGAAACTCCTGGAGCTTGGGCCACATTTCCTGTTCTTATTTTCTCCCTCGCGGTCCAGCCCGATGGGAAGGTCATCGTTGCGGGTCAGTTCTCGGACTACGGCGGGTTTACGCGCCCAGGCCTCGCACGGATCAATGCTGATGGTAGCTTGGACACTAGCTTCAATCCTGGGACCGGGGCGAGCGGTGGTATCTCTTCCGTCGCGTTACAGCCCGATGGGAAGATCGTCATCGGAGGGGGTTTCAGCGGTTACAATGGCATCCCACGCAACAAGATCGCCCGCCTGAACGCCAACGGCAGCTTGGATCTCAGCTTCAACCCCGGAACGGGGCCTGCGCCTACGACGAATGGGATCACATCCGTCACGGTTCAGCCCGATGGGAAGATCATCATCGGGGGTGACAGCTTTACCAGTTATAACGGCATCCCACGCAACAGGATCGCCCGTTTGAACGCCGACGGCAGTTTGGACACCAGCTTTGATCCCGGAACGGGGTTTCCGGGCGCGGTCCTGTCCATCCAGCACCAGCCCGATGGGAAGATCATCGCTGCGGGGGGCTTCAGCAGTTACAATGGTACACCACGCAACAACATTACCCGGTTGAATGCCGACGGCAGCTTGGACACCGGCTTTAACCCTGGGTCGGGAGCGAGCGGTCCGATCCGGTCCAGCGCGCTCCAGCCCGATGGGGGGATCATTATTGCCGGGGACTTCTTGACTTACAACGGCACAGCGCGCAACAGGATCGCGCGGGTCATAGGCTGCGGACCCGACAGCGATGTGGATGAAGATGGAGTATCCATCTGTGAAGGCGACCTATGCGATAGCGACCCCTTCAAGACCAGTCCGGGCATCTGCGGTTGCGGAACACCGGACATCGATGCCGATGGCGACGGCGTATACACCTGTCAAGGCGACCTGTGCGATAACGACCCCGCCAAGACCGTTCCCGGCCTATGCGGCTGTGGTGTACCCGAAGGTATGGAGGTCTGCAATGGCGTTGACGATGACTGCGACGGCTTGATCGATGATGCTGATCCCAGTGTCATAGGAACCACCACATGGTATGTGGACGCCGACAGCGATGGCCTGGGTGACCCAGCTTCGGCAACAATTGGATGCGCGCCTGCAGGCAGCGTATTGAACGGGGACGATTGTAATGACAGCAACGCCTTACCGTGCAACAACTTGTGCGTGGCGGACCAAAGTGTGCTCGTCAACACACCCGCCAATTGCACTTATGTGCATTCCGGGACCGCATGGGATATCGCCGTGCCAGCCTGCTCGGGTGAACTTGTCACACGATTCACCAGCAGCGCTCAAGGCTGGGAGTTTCGATTGCCATCCGGCGCAGGTGCGACCGTCACGCATCATGCATCTGGTGGTAACCCGAATGGATACATCACCCTGACTGAACCCGGTGGTGCGAATACGGACTGGTTCCAGGCTCCTGTACTTTTTCTCGGGGACCGCTCTGGCATGTATGGAGGTGTACTGGAGTTCGACATCAAGACGAACAACGTATCCACAGATTCGACGGTGTCCCTATCCCATGTGCAACTGGATGGGCCGAACACCACCATCCTTACCAACATCCAACTACCTTCCCTTGCATGGTCCAGCCGGAGCATTCCATTGAGCGCGGGCCATTGGCGGATCAATAGCACGACGCTGGCCACTGAAGCCCAGATCCGTGAGGTGCTGGACAATATCGTGGGCTTCTACATACGGGCGGAATACCGGACCGGTCCGGAAGCAACCAGCGTGGACAATATCGAAATGGTACCCGGACCACCGACCTACGAACTCAGCGGTGCCACTGTTGGATCGGGGACCTCGTTGAGCGGTGTGGCCTTCAACGAAGGCACCACTATGATCGATTGGACCGCCACGAACGACTGCGCCTACGCTTCCATCTGCACCTTCCAAGTGGATGTGCAGACGGATCTACTGTGGTACCCGGATCTCGATGGCGATGGGCACGGTGATCCCGACACCAGCCTTACAGCTTGTTCGCCACCGGGCGGCTATGTAGCCAATGGCAACGATTGCGATGATGCGCACGCATCGGTTCATCCTGGCGCTGCCGAGGTATGCAACGGAATGGATGATGATTGCGACGGTCTTACGGATGAGAACTGCGCAGCACTCGTTAGCGCCAAGGTCTTCTTGGAAGGGCCCTACAGTTCCGGCACCGGCCTGATGAACGCTGCACTGAGGAGCTTGGGCACCTTCCCGCTCACCGACCCCTACCCTGCACTGGGCTATGTGCACACCGGCAGCGGCAACGGCGGTAGCGTGTTGCCCGCGGTGATAGCGGCTGGTGGCAACGACGCCATTGTGGACTGGGTGCTGTTGGAATTGCGGGACCCGACTGCTTTGAGTACCGTGGTGTCCAGCAGGAGCGCGCTGGTCCAAAGCGATGGGGACGTGGTCGAATTGGATGGTGTGTCACCAGTGGCTTTCTCCGTCCCATTCGGCAATTACCATTTGGCCATCCGCCATCGCAACCACTTGGGCATCATGAAGGACGCTGCGATCCCTTTGTCGGCCGCTCCCGCAACAGTGGACTTTACTACAGCGGCCACGATCTGCTATGGCACGAACGCGCGGAAGAATATCGCAGGCGTAGTGCCTGTCGAAGTGCTATGGGCCGGCGATGTGAACTTCAATAAACAGCTCAAGTACGCCGGGAGCGCCAATGATCGCGACCCCCTCCTCACCGCCATTGGGGGTACCGTACCCACCAACACGTTGAACGGCCAGTACCGCAAAGAGGACATCAACATGAACGGCCAGGTGAAGTACGCCGGTAGCGCGAACGATCGGGATATCCTCTTGCAGAACATCGGTGGTTCGGTGCCCACGGCCGTGCGTAATGCGCAGTTGCCATAAGGGTGCTATTCCACAACATATCAACACGGCACGAACCCCACCTGTGTTTCGAAGAAGGAGCCTGATGTCGGATACCACCATTTCGCACAGCGCGCATGATCACCGGTAGGGTTTACCCCAATATTGGATCTAAGGCACCGGCTTCTTCCGGATCGCGCTTGGATCCGTAACAGAAGTCATGCGAGGCATCCCCTCTTCCTCTCCTATTGTCCTCGCGCAACAGCGCACGCGGGCAGTGTGGACAAGCAGCCTTCTAAGCACTGGACATGCGCTACCACACACCCACTACAACCGAAACAACAGCCGTATGCGCTTCTTGACCTCCCTCACTTCGACCGCTCTTTTCTTCTTGATCACCGCTGGCGGGCTACGAGGCCAAACACTTGAAGAGCATTGGTGGCAACCCAACGGCAATGTGGAAACCATCGTAAAGGACGATGTGAACAACCTCGTGTACATCGGTGGTACGTTTACCTATATCGGCCCCAATACGCCGTATGGTAGTCCAGTGAGCACCACTACCGGAATGGCGGACGTTGCCTTCGGAAGACCTAATGGCGAGGTGCGAGTAAGCGTTCCGGATGGAGAGGGCGGGTGGTTCATCGGTGGTCAATTCACCCAAGTAAATGGGCAAACCCGTAATCGAATCGCACGCCTCAACGCGGATGGCACATTGCACCCGTGGAACCCTGGTTGCAACAGCTACGTGAACGCGCTGGACTTGCAGGATGGAGTCCTTTACATCGGTGGTGCCTTCAATTCTGTCGGTGGGCAACCGCGCACCGGCCTAGCCGCTGTGGATGCAAATTCGGCCGCAGTGTTGGCCTTGGGTGGTCCTGATACGGATGCACCCATGGACTTTGTGAACGAGTTGGATGCCGTGGGTGACACGCTCTACATAGGGGGCATATTCAGACGGTTAGGCAAGGTTGAGTTGTACGGAACTGCGTTGGACCTGACCAACGGTACACCGGACTTCAGCTTCCTGAACCCGAATGGGATCGTTTATGATGCGATACCGGATGGTGCGGGCGGGTGGTACATCGCAGGAAGCTTCTCAGAAGTGGGCGGTCAAGATCGTAGTCGGATCGCCCGTTTAAATGCGGACGGCACCTTGCACCCTTGGAGTACCGGTTTTACCAGCGGTGCAATTCGAACCATGGCCATTAGCGGAAATACCATCTATGTGGGGGGGGGATTCACAACCCTTGGCGGGCAATCACGCAACCGCATTGGAGCCTTGGATGCCACTACGGGCGTACCTACTACCTGGAACCCCAACTCCAATGATGGGGTTTCCACCCTGGCCATCAGCGGCAGCACGATCTACGTAGGAGGGGAATTCACTACCATCGGTGGGCAAACGCGGAATAACATAGCAGCGCTCAGCATCAGCACTGGCGCAGCAACGAGTTGGAACCCCAACGCCGATGATTGGGTATATGCATTGGCCGTCAGCGGCAGCACCATCTATGTGGGTGGGGATTTCGGCATCATCGGCGGGCAAACGCGCATTGGCATCGCGGCGTTGAACAACACTACTGGTACTGCAACGGCCTGGAACCCTAATTCTGATGGCTCGATCTACTCATTGGCAGTTAGCGGCAGCACGGTCTATGCAGGGGGGAGCTTCACCACCATCGGTGGACAAACACGTAATAACATTGCGGCGCTGAATAACAGCACAGCCATGGCCACGACATGGAATCCCAATGCCAACGGCAGTGTCAGGTCCTTGGCCATCAACGGCAGTACCATTTATGCTGGTGGGAGCTTCACCTCCATTGGCGGTCAAACACGCAACCGCGTAGCGGCACTTAACAACACAACGGGTGCGGCGACGACTTGGGACCCCAATGCCGATGACGTCGTCAGGGCTCTGGCTATCAGTGGCGGTGCAGTGTATGCGGGCGGCGACTTCACACGGATCGGCCTGCAGAACCGCAACTATATCGCAGCGTTGAATGTCACTACTGGTGCACTCACAGCCTGGAACCCCAACGCCAACCAGACGGTTGATGCTTTGGTGGTAGACGGTAGCACAGTATATGTGGGCGGGCAATTCACCAACATCGGTGGGCAGGCGCGCAACCGCATTGCTGCACTATCTGTCAACACTGGAGCGGCTACGGCTTGGAACCCCAACGCTAATGTTTCGGTAACTACTCTGGCCACAAGCGGTAGCACGGTGTACGCTGGGGGCAACTTCACCACGATCGGCGGTCAAGCACGCAACTACATAGCCGCGCTGAACAAAACCACAGGTTTGGCTACAACCTGGAACCCCAATGCCAATAGTACGGTCTATGCCGTGGCTGTTACCGGCAGCACGGTTTACGCAGGCGGCTCCTTCACCAGCATTGGAGGGCAAACACGCAACTATGTCGCGGCACTGAACAACACCACCGGAGCGGCGACGACCTGGAACCCCAATGCCATTGGAGGTTCTGTACGCACCTTGGTCATTAACGGGAATTCCGCCTATGTGGGAGGACTTTTTACCCGTATAGGTGGGCTAACACGCAACCGCATCGCAGCCTTGGATGCAACAACTGGCATACCCACAGCTTGGAACCCCAATGCCAATAGCGATGTTGAGACATTGTTGATCAGTGGTAGCACCATCTATGCTGGCGGAGGCTTCAGCAACATCGGCGGTCAGCCACGCAATTGCATAGCCGCGCTGAATACCAGCACTGGCGCAGCCACGACCTGGAACCCGAATGTCAGCAGTTCTGGTAGCGTTGTCTACACAATGGCCATGAGCGGCAGCACGATCTACGCGGGTGGATATTTCACCACCATCGGCGGACAAACACGCAACAACATAGCAGCGCTGAACAGCAGCGGTTTGGCCACATCGTGGAACCCCAATGCAAGTTACGAAGTCAGCACCTTGGCCATCAGCGGCAGCACCATCTACGCGGGAGGAGGCTTCACGAGTATCGGCGGGCAAACTCGCAATCACATAGCAGCGCTGAACAACAGCACCGGTGCGGCAACAACCTGGAACCCCAATGCTAGTGATTGGGTACAAACCATAACCATCAGCGGCAGCACCATCTATACCGGTGGAAGCTTCACGACCATCGGCGGCCAAACGCGCAATCGCATTGCTGCATTGAACACCAGCACCGGCCTCGCAACAACCTGGAATCCCAATGCTAGTGATGCAGTATACTCATTGGCCATCAGCGGAAGTACCATTTACGCCGGGGGTTATTTCTTTTCTATCGGTGGCCAAACACGCCTGCGCATAGCGGCGCTGAATATCAGCAACGGACTGGCCACAACTTGGAACCCGAGTGCCGATCAGGCGGCTGAAGCCATCGCCACTAGCGGTAGTTCAGTATATGTGGGAGGGTGGTTCTCAACCATCGGCGGACAAGCACGGAATCGCTTAGCAGTTTTCACGCCTAATAGCATCACAACAGGGAGTATCAGTAGCCCGATCTGTGCGGGCAACACGGTGTCTGTTCCGTACACCGCCGTCAGCACTTTTGGCGCAGGCAACATTTTCACCGCGCAGCTTAGTGATGCCACTGGGTTCTTCCCGCCGACGCCTGTGGTGCTGGGTAGTGTGAGCTCCACCACGAGTGGTACGATCGTCGGCACCATAGATCCTGGAACGCTTGCGGGTGCGGGCTATCGCATTCGTGTGGTGAGTAGCAACCCGATGGTGATGGGCAGCGACAATGGCAGCAACATCACGATCAATGCGCCGAGCGTTTGGTACGCGGATGCGGATGGCGACGGCTTCGGTGATCCGGCCGTTTGGCAATCGACCTGCATCCAGCCGAACGGGTATGTGTTTAACAGCAATGATCAGTGCCCGGATGATGCGGACAAAACCGCGCCCGGCATTTGCGGTTGCGGCGAAAGCGACATCGACACGGACGCTGATCTAACCGCGGACTGCGATGATGGTTGTCCGCTCGATGCGAACAAGACCTGGGAGGGCATATGTGGCTGCGGCGTACCCGATGTGGACGGCGATGGCGATACCGTGATGGATTGCCTGGACGGTTGTCCGCTCGATCCCAATAAGATCGCACCGGGCATCTGCGGTTGTGGATCACCCGATACGGACACGGACGGTGACAGTGCGCCCGACTGCAACGACCTGTGCCCGCTCGATCCCAACAAGATCGCACCGGGTACTTGCGGATGCGGTTCGCCCGAACCAGGTACCGCGTGCAATGATGGTGACCCGTACACGGGCAATGATGTGGTAACGCCCGGTTGCCAATGCCAGGGGATCGTGCTGGATTGTGCTGGCATGCCCGGTGGCAGCGCGTTGCCAGGCACTCCCTGCAACGACGGCGACCCCAACACCACGAATGACATGTACGCGGCCAATTGCACCTGTGCCGGTACATCCAATAGCCTGGGAGTGGGCCTCACGCTCGTTACCGATGGCAACGGTGCACAGACAAGCTGGGAGATCATCCCGCAAGGGGGCGGTACGCCCGTTTGCAGCGGAACTGGCTATGCCAACAATGCTACCATCCCATTGAGTTGCACCCTGGCCAATGGGTGCTATGAACTGCGCGTGCTGGATAGCTTCGGGGATGGCATGACCACGGGTGGCTATGTGCTCCGCGATGCCCAAGGCAAACGCATCATCGACAATGCCAGCGATGGGGCCTTCACCTACACCAGTCAGATCGCCAGCGCTCAAGGATTCTGCCTGCCCCTCGGGCTCGATCGCATCCGTGATAGCCGCTGCGACCTGGAGACCATGCTACCCACGGACTGGACCGGCGCAGTGGAGAACCCCGCAGTAAGTGCGCAGTTCGGCACCGGCAACCAGAGCGATGACGGTTATCAGTTCTGGTTCTTCAACCCCGACGGCGGGTATACGCGACGGATCCTGATCACGCATGCGAGTGGCAACTACCAATTCCCGGCCGGACCCGCACGGTGCTCGTACGTAAGCTTCTCGAGCATCGTGACATTACCGTTGCCGCAGAGCGTGCTCTTGAACGCGCGGGTACGTAGCTTGGTGAACGGGACATACGCACCCTTCGGCCCCGCGTGCCGCATGCGGATCAGCCCGCCCTGCCAGCCCACCCAATTGAACAACGTGTTGAACAGCCCGCAGTATTCGTGCGGAGTGCCCCGCACCTTCGGCGGCGCCGACCAGGTGCACTGCCTAGCCGTGGCCGGCGCGAACAAATACCGTTTCCGCTTCGAGCGCGTAGGTGGTGGCTATGCGCGCACCATCGCTGTCGGCACCACTTCACTCCTACTGAAATGGCTCACGCTTCCCCTGGTGAACGGTGATACTTACAACGTAACGGTGCAGGCCAGCTTCGATGGTGGTGCGACGTATTGCGCTTACGGACCTGCTTGCGCGGTGCTGATCGACAACGCTCCGGGTGCGGGCGCGCTGCATAGTGTGATCGCTCCACCCACGGCGCTGGCTTTCTCCATCTGGCCGAACCCCAACGGTGGCGATGTGCTCAACCTTTCCGCCGGTGGCATACCCCCAGATGCGGTCACCGCCGATCTGAGCATCATTGAGCCGCTCGGTAGGCCAATGTTCCACACGGTACTTTCCGTCGACAACGGTGCGATCAATACGGTGGTGCCCTTGGATGCCTCTTTCGCGAGCGGTGTGTATTTCGTGACGATCACTGCTGGCGGATACACCGGCATGGAGCGGCTCATCGTGCATCGCTAGCCGGTTCGTCCCACATCATCGCAGGTGACGCTTGGCTGTAAGGCTCTTGCGATCTCGCAGTAGCTCCGCCACAGGCCGGTTCGATCGAACGATCCGGTGCGGATGATCGGCATATTGACGTAAGCGAACACTTCCAGGCCATTGGGGATACGGAGTGCTCCACCTGGCCCAGCACGATATGTTTAAAGGCCGGCTGATGCGGTATTTTGGCTAGTAGGTGCTCGGTTGTCGGTTTGTCGATGGCCAAGGGCCAAGGGGCCAATAGTCCAAGGCCCGAGGCGGCACATCGGAGGTATTCACCACCAACTGTCAACTACCAACTGGCCCACCAACCAATGGGCTTCTTCGGCTGCCGAAGCTTTAGCGAAGGCATGCCGCCCACCTCCCGGAACCGCGGAGCGGTATCCGGGATTGTTCCGCGCAGGCTCTCCCGTCGCGCAGCACGCATAAGCTTCCGGCTTGCGGCTAGGGGCTTGCAGCTAGATCGGGCTCGCGTCTCGTAGCTCAAGGCTCGTGGCCTCGATAACACGACACCAAATGGCCAAGGGGCCAATAGGCCAAGGCCCGAGGCGGCACATCGGTGGTATTCACCACCAACTGTCAACTACCAACTGGCCCACCAACCAATGGGCTTCTTCGGCTGCCGAAGCTTTGTCGCACGTCGCCATAGCGCTTTGGCGACGGCGCGGCGAAGGCATGCGGCCCACCTCCCGGGATCGCGGAGCGGTATCCGGGATCGATCCGTGAGGTTCACCAACTGACACCTGGCTGCTGACCGCTGACAGCTTGAATGATGGGGTCGAATAAACCTAAATTTGCCGACCTTCCTCATTCTTTTCAGAACAGCCTACGCGTTCTCGGGGGTCTCCTTGAACGTGATGCTGTGTGCATGCACCGGCAGCCCAGCCATTGACATAGTTCTCAGAACCATCATGTACCTACCGACCACCTGGCACTTCGTACCTGCTTTTGCCCTTGCGTCCATTGTGTTGGTTGCGCCCGCCAAGGGTCAAACCTTACAACCCACCCCCATCCAAACGAACGGAACGGTGGAGGCCGTGGCGCTCGATACCGTGAACGGGATCATGTTCCTGGGCGGCAGCTTCAGCCATGTGGGTTTGGAGAACAAGAACGGGGTGATCGTAGACCCTGTGACGGATCTGATGCACGGGGACGGGCCGGACCATATGCCCGACGGCTACGTAGACGAGGCCGTGGCGGATGGCCACGGGGGATGGTACATCGCCGGTAGCTTCGACCATATCGGTGGGTTACCATGCCCCGGGCTTGCGCATGTGGACAGCACTGGGAACCTCATTGACGACCTTCCCACGGGGGACCTCGGGTTCCATCCGGATTACTACGGCGCTGGCGCGCTGGCGGTCGATGGTAACAAGCTTTACGTGGGTGGGGGGTTCAGATCCATAGGGCCCGATCTGGCTTTCGGGACAGCGGTTTCCTGGCCTGCGGGCGTGACGAATACGGGTCTGGCCAGACCGAACAACGATGTGCTCGCGGCTGCGAGCGATGGTGCTGGAGGCTGGTACATCGGGGGGGCTTTCGACGGCGTGAGTTCCGAGCCGCGCGCTCACCTCGCCTGGCTTTTGGCGGATGGATCACTGCATCCCTGGGCACCCACGGCGAACGCCGATGTGCACCAGATAGTCATTGTGGACACCATCGCCTTCCTGATCGGGGATTTCACGCAGATCAATGGCCTGCCGCGTAATAGCATCGCCGCTGTGCACGCCATCACGGGCGATCTTTTACCGTGGGACCCCCACCCCGATTGGGCCGTGCACTCCATGATCATCTACAATGACCAGGCGATCCTAGCCGGGTATTTCCACAGCATCGGGGATAGCCTGCGGGAAAGCATCGCTTTCCTCGACCTCGCGACCTTGACGATCACAGGGCTCGATCTCGGTCTTTCGGTCGCTAGTCAGATCACGTCGATGGATCTGGAGGGCGATAAGCTCTATATGGCAGGTCCTATAGACGTATTGGGCGTGAGCCGACCCCAATTGGCTTGTGTGGACCTGTCGGACACGAGCGTCGTGGCCTGGCCCAGCGGACCTTACACCTTCGACGCCAACATGAAAGACCTGGTCGTAGCAGGGAACAAGGTGATCGTGTCCGGTTCGTTCACTGAAGTGAACGGACAACCCCGGAAATACTTATGTGCCATCAACAGGACCACGGGTACACTGAGCACGTGGAACCCCTCGCCGAACTACTCCATTTTCACGATCGCCTATAACAATGGAGCGGTGTTGGTCGGAGGGGAGTTCTCGAACATCGGTAATGCGCCGCACACTTTCCTCGCGGCTGTGGACACGATCACCGGCGCCGCATTGGCATGGGATCCGGTGGCGAATGGCGATGTGTACCGCATCGTCCCGAATGGCTCCACCGTTTTTGTCGGCGGCGAGTTCACAAGCATCGGCGGCCAGTACAGGCGCGGCCTGATCGCCATCGACCTGACCACCAGGACAGTGCTGCCTTGGGATCCGCAACTCAATGGTCCTACTGGAGCGGGCGTCTACGACATCCTGATCCGGGGGAACAAGGTCTACGTGGCCGGCGATTTCACCACCGCCGGTGGCGTCGCCAAAACGAACATGGCGTGTTTCGATCGTACCACAGGTGCGGTAGTGCCGACCTGGCACGCCAACGTGATCGGGGGTTATCCGCATGTCCTCGCCGCTGCTGGGGCTCGAGTGATCATCGGGGGCCAATTCAGCAGCGTACGTGGCCAGCCGCGCGATAACATCGCCTCGACCGACACCATTACAGGTGCCCTGGCGACATGGACAGCAGGAGCTACCGGTGGGAGCGGGATCTACCATTTGCGGGTGATCGGCACGAAAATGTACGTGGGAGGTGAGTTCACCCACTTCGGCGGCTTACCGCGCGCTGGTCTTGCGGTCATGTCTCCCTTCTCGGGCGTGATCAGCGCTTTCGATCCAATGTCCATTGGTCAGTACGTGACCGGCCTGGGTTCGAACGGCAATACGTTCTATGTTGCTGGTCCGTTCAACACGATCGCCGGCAGCCCGCGCCAGCAATTCGCTGCGTTCGATGCCACCACGGATGCGCTCCTTCCTTATGCGCCGTGGACGCATCACATCACCGACATTGTTCCGAGTAACGGACGTTTGTATTTGGGAGGTGCCGGCAGCGAGGTATACAGCCAACAAACCAACGGTTTGGCTGCCGTCGATCTGAGCGATTGGAGCCCGCTCCCTTGGACCCCGCGACCGGATGGCACCGTCACCTCTCTCGCCATCGCGAACAATACGCTCTACGTCGGTGGAGCGTTCGCGAACATTCTGGGCCAGCCTCGCTCGCGCATCGCCGCCATCGACCCGGCCACCCTTCAGTTGTCCGCCTGGGCACCCGAAGCGAACAATACCGTACGCAGGATCGCGGCCAGTAGCGACCACCTGGTGGTCTCGGGTGATTTCACCACCATTGGTGGCGCGGCGCGCACGCGGCTGGCGGATCTCTCGCAGGTTACAGGGTTGGCCACGGCTTGGGCACCGAACCCGAACAATAGCGTGGGCGATATCACCCTGGTGTACGACACGCTGTACACCGCTGGGAACTTCACCCTTTTCGGTGGTGCCACACGCACACGCTTCGCGGCCACCGACCTGGCGACGAACAGCCTGCTCTCGTGGGCACCCACTTCCAATGGCGCGATCAATGGGATATGTGCACAAGGGAACTTGGTCTCCGCCGTGGGCGCCTTCACCCAGGTGAACGGCCAGGCCTGCACCAACCATGTGCTGCTGTATCGCAACAGCGGCACCACCGCCGTCGCGTTCACCAGCCCCGTAACACCAGCGAACGCGAACATCTGGTGCACCACCATCCTGCCGGATACGGGTCTCGTGCTCGTGGGAGGCTCGTTCATAAAGCTCGCTCCTTCGATATACCGCGATCGCATCGCCAGCTATACCACCGCCGGGTCGGTCACCTCTTGGGCTCCCGTTTTGGATGGCGCCGTAAGGAGCATGGTCGTGCACCAGAAGCGCATTTTCGTTGCCGGTGGCTTCGATGCCCTCCTCCCGTCGCCGGGCACACGAGTGAAACATCATGGCATCATGGTGTTCGATTATTCCGGCGTATCCACTTTGGGGGTGCAGGCCTTTCTGCAAGGGCCGCTGGAGCCACCCCCGCCTGCCTTCGGTGCCCGTACCACACCTTTGATGCGCGACGCCTTGCGCACGAACGGTCTGCTCCCGCTCACGGAACCTTACACCGCCATGGGCCGACCACCGATCTCCGGTCCTTATACCATCGACCCATCGGTGCTCACGGTCGCAGGTAACGATGCCATCGTGGACTGGGTACTGCTCGAGCTTCGGTCGAACATGGACGCGAACGTGCTCCGCGCGCGTCGCGCAGCCTTGATCCAGCGCGATGGTGATGTGGTGGATCTGGATGGCACTTCACCGGTCAGCTTTAGTGTCGACCCCGGCTCGTACTACGTCGCCTTGCGCCATCGCAACCACCTTCCCGCCATGTCATTGGTGCCGCTCTCGGTCGGCGGTGGCCAGGCTGTTCTCAACATGACCGATGGTTCCGCACCCTTCTACGGATTGGAAGCCATCTCCAATACCAGTGGCGTTCGAGGTCTTTGGGCCGGGGACGTAAGACCCACGGGGGTGATCAAATACGCTGGCTCCTTCAACGACCGGGACCTGATCCTCATACGCATCGGCGGCACTGTGCCTACTAGCACGGTTGCGGGCTATCTGCTGGAGGATGCCAACCTGGACGGGTTGGTGAAGTACGCGGGCGCCAAGAACGATCGCGACGTTATCCTCCAGAACATCGGCGGAGCCACACCCACCGTGGTTCGTAATGAGCAGATGCCGTAGCCTGAGCGCGGTCCATTGTTGGATCCTGTCGTGGGTCCCAAAGACAAGCGGTGGTTCCGCGTCCTCTACCTAGGGTCAACCGACCGGCGAGCGTCGGATTCGTCCTCGTGTGTAGTGAGAAGTGGTCCAGTAGGGATCGGCTCCGATGCTCGACGTGAACGGACAGGTGATCTGACCCATACTGGTCCGCGCGTGCGTTCAGTTCATGGTTGCAACCGTCGCTTCCGCACCGCTCGCCCGCGCCGCCGCATACGCCTGCGCGAATTCCGCCGACCGCTCCCGCAGCAAATACATCAGCTTGTCCATCCGGTGGATAAGGATCTTGCTCAGCTCCGGTACCATTGCGTGGATCATGGCGTTCCGCTCCTTGCGCTCATGCACCGTCATGCGGGGTAGCGCGATCATGGCGTCATGGGCGGTGATCGCCTCCTCCAATTCATCCAGTCGTTCCGTCGTCAGTTGATAGGCGTCCAGGTCCGCTTGCTTGGTCCGTGCGATCGCCAGCAGCTTCCGGCAATGCGTGGTGGCGCCCTCGCCCGGTGCGTTCCACAAATAGCCGCGCTCGGTCTTCACCGCTTGTTTCAGGTCCATGTCTTTGTGCACGTCCGCGTATACTTCCAGTGTGTTCAGCACCATCAGGGTGCGCCGCACCATCGTCAGCCGCTTCTCCTTCTTCTCATGCGTCAGGTTGCTCGAACTCGCATTTGCTGCGGCTATCTGGCTGTCCAGTTCCGCCAGCTTCACCCGCAGCTCCTCCACCGCTAGGGCGAACGCCGGCAGGTCCGCCCAGATGGGTCGGTGTTCATCGCACACCGCCAGGGTACTGCGCACCATACGTGCGCGCTGCAGATCACGCGTGGTCATCCCTTCTTGTTTTCACAAACCTTTCAAGTGTTCTTCATTCCTGCAATCCCGATTTTCCGGGGGTCCTTCACGTTCCGTCCCAAAACGCGGGAACCCCGGTCATCCCGGGGTTCCCATCTTGCGAATGTGCCTTTACGCTGCCAGCGCGGGCGTGTCCTTCTCGCCTGTGCCCAGGTCGATGATCATGCGCGAGTTGAAGTACTCGTTGTAGAACGCCGGATCGCTCGTCTCGAACTCCGGCATCAGCTTGTCCATCCGGTTGGCCAGGATCTTCATATTGTCCTTCACCAGGATGTCGATCTCCGTCGTCGCGTTCTTCCGCACACCTACCGCCGTGCGTGGCGAGCTGATAACGGCTTCGTACGCATCGATCAGGCCCTGTAGGCTGGTCATGTCGGCCGCCAGCAGTCCATACGGCCCAAGGTTCGCCAGTTCCGCTACACCGGTGTCGTGTACGTTCTGGCACATCACAGCGATCACACCATCACGCTGCCGGTAGAAAGTGCTCTTGCCCACGCTCATCTGTCCCCGCAATACCTCGTTCCCCTGGTCCACGGCATAGGCATAGATCCCTTGTGCCACCTCGGTCGCCTTCTTCACCATGGCTTCACGCTTCAACACCTTGTCCACGGCAACACCCTTCAAGATCTGCTTTTGTACCTGCGCCGCCGCCTTCAGGCTGTTCAGGTTGTCTACGAATTCATCGTGCGCGGTCTTGAAGGGCAGGAAAGTCGTCCACGTCGCGGCGAATTTCAGGCATGTCTCTATCACGGCGTAGAACATGCTCAGCTTGTTTTCGTTCGTCTTTTTCATTTGGCGTCTTGTACGGTGTTTGATTTGGTTATCCGTACAGGCCACTTATACATGGACAGGGGGTTGCGTGGTTTCATTAAGTATGAAAATTAAATACCCGATTGAAATATGAGTTCTGCGTTGTATATGGTAGAAACAATTGCGCATGACATGGATGTCCTGTGATATGTGATTCTGTCAGGTGAGTGGGCGTTTGCATCATCGAAGCAATGTTTGCGATCTATTCGCTTTCGTTATTCACACCTCTACCTGCGTTTGTGTCATGTTGCAAGTGATATGCGGCACCACGCAATGTCTATGTGTCAGCTTCGAGGCCTCTGCGATTGCCGCCGTCGTCTCCGCGAGAACGAGCGACGCCCCTGCGAATGCGACCGACGTCCCTGCGATTGTGCTCAACGTGTCTGCGTTTGTTGTCAACGCTCTCGCGGATCACGCGTTTGTCTCCGCGATCGTTAGTGCCTTCCCTGCGATGGCGAACGTGCGCTTTGCATTATCGGCCAAATTTCACGCATGCACCCTCAGCCACCTTTCTGCTTGGTTCGTTCTCAACACCGCCGTTCTCAGTCGTACCGTTTCAAGATCGCCTGCACCTGCGCCGCATAGCCACGGCCGAACAGGTTGACATGCACCAGCAACGGATACACGTTGCACAGATCCATACGCTCTTCCCAGCCTTGCTCCAAGGGCCGCTCAGTGTGGTAGGCCGCATAGAACTCCGCGTCAAAACCACCGAAGAGTTTCGTCATGGCCAGGTCCATTTCGCGATGGCCGTAGTAGACCGCGGGATCGATAAGCACCGGCTCGCCATTGGGTCCCGTGAGGAAGTTGCCGCTCCATAGATCGCCGTGCAGCAAGGCCGGTGCTTCCTTCGGGAAGAGCGAAGCGAGTTTGCTGTACAACCGTTCGAAGCGCAGCACATCGCCCATGCCGATGCGCTGCTTGTTA
>JAGNSU010000033.1 GCA_017987895.1 Flavobacteriales bacterium | reverse complement strand
AGGCCGGAGAACTGGAGGTACGCGACCTGAACGGACGACTGGTGACCCATGAGCGCCTACCTGCTTGGAGCCAGGTGCATCGCGTTGAACTGCATGGTGCGGCGGGGATGTACCAGTGCCGGTTGCAGTGGGGCGGGCTCTACGTATCCACACGCCTGATCATCGAGCCATAAGCATTCCTTGCGGATATGGGCTCTGGCCACCTCGGGGTTACGGGCAAAAAGAAACCCGCGCGATGCGCGGGTTCTTTGTAGCCCGTAGGGGAATCGAACCCCTGTTTCATCCGTGAAAGGGACGCGTCCTAACCCCTAGACGAACGGGCCAACAGTACTGTCCTTCAGGGACATCGCCAAAACCATGGCGCTCTGAGGGGGGCGCAAAAATACAAAGCTGGGTGATACGGACAAGGCCCTATGTCTCCGGCTATCGTCTCTTAATGCGCGGGAACAGTGGGAGGTCTTTTCTACCGCAACGACGCTGCGAGCGCAACGGGACCGCGGCGCATGAAGCATTGGCCTGTGGCCAACGCGCAGAACCGATGGCCCGTTGGCCTTAAGTCACCTCGTTCGCATCGCTTTGGAACCGGAAGCCGAGGCGTTTGCCTGTGCTGATCTGCATGTTGGCGTTCAGTTCGTTCATCTCGCTCACCGTCACTTGGTTCACCTGGTCGTAGGGAGGGGCGAGCAGGTCGAAATCCAGGACGTAGATGATCATGCTGTAGAGCACGTCCTTTAAGCGGGCCCGGTCCATCACGTTCTCCGGGAGATCGTTGTAGAGAAAGCCGAGCTGGCGTTTGCCCTGCACGAAGAAGTGGCCTTCCTTGTTGAGGAAGAGCCTGGCCACGAGGTAGCCCAGATCGCGCTCCCGGTTGTACTTGAAGGAATCGCTGAGGAAGTTGTAGACGTTGATCAAGCCGAAGTACCCGCGCAACTCGTCCTGCTCGAGGTAGGTGCTCTTCCACAGGCTGTGGCTCTGGTCCAACTTGAAGACGTTGGTGTGCATGTTGAAGATCAAGGTGTCGCCCGCCACCTTCAGCTCGCAGGCGAGGCTGCCCTTGTCCGTGTACTGCACGCCGATGCGTTCGTCGGCTTTCTTCGCATGGGTCTCCAGGTCGTCCGATATTTCGCGGAGCACTTCTTTGAGCTCCGCGAAGAGCGCGATGTTGCGCTGGTAGACGTCCTGTTTCATGCCGCTCTTCGTGCGCAGCATGCCCAGGATCATGCCCCGTGTATCGGGTGTCTTGGGCTTGGGGGGCTCCTTTTTGCTCATGGCTCAATAAGCGCGCGCGAAGATCACGCGTTGCTTGCTCGGGCGACCGGTGACCATGCAGGCGCCGGGCGTGGTATCACCTTCCAGCGGTATGCACCGAATGGTGGCCTTGGTCTCTTCCTTGATCCGCGCTTCGGTCTCGGCGGTGCCGTCCCAATGGGCCAGTAGGAAGCCGCCTTCCTCGATCGCGGTTTTGAACTCGTCGTAGCTGTTCACGGCACGCGTAAAGCGTTCCCGCATGGCCAGTGCTTTCTGGTAGAGGTTCTCCTGGATGGCCTGAAGGAGATGTTCGACCTTCTCCGCGAGGTCGGTCATTTGCATCACCTGCTTTTCCAGTGTATCGCGCCGGGCGACTTCCACGGTACCGTTCTCCATGTCGCGCGGGCCGACGGCGATGCGGACGGGGGCGCCTTTCAACTCGTACTCGGCGAACTTCCAGCCAGGTTTCTTCTGGTCGTCGTTGTCGAACTTCACGGAGATGCCCTTGGCGCGCAGGGCCTGGATGGTGGGTTCCAGGTACTCGCCGATGGCCGCGAGCTGCTCGCTGTTCTTGGCGATGGGCACAATGGCCACTTGGATGGGGGCGAGCTTCGGGGGAAGCACCAGTCCATTGTCATCGCTGTGCGTCATGATGAGCGCACCGACCAGGCGGGTGCTCACGCCCCAACTGGTGGCCCAGACCAGCTCCTGCTTGTTCTCCTTGTTGGTGAACATCACCTCGAAGGCCTTGGCGAAGTTCTGCCCGAGGAAGTGCGAGGTGCCGGCCTGTAGCGCCTTGCCGTCCTGCATCATCGCTTCGATGCAATAGGTGTCCTCCGCCCCGGCGAAGCGCTCACTGGCGGTCTTCACGCCCTTGATCACGGGAATGGCCATCCACTCTTCGGCGAAGCGCGCGTAGACATCCAACATGCGGCGTGTCTCTTCTTCGGCTTCCTGCTTGGTGGCATGGGCCGTGTGCCCTTCCTGCCAGAGGAACTCCGCGGTGCGCAGGAAGAGGCGGGTGCGCATCTCCCAGCGCACCACGTTCGCCCATTGATTGATGAGCAGGGGTAGATCGCGGTAGCTCTTGATCCAGCCGCGGTAGGTGTTCCAGATGATGGTCTCGCTGGTGGGGCGGATGATGAGTTCCTCCTCGAGTTTCGCGTCGGGGTCCACAATAACACCGTGGAGGGGATCGCTCTTGAGGCGATAATGGGTCACCACCGCGCATTCCTTCGCGAACCCTTCCACATGGCTGGCTTCTTTGGCCAGATAGCTCTTGGGGATGAAGAGCGGGAAATAGGCGTTGACATGTCCCGTGGCCTTGAACATGCCGTCGAGCGCGGACTGCATCTTCTCCCAGATGGCGTACCCATGGGGCTTGATCACCATGCATCCGCGCACATCGCTGTGCTCGGCCAGATCCGCCTTGAGGACCAGATCATTGTACCATTGCGCGTAGTCCTGTGTACGCTTCGTCAACTGATCGGCCATGCGCGGCAGTAAGTGGTATTATTTTTGTTCCTAAGGGTACCGGTCAAAAGTAGGCAACGAACCAACCGTACAAGGCGTTATCCCAGCACCATGATGAACACCCGACGTTCACTCCTCCGCACCTTCCCGATCGCGCTGGTGGTGCTGTTCCTCTCCGCGTGCGGCGCCTTGAACACAACACAGGTACGCGACAGCGTGTACGACCTCCCGAGCGAGCCCGTGGCACAGGTGGAACCCACCGCACCACCGGCCGAACCTGAGCCCGAACCAGCTACCAAACAGGACGACTACTACAACGAGGACGAAAGCAAGCGCTATGCGGACCCGCGCAGCTACTACGATATGACCTACAACGACCCGTACTACTACAACTATGGCCGGTTCGGCTTCGGGATGGGCATGGGTTCCTACGGCAGCGGGTTCGGTATGAACTATGGTTATGGTTCTCCCGGCTATGGCTCCCCTGGATGGAACGACCCCTACTGGAACAACAGCTGGCAGAGCGGCTACGGCGCTTGGGGCTACAATGGAGGATATGGCAGTGGCTGGGGTATGAGCTATGGTTCCGGCTATGGCGGAGGCTATGGCTACGGCAGTTGCTATAGCTGCTCGGGCTGGGGCTATGGTCCCTACTATGGCTATGGTGGAAGCTGCTATGGCTGCTACCAGCCGATCGTGATCTGGAACGGCGAGGGTGGCTCGCAGACCGCGTACGGTCATCGGTCGAGCATGAGCAGCGGGCGCCCCGGATCGGGCGGAAACGATATGAGTTCCGGGAACCGCATGGGCGTATACAATCCAGTGGGCCTTCAGGACCAGCGCGTGATCCGCGAACATCAAATGCCCACGACACGGACGCTACAGCCTGATCAGGAAACCCGGCCTTCGCGACCTCCCGGGGGACAGCCGGCACAGAGTGGCCGACAAGAACGCCAGAACCGGCCCACTTTCGAGACAAGCCCACAGGGCGGCTCCATGGATCAAGGCACCCGACCTTCCAATGGCGGCGGTCGAACGGATAGCCCTTCCCGTTCCGGAGGAAATCGCCGCTGACCCATGTCCGTTCGATCCCTAGCCAGTGGTCACAGACCGCATCAGTGGGCCTTTGCCCTTGTCGTCCTTTTCGCGGCCACGCAACTCGCCGCGCAGAACGAAGAGGATGCCTTGCGCATCGGGACCATGCGGCCGCAGGGCACGGCGCGCAGTTTGGGACTGGGTGGCGCGTTCGGTGCGTTGGGCGGTGATGCCGGTGCGCTCTGGGTGAACCCCGGTGCGATGGCGCTCTACACCACCACCGAGTTCTCCATTACCCCGGGCATCGAGTTCCACGATGCGAGCAACACTTTTTATGGCACAGCAAGCTCCAACTCGGACGCGCGCATTTTCTTCGGCAACCTGGCCTTGGTGTTGAACTTCAAACCAAAGGAGGGCTCCGCGATGAAAGGGAGCAGCTTCGGTCTGGTGTTCGATCGCACGGCCAGTCATCACTGGGAGCGCGTGGCGACCGGAACGGTGAACAGTTCCTTGCTTCAACAGTTCGCGGATCAAGCGAACGGTCAGTTACCCGGCGATCTCTACGAATTCAATGAAGGCTTGGCGTGGGAGACCTATGGTATCAACCAGATCGACACCAGCCTGAATTATGTGAGCGCCATACCGGCCGGTGCTGCGACGGAACAGCGCCATACGATCTCCACCGGAGGAGCGAACACGAACACCTCCTTCTTCTATGCGGGTAACTACGACAACCGGCTCTACTTCGGCGCCGCCATCGGGATCCTTGGCAGCAAGTTGGAGCGCCGTATCGTGCAGAACGAAACCACGCAGGACGAGGATCTCGATCTGAAGAGCCTGCGCTACGAGGAGCGGCTCGTGACACGGGGCACCGGTTTCGATGTGAAACTGGGAGTGGTAGGCCGCATCACCGATCAGTTCCGGCTGGGTGCTTCGCTGCATTCTCCCGCCTTCTTCTCCCTCACGGACGCCTATTTCAGCCGCATGGAGACCTCGTTCCGCACCCCGGACAGTTCCGGGGTCTATGACTATGCCTGGGATTCACCGGATGGTTCGTACAGCTATCGCCTCAATACTCCTTGGCGCGTGTTGGCCTCTGCCGCGTATATCGTCGGCAAACGCGGCGTGATCAGTGCTGACTATGAATACAGCAGTCCACGCAACATGCGCTTCCGCACAGCTGACGCTTTGGTGGACGACTATGACTTCGGTTACGAGAACAGCAGGATCAAGGACCTGTATCGCCCGACCCATAGTGTACGCGCCGGCACCGAGTGGCGCTTGGGCGTGCTGTATTTGCGCGGCGGGGTGGCCTGGTGGATGGACCCGTACGTAGGCACAAGTGAACTGCACGGAAGTGACCTGATGCGGTACTCCCTCGGCGGTGGGTTCCGCAAGGACCGGCTCTCTTTGGACCTGACCGTGGCCTACGATCAACGTTCAGGCTCCTACTACACCTATGGACCGGACTACGTGGACCCGGTGCGCGAAACGACCACGGCGTATCGAGCGCTCTTCACGGTGGCCTATCGACCATAATACCATCTCGCAATACAGCTCCCGCCGATCCGCCTGGACGTATCCGTACTGCGGAATGGTATAAGATCCGCTGACGCACGAAATGCGAAGGGCCGCCCGATGGGCGGCCCTTCCTGGCTTTGTAACGCTGTTACTTCTCGCCTTTGATGCGTTCCACCACATAGTCATCCACGAGGATGCGGCCGCAGTGTTCGCACACGATGATCTTCTTGTGGCTGCTGATGTCCAAATGGCGCTGGGGCGGGATGGAGTTGAAGCAGCCACCGCAAGAGCCACGCTCCACCGGCACCACGGCCAGGCCGTTGCGTGCGTTGGTGCGGATGCGGCGGTAGGCGCTCAACAGGCGCTCCTCCACATGGGAAGAGGTCTGCTCCACCTTCTTCATCAAGGCCTTCTCCTCCTTCTCGGTCTCGGCCACGATGTCGTCCAACTCCTTCTTCTTGTGGTCCAGGTCCTTCTTGCGCTCTTTGCACAAGGCGGTGCTCTCGTCCACCACCACTTTCTTGGTCTCGATCTGCGCCTTGGTCTCTTTGATGCGCTTCTCGGCCAATTGGATCTCCAAGTTCTGGAACTCGATCTCCTTGCTCAGCGAATCGTACTCGCGGTTGTTGCGCACTTTGGCCTGCTGGGCCTCGTACTTCTTGATCGACGCCTTGGCGTCCTTGATCATGTTCAGGCGGTCGGCCACGCTGGTCTCCAGCTCCTTCAGCTCTTCGTCCAACTTGGTACGACGGGTCTCCAGGCCGGCCACTTCGTCCTCCAGGTCCTGCACTTCCAAGGGCAGCTCACCGCGTTGGGTGCGGATGCGGTCCACTTTGGAATCGATCACCTGCAAACGGTAGAGTTCCACCAGCTTTTCAGCGATGGTGATCTCCGCCTTGTTGGCCGCATTGCTCGCTTTGGATGCACTACCGTTCTTACCAGCGGTGGCGGTTTCTTCCTTGGCCGCGGTCTTCACGTCGGTCTTCGCCATGTTCAAGAATAATGGATGGGGTCGGTGACGATTTCCGTCAAACGGACCGCAAATGTAGGCATTTCCCTCTGTAGGTACCTGGCGATCAACGCGGGCGTGAACTGCTCGCTGCCGTAATGGCCGATATCCGCCAGAAGGAGCCGTCTATCCACATCTAAGAACTGGTGGTACTTGAGGTCACCAGTGAGAAAGGCATCGGCCCGGGCCGCCACGGCCCGCTCCAAAAGGAACGATCCGGAACCACCGCATAGAGCTACCCGGCGCACGGGCCGCCCGAGCAAAGCGGTATGCCGCACGACCCGTAGGCCAAAGACCTCCTTCAGCCTGGACACAAAAGTTCCTTCCTCCATCGGCTGATCCCATTCACCCACCAGTCCACTGCCAATACCCGGATGCCTGTTGGCCAGGGGGATCAGATCAAAGGCTACCTCCTCGTAGGGATGGGCCGAGCGCATCGCAGCTATCGCCAGCCCTTCCAAATGCGCCGGGAGGACCACTTCCACCCGCACCTCGGCTTCATGGTGACGCTCGCGGCGCTTCCCCACGAACGGGTCGGTGCCTTCCCCCGGTCTGAACGTACCTAGCCCTTCCGCATTAAAGCTGCATTCGTCGTACGCCCCGACCCGACCTGCTCCAGCATTGAAAAGGGCGTCCCGCACTGTATCGGCATGGGTCTTTGGAACGAAGACGGCCAACTTCAGGAGCTGGCCCGCTCGAGGCGCAAGCACCTGGGTCCGAAGAAGGCCCAGCCGTTCCGCGATCTCCCCGTTCACCCCGCTCAGCACGTTATCCAAGTTGGTATGCACGGCGTAGATCGCGACACCATGTTTCAAAGCCAGCAGCACTGTCCGTTCCACATACGTTCGCGCCACCAGGCTCTTCAACCCCTTGAAAATGACCGGGTGGTGGGTGATGATCAGGTCACAGTCTTTGGCCACTGCCTCCGCCACCACCGCCTCGGTGCAATCCAAACAAACCAAAGCCGACCGCACTTCCGCAGTGGGATCACCGAGCTGAAGACCGCAGTTGTCGTAGTCCTCCTGCAAACTCGGTGGAGCCCAGGCCTCAAGCACCGTGATCACGTCTTTGATGCGCATCTTTCGCCGTTCATGGGTGTGCAGGCAAAGTACGGGTTGCTGTTGCGAAGGCTCTTGCTCTGGCCCGCCACCGCGGTCTATGGGGGTATTCTCCATCTGCGCCATGCCCTCTACGACCTAGGTCTGCTCACGAGCACCCGACCGACCGTACCGACCATCGCTGTGGGCAACCTTTCCTTGGGAGGAACGGGGAAGACCCCTCATGTGGAACTGATACTTCGCTCCCTGGAGGGCTTTTCACCCCTCGCTGCACTTAGCCGGGGTTATGGCCGAAAAGGGACTGGATTTCAGGAGGTTTTGAGCGATGACACAGCTGTTAAGAGCGGCGATGAGCCCTTGCAGATCGTGAGGAAATTCCCGCAGGTCCGCGTTTTCGTCGGCGCGGACCGAGTGAACGCGGTCGCCGCCATCACAGCCAAGGTGCCCGATGTCAAAGCAGTGGTTCTTGATGATGCCCTTCAGCACCGATCACTGAACGCCGGGCTGAACATTTTGCTCACCACGTGGACCAAGCCCTTTTCCAATGATGCCCTGCTTCCGGCGGGAACACTGCGCGACTTGCGCGGCCGGGCTCGAGCAGCGGGGATGGTGATCGTGACCAAGTGTCCTGGCCCGCCCAATGAGGTAGAGCAACAGAAGTGGAGAACGCGGCTGCATCTGAAGCCCGAACAGGTGTTGTACTTCAGTGCGATCGCTTACGACGCGCCGACCTGGCTGCTTCCCACGGAGGGTTTTGTGCCGGTCGGTCAGGGGGTGTCCGCGCTGCTCTTCACCGGCATTGCCGACCCTGATCCACTGGCGATGCATGCGCGCACGTTGTGGGGCCGGGTCGATCACCTCGCCTTTCCCGACCACCACCCCTTCAGCCCCAGCGACCTGCGAAGGCTGGCGGGCCTTTTCAGTAGTTTCGCGGCCGGCCCGAAAGTGCTGGTCACCACGGAGAAGGACGCCATGCGGCTCCGATCCGTGATCGCGGGAAGTCCCCTGGAAGGGTTACCCATCGCAGTGATCGGCATGCGGGTAGAGATCCTGAACGAACCCGAGCACTTCGCCTCCCTCCTCCGCGACCATGTTGACCCGAATCCAGCGCATCGCTGACCATTTGAAGCAAGCCACCAGCGGCTTCGCGCCGGAGACCGGCATCATCCTGGGCACTGGGCTAAGCGGCTTGGGTAAGGAGATCGATGTGAAGTACGCGATCGCCTACAAGGACATTCCCGAGTTCCCAGTGAGTACCGTGGAAGGCCACCCGGGCAAGTTGCTCTTCGGCCTCCTGGGTGGCAAGCCGGTGGTCGCCATGCAAGGGCGCTTCCATTTCTACGAGGGTTGGACGATGAACGAGGTGGTGCTGCCGGTGCGCGTGATGAAGTTCCTCGGCATCAAGCGCCTTTTTGTGAGCAATGCGTGCGGCGGTGTGAACCCCACCTTCGAGACCGGCGACCTGATGATCCTCGACGATCACATCTGTCTCTTCCCTAATCCCCTCATCGGAAAGAACATCGATGAACTCGGGCCACGCTTCCCGGAAATGAGCGAGCCGTACGATCACGGCTTCATCGCTACGGCCAAGAGCATCGCTGCGAAGCACAACATTACCGTGCAGGTCGGCACTTACGTGGGTCTCACGGGCCCTACTTTGGAAACCCCGGCCGAGTACCGTTACGTCCGCAACATCGGGGGTGATGCGGTTGGGATGAGCACCGTGCCCGAAGTGATCGCGGCACGCCACATGGGCGTTCCTTGCTTCGCGATGAGCGTGATCACCGACATGGGCGTGGAGGGCCGCATCGAAAAAACCACGCACGAGATGGTGCAGCGTGTGGCGGAGCAGGCAGAGCCGAAGCTCACGTTGATCATGAAGGAACTCATCGCCGCCTGCGCATGACAACGTCCAAGGAAGTGGTGACCGGCACCGATGCACCCCATTGGTCCGTGAAGTGGGACCTGGTGGTGGGCCTTGAGGTACATGCCCAGCTGATCACCAACAGCAAGGCTTACAGTGACGATGCGAACGCCTATGGCGACCACCCGAACACGAACGTGAGCGTCGTGACCCTGGGCCATCCCGGCACACTTCCCGTGCTGAACCGCGCGGTGGTCGATCATGCGATCCGTTTGGGGCTCGCCACCAGTTGCACCATCGCTTCGCGGATGCACTTCGCGCGCAAGAACTACTTCTATCCCGATCTACCCAAAGGTTACCAGATCACGCAGGACACCACGCCGATCTGCACGTTGGGGCATGTGATGATCCCCGTGGAAGGTGGTGAAAAGCGCATCGGCATCACGCGCATCCACATGGAGGAGGACGCGGGCAAGAGCATCCACGACGTGGACCCCTTCAACACCTTGGTGGACCTCAACCGCGCGGGTGTACCGTTGCTGGAGATCGTGAGCGAACCCGACATCCGCAGCGGGCAGGAGGCTTATGACTACCTCGTGGAGATCCGCCGCGTGGTCCGTTACCTGGACATCTGCGACGGCAATATGGAGGAAGGCAGCTTGCGATGCGATGCGAACATCAGTTTGCGTCCCAAGGGGAGCGACACGTTCGGCACACGCTGCGAGGTGAAGAACATGAACAGCTTCCGCAATGTGATGCGTGCCATTGAATACGAAGCACAGAGGCAGAGCGAGATCCTCGACAGCGGGGGCACCATCCATATGGAGACGCGCACTTTCGATGCCGCGCGCAACAGCACCAGCGGATTGCGCAGCAAAGAGCTCGCACACGATTACCGCTATTTCCCGGAACCGGACCTGGCCCCCTTGCATGTCACGGACAAGCAGAAGGAGGACGCGCGTGCGACCATGCCACCGCTCCCGCGTGAACTGCGGGCCAAGTACACGGAAGAGTTGGGCTTGAGCGCCTATGATGCGGGCGTTCTTACGGATGACAAAGCCACTGCGCTCTACTACGAAGCCGTGATCGCCCGGACGAAGAACTACAAGGCCGCCGCCAACTGGGTGATGGGGGATATACGTAGCTGGATCAACGAACGTGGTCTTGAGATGGCGGACATGCCTGTACCACCCGAACGCCTTGCCGAGCTGCTCGAGCTGATCGACGCGGGCGCCGTGAACCACACCATCGCTTCGCAACGCCTGTTCCCCCTCATGCTGGAGCATCCTACACAGGCCCCCAAGGAACTCGCGCAGCGCCATGACCTGTTGCAACAGCGCGATGAGGGAGCAGTGGAAGCCGCCACCCGCGCCGCTATGGAACGTTATCCGGAAAAGGTGGTCGCGTACCGGCAAGGCAACAAGGGCTTGCTGGGCCTCTTCATGGGCGAAGTGATGAAAGCCACCAAAGGCAAAGCCGACCCCCGCCAGGCGAACGACATAGTGCGGCGGATCCTGGAACACGAGAACGAACAATGACCATGACCTGTATGAAAACCTTCCTAGCCCTCAGCAGCTTCACCCTCCTCGCCGCATGTGGCGGTGGCATCGGCGGCCGCGAAGTGGAACTCGCGATCGATGGCGCTGCGGGTCGAACCGTGTATTTCGATCGCTTCGAGAACAACAAGGCCATCCACGTGGATTCGGTGGAACTGGGGGCCAACGGCGAGGGCACGCTCCACGTACCCTCCCTACCGCTGGATTTCTACCGCATTTCCCTCGATGAGCGCGATGCGCTGATCGTAGCGCTGGACAGCGCAGAATCATTACGCGTGAAAGCCGATGCCGGCAGCCTCAGCAAACCCACGGAACTCACGGGATCGGCGCACACCGTGGACCTGCATGCGTTCTACACCGACGCGACCCGCTTCGAAGAGGAGATGGCGGGTCTGCGGGAGAAAATGGCGCAAGGCACCGGCGACAGCACCACGATCGATGGTCTGAACAAGGCGAGCAGCGCATATTACCAACTGTGCAAGGACTTCATCGCGGCGCACCCGGGATCGCCCGCGCAGTTGAGCGCAGTGAGCAAGTTGAACATGCAACAGGACATGGATACGTACAAACAGGTCCGTGATCAATTGCGCGGCACCATGGCGCGTTCCGGGTTCTTCGCCTCTTTCCGCGACCAAGTGGACCGCATGGAAAAGCAAGCGGAGGCGATGAAACAGCAGGAGTCCGAAATGAAACGGCTGAGCAATCTGATCCCGGTGGGCAGCATGGCACCGGAGATCGCGCAAGAAACCCCAGAGGGCAAAGTGGTGAAGTTGAGCGACCTGCGCGGCAAGGTGGTCCTGATCGATTTCTGGGCCAGCTGGTGCAAACCCTGCCGTATGGAGAACCCCAATGTCAAGATCGTCTACGACCGCTACCGCAGCAAAGGCTTCGAGATCCTCGGCGTGAGCTTGGACCGTACCAAGGATGCTTGGACAGCGGCCATCAAGCAGGACGGCCTGCCGTGGAAACATGTGAGCGACCTTGGCTTCTGGAACAATGCCGCAGCGCAGGAGTATGGTGTGAGCAGCATCCCGTTCACCGTGTTGGTGGATAAGGACGGCAAGGTGATCGACAAGAACCTGCGTGGCCAGATGCTCGATCGGAAGCTCGCCGAACTCTTCGGAAGCTGAGCCCCGCGTGCGCTCGGGCCGCCGCCACACGATCCTCCACGGCGGCTACCTTTCCCGTTGTCATTGCCTCAGCGTGTATCCCCGGTCGTGCCATGACCACCCCTTCCACATGATGCGGTCGCTCTGCGCCCTGCTACTGCTGCTGCCCAGCGCGGTATATGCACAACCGTACTTCCAACAGCACGTCGCGTATACGATCAACGTGCGCCTTGACGACAGCACCCATGTGCTGCTGGGCCTGGAAGAGTTCATCTACACGAACAACAGCACGGTGACGCTGGACACGATCCACCTGCACCTATGGCCCAATGCCTACCGAGACCACCGCAGCGCGCTCTGCAAGCAACTGGACGCCCAGAACGAGTTGGACCTGCATTTCGCGAAACAGGAAGAGCGTGGCCACATAGACAGTCTCGCTTTTTCCGATCCGCAAGGTCCGCTCACTTGGGGCTACGATCACGTCCATCCCGATATCGGCTGGCTGCTACTTCGTACACCCCTGGCGCCGGGCCAGAAGGTCACCATCCGCACACCTTTCCGTGTGAAGATCCCCGATGGCCGCTTCTCCCGGCTGGGTCATACCGATCAAGCCTATTACATCACGCAGTGGTACCCCAAGCCGGCCGTGTTCGATGCGCAGGGCTGGCATGCGATGCCCTACCTCACGCTCGGCGAGTTCTACAGCGAGTTCGGATCCTTCGACGTGTCCATCACGCTTCCAGCGAACTATGTCGTGGGGGCCACCGGCGATTTGCAGAACCCCGAGGAACGCGCATGGATGGATTCGCTCTCCGCTCGTCCGCTGTCCATGAGTATTTCGAAAGGCCGCGACCCCTTCCCGCCTTCCGACCCGACCACAAAGACCATCCGCTTCAAGCAGGACAGCGTCCACGACTTCGCCTGGTTCGCCGACAAACGCTTCCAGGTGCGCAAGAGCAGCATCGCCCTTCCGCGCAGCGGCAACACGGTGACCACCTGGGCGCTCTTCACCCCGAAGAACGCAGCGCTCTGGGACAAGGCTGCGAGCTACGTGAGCGAAAGCGTGCGCCTCTACAGCCAATGGGTGGGCGACTATCCCTACCGAGCCTGCACCGCCGTGGATGGAACGATCAGCGCCGGTGGCGGGATGGAGTATCCCATGATCACCATCATCGGGAACATGGACAACGCACAGGCCCTCGACGAAGTGATCGCGCACGAGGTAGGCCACAACTGGTTCTACGGCCTGCTCGGCAGCAACGAGCGCGACCATGCGTGGATGGATGAAGGCGTGAACAGTTTCGTGGAGCTGCGCTACATGCGGGAACGTTACCCGGAGGGGAGTGGCGGCATTCTGCCCGGCGCGCTCAGCAAGCTCTTGCCTGATCGGGCTTTGGACCATCGGTTCATTCCCGAAGCGACCTACCGCCTGAACGCGCGGCGGAACCTGGACCAGAGGATCGAACAGCCCTCGGCCGGGTTCACAGCGCTGAACTATGGCGCGATGGTGTACAGCAAATCGACATTGGTGTTCGACCATCTCTTCGCCTACCTCGGCGAAGAAGTGTTCGATCGCTGCATGCAGGCCTACTTCCGCGTATGGCACCACAAGCACCCCGGGCCGCAGGATATGCGTGCGGTGTTCGAACGCGAAAGCGGCAAGGACCTCGGTTGGCTGTTCGAGGAACTGATCACCACGGACCATAAGATCGACGTGCGCGCGGTGAAGCTGAAGGACGGCCTCTTGACGCACCGCACCCGCGCGGACCATCCCATCCCGTTCCCGGTTACGGGTTGGAACGGAAAAGACTCGCTGGGTACGGTGTGGAGCGATGGCGCGAAAGGAAAAGGGAGCACCGCATTGCCGTGGCCCAATGCGAGCCTGATCAAGATCGATGCGGTACACCGTTCGCTCGACATCGACCGGCGCAACAACCTGGTGCGCGACCGCACTTTCCTTCCACGCGCTCCCCGAACCAGCCTCAGACCCTTGTTGGGCATTACGGACGAGCGGCGCAGCTGGTACTGGGCACCCGCCTTGGCATACAATGCGCACGATGGCTTCATGGCGGGGCTCGCGGTGTACAACACGACGTTCCCGTCTTCACGGATGGAATGGGCGGTGGCGCCGGTCTTCGGCTTCGGCAGTGAACGGGTGGTGGGTGGCGCACGTCTCATGTTCCACCACGATCGGCTGCGCGGGTCCTTTCTGGAGAACTTCCACATCGGGGTCGCGGCCAATAGCGCTTCTCTTGCCGCAGAAGAGCCCTTCGAGCGCTATTTCCTCCGCGTGGTACCCCAGGTTAGGTTCGACATCCGTAACGATCGTGCGGATCGCAACACCGCCCACTTCGTCAGCTTCCGCAGCACCGTGCTACAGGAGTATCTGCAAGGCACCCAAGGCGACAGCCTGCGGATCGACCTGCGCGAAGAGAACATCTACCACGAGGTCAGCTACAACTTGGACCACCGTTCCGGCCTGATGCCTTCCTCGGTGAAGGTGGACCTACAGCACCACAACGCCTTCACCAGGCTCGCCCTGGATGCCCGTCAAGCCTTCGTCTATGATCGCAAACACCATCGCGTGAGCGTTCGTCTTTTCGCCGGTCAGTTCCTCCGTAAGGACGAAGCGTTGATGCGGAACCAGATGGGCTGGCGCCTACATTGGGGTTCATCGGACATGATGTTCGATCACTTCTTCATGGAGCGGCAGGATGTAGGACGCATCACGGCACAGCAAATGGCCAAGGACCAAGGCGCTTTCAAGACCCCCAACTCACAGGGTACATCCGATTCGTGGATCGCGGCGATGAACGTGGAGGCCGATGTCCCGTTCGGTCTGCCTCTGATGCTCTTCGCCAGTGCTGGTGCCGCACCTTATACACAGGTCACCGCAAGTGGCAAGGAAGAACTTTGGCGTATGCATTACGAAGTGGGTTTCGGCATCCGCATCATCCGCGACATCGCCGAAGTTTGGGTGCCGCTCGCGGTTTCCAAGGAGATCGGGGACCAGCTCGAACTGAACAACATCGACTTTATGGAACGCATTCGCTTCGTCCTGGCATTGGAGAAGCTCGACCCCACCACTTTGCTCCGCAGGATCAGCAATTGATGAGGACCGGAAAGAAGATCTACCTGCTGAGCGACTTCCACTTGGGAGCGCCGGACGCTGCCAGCAGTTTGCAGCGTGAGAAGCGTATCGTAGCCTTTCTCGACGAGGCCGCGAAGGACGCCGAAGAGATCCTCCTGCTGGGTGACCTGTTCGATTTCTGGTTCGAATACAAACGCGCCGTGCCGCGCGGGCATGTGCGCCTGCTCGGCAAGTTGGCTGAGATCGCCGATCGCGGGATCCCGTTGCACCTGTTCATCGGCAACCACGACATGTGGATCTTCGACTACGTGCCTTCCGAAGTGGGCCTTACGGTGCATCGCGAGCCAGCGGTACGTACCTGGATGAGCAAAACGTTCCTGATCGGCCATGGCGACGGTCTGGGGCCGGGTGACCACGGCTACAAGTTCATGAAGCAGGTGTTCCGAAACCCGGTTTGCCAGTGGTTGTTCGCACGGCTGCATCCCAACTTCGGCCTGTGGTTGGGCGATTTCTGGAGCGGGCGCAGCCGCTTGAAGAGCTACGAGAACGATCGGAAGTGGCTGGGCACCGACAAGGAGTGGCTGGTGCAGTATTGCCGCGAAGAGCTCAAGAAGACGCACTACGACTACCTCCTCTTCGGCCACCGGCACCTGCCTGTGGATCTTGAAGTTGCGCCGGGAAGCCGCTACATCAACCTGGGCGATTGGATCACCTGGTTCACCTATGCCGTTTTCGACGGCACCGAGCTGAAATTGATGAAGCGCACCAGCGATGGTCCGCTGAACGGTGATGTGCGGATCTCCGGTGGGCCTGCGGTGTGAGGGTCGGTTGTTAGTTGTCAGTTGCTGGTTGTCTGTTGACGGTCGTTAGGAGCGGGACCTACCAACAACTGACGACCGACAACTACTTCCCAGTTCTACCCAACAGCATCACCAGGTCCACCAACCGGTTGGAATAGCCCCATTCGTTGTCGTACCAACCCATCACCTTCACGGAGGTCCCCACTACGCTGGTGAGCAGCGCATCGAAAATGCAACTGTGCGGGTCGCCGACGATATCCACGCTCACGATGGGATCCTCGGTGTAGCGCAGGATCCCTTTCCACTTTCCTTCGGCCATTTCCTTGAACCGCGCATTGATGGCCTCCACATCAGCTACGCGGCGGACGTGGCAGGTGATGTCCGTGATGGAGCCGTCGGGCACCGGCACTCGGATGCCGCATCCACCGAGGCGGCCTTCGAGCTCCGGGAAAATCCGGGTGATGGCCTTGGCAGCCCCGGTGCTCGTTGGGACCATGGAGACGGCCGCCGCTCGGGCCCGTCGCAGGTCTTTGTGCGGTGCGTCGTGCAAGCGCTGATCACCGGTATAGCTGTGCACCGTAGTGATGTAGCCGCTCTCGATCCCGCAGAGATCGTTCACCACCTGGATCATAGGCGCGGCGGAGTTGGTGGTGCATGAGGCATTGGAGACGAGGGTCTCCGTGCCGTCGAGCAAGTGATCGTTCACTCCGAGCACCACGGTCTTGATGTCGGGATCCTTCGCCGGCGCCGACAGTACCACACGCTTAGCCCCTGCTTTGAGGTGCGCGCTGGCCTTCTCCCGCGTCAAGAACAAACCGGTGCTCTCGATCACCACATCGATCCCGAGCTTGCCCCATGGGAGCAGGGCCGGATCACGCTCCGCCAACGCGCGGACGGTTCTTCCGTCGAAACGCAAGTGCTCGTTGTCGTGGGTCACGACACCGCGGAAAGGGCCATGTACAGAGTCGTACTTGAACAAGTGGGCGAGCGTGAGGGTATCGGTCAGGTCGTTCACCGCCACCAGATCCACGTCCTTCCTGGCGAGAAGAATGCGTGCGGTCATGCGGCCTATGCGGCCGAACCCGTTGATCGCTACACGGAGCGGCGTTCCACTTTCGTTCATCGATCCGATCGGTTGAGGTGACAAAGAAAGAACCCCGGGCCGATCGCCCGGGGTCCACCATCTCTTTATTCAGGCGCTCAGTACCCGCGCGAGATCACGAACCGGCCGGTGCGCTTCACGGCACCCGCACGTAGTTCCACCACATAGGTGCCGGGGGGCAGGTCCTGCACCGGTAGCACCACTTGTTGCTTGCCGGGGCCGTAGGACGTAGGACGTTCCGAACGCACCAGGCGACCGTTCAGGTCATAGATGGAGATGTTCGTCTCCTTCCTTTCGTTCAAGGTGAAGGCGATGGTCGTGGTGACCGAGGCCGGGTTCGGGAAGATCGTCAGGTCGGAGACCTCACCCTTCGCGCCGGACCCACCCTGCGGAGGCGCGATGCTCAGGAACTTCTCGGTACGGAAAGCCCCCCGCCCATGCGTGCCCGCATAGATCACGCCTTGGTTGGTCACATAGTCGATCTCGTACGGGTTGTTATCCCAGGTGAGGGTTTGTTGGCGGACCTGGAACACCGGTACCCGGTCCAGCCCCGTGTTCTCGAAGGTCCATGTGGCGCCATTGTCGTCGCTGGCCATGATCCCATATTCCGTGCCCACCACGTAGCTCTCGGGATCATCCATGGTGATGATGCCATCATACACCGGCATGCCCTGCAACTCGGCAGGAACGCCCGCCCACACGTTCGTCACGGTGGGGTTGTTCAAGGTGCTGATGTTGGAAAGGATCCGAACCTTCTGGTTGCCACCGTACTGCCCGAACGTGACCATCAGTCTGTTCGGGTCGTTGGGGTCCGCGCACAGGCCGGTCACCACCGGGCCGCCTGAGACCAGCGTTCTCTGGGTCAATTGATAGTCCGTACCGATCTGCACGTCGGCCTGATCGAGGCTGTAGGCATTGTTGAAACCCTCGAGCATGAAGACGCCGCCATCCCGGTTCCCCCAGAACAATCTGTTGCCATCCGCTGACCACTCCAGCACGTTCACGGAGCCGCCGGAATTCATCGTCACCCGCCACCATTCCGGCGAGGTCACGAACTGACATGCATCCCGTGTTACCCAAACCCCCTGCGCCCCGGTGAACCCAACGGCGAGCAGGGTCTGCACACGGTCTTGCACACGGAGCGAATCCCCCGGGGCGATCGCGTTCTGTGTGATCGTGTGGTACTGTCGCAGTTGGGGCATCTTACCCACATAGTCGATCATCTGCCCGAAATGAAGGGTATCCGCGGTAGTGTTGAACCAGGTCACGCTGTCCTGGCTGTTATCGTCCTCCCAGTTCTCGTACAGCCGGATGTTGGTGTAGAAATCGCCGATCCCAGTGCCATCGATGGAACCAGGGTTCCCGAGAGCGAGCACGCGAGCATCATAGAAATCGCCGAAATTCGTTCCCCCATCCGCCGAGCGGCCGAGCGACCCAAAGTAGACGGTGGAGAACATGATGTTCGGATCGATCTGCGAGATCTCGCAATCGAAACCATCACCGCCGTTCACCTCAATGGCCTCTTCCGCGGTGGTGCCACCCACCAATGGCAAATACTGGGTGCCATTATCCTGGGTACCTCCAAGCACCTTGCCCTTGGGGGAGTATGCCAGCGAATAGAACTGCGTGATGTTCAAGAAACGGTTGGCCGCATAGAACACATCGCCCTGGGTAGGCGTCACATAGATGCCTCCGTCGCAAGCCACGTAAGCGTACTGACCATCCGGCGCGAAGGTGATATCGTGGACATCGGCGTGAACGCAGTTGAAGCAACCCGGAAAATCGAAGCCCAAAGCCAGTTGGACGGGCTGGGCGTTCAAACTGGTGGTCCACAGGGTAACACCGCCCAACCAGACGCGATCCGGTTGGCCGGGTACAACGGCGATCACGTTGTCATAATTCCCTTGTGAGTTGTCCCCGAAGATGTCCAATTCCGGGACCCCGTTCGTACCGAAACCGGCGGGCCAGATCTGGTTCCAGTTCATGCCCTGGTTGGTGGAGGCCCAAACGCCCAACATCCGTCCGCTGCTGGCCATCATGGCGTACATGTAGTTCTTGTCATCGGGCGAAATGGCCACTTCCATCCGCGAGATGCCTGCGGTGGGGAACTGGTTGGTGCCCTGGTTCAGCGTAGTGAAGTTGGCGCCGAAGTCCTGGCTCAGCCAGGCTTGGGAACCGAAATTGGCAAGGATGGTCGAACCATCGGAGCTCACGTCGAGGGCCTTGCATGGTGAACCGGGCAGATCACTATCCGTTTCCGTGAACGTACCGTCCGAGTCGTCATAGATCCGCAGACCGCCTCCGTAACCGACCCATACGCGGTTCGGGTTGGTCGGGTCAGGGATGAGTTTGTCCACCCTGGTCCAAGGATCGTTCTCGTCGAAATTCCCGGCCGGGCCGAAAAGTTGCTGGAACGTGGCTCCGCCGTCCACGCTGCGGTAGAGACCATCGCCGATGAAACCACTGTCGCCCGACCCTGATCGCCCCTCGAAAGAGGACCCCGTGCCGACGTAAATATGACCGTTGCTGAGCAGGGCAATGGAAGCGATACAAAGGTTGTCGGCGAACCCACCGATCTTCACCCAGGTATTGGCGCCATCCAAGGTGTGGTACAGACCTCCGGATACTCCGCCGGCCCAAAGGGATTGCGGGTTGGCGGGATCCACGATGACCGCGCGCACTCTTCCGCCCACGTTGTCAGGGCCCATCTCGATCCACTGCAAGCTCAACGATTTTGGAGCTGCTGCCATGGCCGTTCGCACCGCCTGGTCCATGCGGCGCTTGTCGTTGGGATCGTACACCCCCGTCGCCACGTTCGCTCGGATGGCCGCGAGGTATTCGAAAGCCCCATCAATGCTCGCACCGCCATTGCCCTCATCCCGTGGGATGTAGTGCATCCGGGGCTGCATTGCGAGGAGAACAGATGCCGCCGCAGCGACTGGTAAGGCCCACAGGCCCAGACGTGAAACCGTGTTCATGGTGAAGAGTACGGGTCGCAATTGTGTTCGGTACGAAGAAAGTCAAAGATATGCCTCCGTTCAACCTACCGACCCCAAGGGGCCGAACAAGTTGGGTGCGTTCTATACACTTCTGATGACCATCGCCGGACGGTCATCAGCGGACATGCCTTTCCGCATGGTAGCTGGAGCGCACCAAAGGCCCGCTCTCCACGAAGCGGAACCCGCGCGACGATCCCTCCTCCCTGAACCGCGCGAACCGATCGGGATGAACGAACTCGTGAACAGGGAGATGCGCCTTGGTGGGCTGTAAATACTGGCCGACTGTAAGCACGTCCACGCCTACGCTGCGCAGATCGTCCATCGTTTCGAGCACTTCGTGGTCCGATTCACCCAGGCCGAGCATGACGCCCGATTTGGTGCGAAGGCCGGCCCGCTTGGCGCGCATCAGCACTTCCAGGCTTCGGTCGTAGCGCGCCTGCACCCGCACCTGCCTGGTGAGGCGGCGCACCGTTTCCAGGTTATGCGATAGTACATCCGGCGCCGCGGTTAGCACTTCGGCAAGGTTGGCCCATTCCCCTTTGAAGTCCGGGATCAATGTCTCCATGGTCGTTCCCGGGCATCGGCGGCGCACTGAACGGATGGTGCGCGCCCAGATACCGGCACCTCCATCCTCCAGGTCATCGCGGTCCACTGAAGTGATCACGCAGTGCTTCAAACCCATCAATTCCACAGAACGCGCCACGCGGGCGGGTTCGAACGGATCGGCAGCCTCCGGCCTTCCGGTGGCCACCGAACAAAAGCCACAGGAGCGCGTGCACACGTTGCCCAGGATCATGAAGGTCGCCGTGCCCTCCCCCCAGCATTCGCCCATGTTCGGGCAATTGCCGCTTTGACAGATGGTGTGCAACTTGTGATCGCTCACGATCCGGCGCACCTTCCGGTAGTTCTCGCCAGTCGGCAACTTCACCCGAAGCCAAGCCGGTTTGCGGGGGAGGGCCTGCACGACAGCCTCTTCGTGCGCCGTGCTCATCGGGTGAACTTCTTACCGAACTGCAAGCTGAGATAGAGGGCCAGGAAGAACTGCTTGTTCTCGACCCCTTCGATCTCGGCCATGATGGGTACCACTTCGGCGA
The DNA here is from genome assembly GCA_017987895.1 of Flavobacteriales bacterium. Lineage (GTDB taxonomy): Bacteria > Bacteroidota > Bacteroidia > Flavobacteriales_F > PHOS-HE28 > PHOS-HE28. The sequence continues at coordinate 8,104 of JAGNSU010000033.1, read as the reverse complement.
ATGCATCGATGGACGCACCCACCTCGATGGCCTTGATGCCTGAGGCCGTGCCGGAGTGCTCGAAATTGAGCCCGAAACGTGCGAAGCCACCGAACTGGAACGTGGATCCGTCGAACCCCTTGAACCACGAAGCGCGTCCGAAAATGTCGTCCGGATAATGCTCCTTGGGATCGTACCGCTCCACCACAATGGTCTCATAGGGAAGGTTGGGCTTCCCGATCTGCAGGTAGACAGGCTTCAAAAGGGCGATCGACGGACCGACCGACCACACGTAGTTCACTTCGACACCGCTCTTGCGCAGTTTGTCCGTGATCAGCTCCTTGCGACCCCATGTGGGACGGATGAGGATCAGACTGTTCAACTTCCCATAGAAGTAACCCCGTGCATCCTCGTAATAGGGGTTGAAGCTCTTGATCTCCTTGGGGTGCTTCATGCCCACGATCTCGATCCCGAGCATTCGCCTTGACTTGGCGGTGCGATGCTTCCCATGGAAGAAGTTAATGCCCCATCCATCGCCGTGCGCCAGGATACCGCCGTGCAACTCCTTCTTGTAGAGAATACGCGTCTCATCATACACGGTCTGCTGCCCGGCCGCACGGGCCGCACAAGTGAGGAGAACGATCAGAGCGAGGTAACGCATACGCAGTGAGCAGCACAAAGCTACTGCAACACAACGCTACCTTCGGACCGTTCGTTCATGTCCACCGCCCACGTCCACTATCTCGGTGACCTCCGCACCGAGTGCGTCCATACCCGGAGCGGTTCGGTGATCGTGACCGACGCACCGCCGGACAACCAGGGCCGGGGGGAAGCCTTTTCGCCCACGGATCTCATGAGCACGTCACTGGCCTGCTGCCTGATCACGGTCATGGGCATCCGGGCCCGCGACAAAGGCTATCCCGTGAACGGTCTTTCCGCGGAAGTGCGCAAACACATGGCACCCGCACCCCGGCGCGTGGTGCGGATCGAAGTCGAGATCACCATGGAAGGGAACGGGCTTTCACCGGCTGTACGCGAGGAGCTCGAGCATGTGGCGCGCACGTGCCCAGTGGCCCTGAGCCTCCATCCTGATCTGGAACAGGTGATCCTTTTCAGCTACCGCTGATCTAGGAGGATACTGCGGCTCCCAGTGTGAACATGAAAGCCCGGTCACTTGGACCGGGCTCAAGAATTCAAATGGACCAAGGCGTCAGGCGGGCCGTTCGGTCGGGACCTTATGCACCTTGGAGTAGGCTGGGCAGGCGTGGCTTGACCCACAGGAGGCCAGAAGCACCGCCCCGGTCACCACTACCGCCAGTACCAGAAGAGCCTTTTTCATCGTTCGTTGGTTTGTCTTCGACCGGGTGGGCACTACCACCCAACGCATGGGCGACGCCCAAAGTTATCGCCCGGAACGGAGAGGACCCCAAAAAAGTTTCAACGATCCGATAGGCGATCTTTCCGGACCCGTTCAATGATGTCGCCTTCGCCTCCTCCCTCCCCCGCACCGCTCGCCTTGGGCCCCGGATGGGAGCGTGTGTTGCGCCCGCAAATGGAGCAGGCCTATTTCCAACGGCTCAAAGCGTTCCTTGTCGCCGAAAGGGCCCGCTATCCCGTCTACCCGAAAGGAAGCGAGATCCTCCGTGCCTTCCAGGAAACGGCCTTCGAGGAGGTGCGCGTGGTGATCCTCGGGCAGGACCCCTACCACGGACCTGGCCAAGCCCATGGACTCTGCTTCAGCGTGCCTGTGGGTGTGCCCCCGCCGCCATCGCTCGCCAATGTGATGGTGGAGATCGAGCGCGATCTGGGTCTGCCCAAGTCGGCCAACGGAGACCTGACCTCGTGGGCAAGGCAAGGCGTTCTGCTCCTCAATGCGGTGCTAACCGTGCGGGCCGAGCAGGCGGCCTCCCACCAAGGGCAGGGTTGGGAGCAGTTCACCGATGCCGCCATCCGTGCATTGGCCGAAGAACGCAGCGGTATTGTCTTTCTCTTATGGGGCCGTTACGCTCAACAGAAGGAGGCCTTGATCCCAATGGACCGCCATTATGTGCTGAAGGCTCCGCACCCGTCGCCGCTCTCCGCGCATCGTGGCTTCATCGGGTGTGGGCACTTCTCCATGGCGAACGAACTTCTAGCCGCCCAAGGCCTGGCGCCCATCGATTGGCGGATCCCATGAGGGTGCCTGGGCTACTTCGTTCGGCCCGTGGAGCGCTGCTCGTCGCGGCACTGATGGGGCACCTTCCGCTCCTGGCCCAACGCACCACCCTTGTACTGGATGCTACGGAGCAACTCCCCAAACGCTGGAGGGCACCGCGACGGGTGGCCTCTCCTCTGGAAGGCGAGCAAGCCTTGCGCACCCTGTTGAACGATCTGCGCGCTGTAGGTCATCTCGCCGCATCGATCGATTCCTGCATCCCTTCCGGTGATACACTTCGATGCCATGTGCATATCGGGGAGCGATCGCGCTGGGCCCACCTCTCTGGTTCCGGCATCCCTCCGGAGATCGCATCACGCGTGCGTTTCCGCGAACGGACCTACACCGGCCGACCTGTAACGCCCCGCCAAACCGTGCGGGTGATGGAGGATCTCCTGCGGTACGCCGAAGAGCATGGCCATCCCTTCGCCGAGGTCCGGTTGGACAGTGTGCGGATCCATGAGGATGGCTGGCATGCCGCCGTGGTGTTGGTGGAAGGACGCACGGTACATATAGACAGTGTGGTGCTGCGCGGCACCGCCCGGCTCTCCTCGCGTTACCTGCAACAACACATCGGCATACGGCCGGGCGCCTTGTACGACGAGGCGCTCATCGTTGCGCTCGATCGCCGGGTGCGCGAGTTGCCCTTCGTCGCGCAGAAACAGAAACCCTACGTTCTGTTCACCCCGGAAACCACCAAGCTCTACCTCTTCCTGGATGCCAAGAAAGCCAGCACCGTCAATGGCATTCTCGGGGTACTGCCCGACCCGGTGACCGGCAAGGTGAACTTGACCGGGGACATCGATCTGCGCCTGCGCAACGCCCTGCGGCGCGGCGAGGCCATCGAACTGAACTGGCGGAGCATGAAGGACCGGACCCAGGACCTGAAGGTGCGGCTTCAACTGCCTTTCCTGTTCAATACACCGTTCGGAACGGACCTTTCTTTGAAACTCTTCCGGCGCGACACCTCCTTCCTGGAAGTGACCGGGCGAGCCGCCGTGCAGTTCAGTATGGCGCAGGGCGATGTGATCTCCGTGTTCGTGAACAGCAAATCGTCGCGGGTGCTGGGGCGCATTCCAGTGTTTTCTCCCGGCCTTGCCAACGTCAAGCTCCTCACTTACGGCCTCGGGTTGGAACGCCAAAGGCTGGACTATCGCCCGAACCCGCAGCGCGGCTATGCGCTCGTTATCGAAGGCTCGCTGGGGAACAAGGAAAGCCGCACTCCCGATCCGGACAATACCGTGCTCACCATTACCACCCGCAGTGTGCAGTACGAGGTGATCGCACAAGCGATCCTGCACGTGAAGCTGGGCCGCCGGGGAACGGTGCGGATCGCCGGGCAGGGCGGCGCCATGGTCAACCCGAACCTCTACGTGAACGAATTGTACCGATTGGGCGGTATCAAGAACATGCGCGGTGTGGATGAAGCCTCCATCTATGCGTCCAGCTATGCGATCGGTACGCTTGAGTACCGGATCCTGTTGGAAGAGAACAGCAATGCCTTCGTCTTCGTAGACCAAGCCTGGTGGGAGGACCTGAGCGGTGCGGAACCGCTCCGCGACGACCCCATCGGCTTTGGCGTCGGCACCAGTTTCGAGACCAAGGCCGGTATCTTCAGCCTCACCTATGCGTTGGCCAGCCAGTTCAATGTTCCCGTGGAATTGCGCAGCGGCAAGATCCACTTCGGGTTCACGAGTCTGTTCTAGCGTTCTTTTCCTGAGCGCTGCGTTGAGCATCACGACTCGGGCCTTCGCACAAGACAGCACTACCGCGCCTCCCCCCGGCCAGGGCCTCGCGGAAATGCTCTTGGAATACATGGCGGTGCGTTACCCTGGCCGGTCATTGGAGGGGCACATCCTCTACATCTCGGTACAGCGTCAACGCCTCTTCCATGTGGTGGACGGCCTGATGCGCAACGACTTCACCATCGCCACAGCGCGCGCTGGGTTAGGCACCCAGGTGGACAGCTACCGGACGCCGCCGGGGCTCCACCGCGTGGCGGAGAAGTTCGGCGACGGTCTTCCCATCGGCAGCGTGCTGAAGGACCGTCTGCCCACCGGAGAGGTCGTGGACCTGAATGAGCCAGGACCCGACAACGACGTGATCACCAGCCGCGTTCTCTGGCTGGAAGGGCTGGAAGACGGAGAGAACCGCGGCGGGGAAAAAGATAGCCACGATCGCTTCATCTATATCCACGGCACAGGCAACGAAGCCTCCTTGGGATGCCCCAGCTCCATGGGCTGCATCCGCATGGCGAACCGGGATGTGATCGCGATCTACGAGGAGGTGCCGCTCGGTGCGCTGGTGGTGGTGCTCGACAATTGAGCGCGTCGGCCCGCAGGCTGCGACCTCGCTACCTTCGCGAACGTATGTGGACGGGACTTGTGATCGGGATCTTGCTCGGTGCGATAGCTGGGGCTGTGGCCGCGTTGTGGTGGAGCCGCACCAAAGGCAACCCCGCCCTCGAACTCTTGCAACGCGAGCGCGAAACCGAACGCGCCGACCTGGAACGCCGCCTCGATCGTGCCGCCGCCGAAACCGATGCGCAGCGCGCGCAGGTACACGAGCTGACAAGAACACTCGCGGCGGAGGAACAACGCAACCGGGGTTTGGCGGAAAAGCTGAACGAGCAAAAGGGCGAACTGGAACAGCTCCATGCCCGCATGACCGATCAATTCAAAGTGATCGCCAATGACCTGCTCGAAGCCAAGGGCAAACAATTGAACGAGCAACAACAGGAACGGCTCGGCACCATACTCCTCCCCTTGCAGGAGCGCATCAAGGATTTCGAGAAACAGGTGCGCGATGCCTACGAGAGCGAAGGCAAGGAACGCCACCTGCTGAAAAGCGAAGTGTTGAAATTGGTGGAACAGAACCAACGCCTCAGCAAGGATGCCGACAACCTTACCAAGGCGCTGAAAGGCGATTCGCAGTCACAAGGTGCGTGGGGCGAGATGATACTGGAGAAACTACTGGAAAGCGCCGGACTGATGCCCGGCCAGGAGTACAGCATGCAGGAGAACACCACTCTGGGCGATGGGTCCCGCCAGCGGCCAGATGCGGTCATCTTCCTACCAGAAGGCAAGCATCTCATCGTCGACTCGAAGGTCTCGCTGCTCCATTATGATGGCTTTGCCAGCAGCAGTGATGAAGCCGAACGTAGTCGCTTCCTCAAGCTACACGTGGAAAGCCTCCGCAACCACGCACGTGGCCTGGGTGAAAAGGATTACACCAAGCTCTACGGTGTGCAGAGCGTCGACTTCGTGCTGATGTTCGTGCCCATCGAACCCGCTTTCCTGCTCGCCTTGCGCGAGCGGCCCGCCATCTTCCAGGAGGCGTACGACCGCCAAGTGGTGATGGTGACGCACAGTACCTTGATGGCCACCTTGCGTACCATCCACGGCATTTGGAAGAACGAGCGCGTGGCGCGCAACCACATGGAGATCGCCGATCGCGCCGGGAAACTCTACGAGAAATTCGCCGGGTTCGCCGAGGACCTGATCAAAGTGGGCAAACAACTGGACTCCGCGCAGGACAACTACAAAGAGGCCATGAACAAGCTGAGCAAAGGCCCGGGCAATTTGGTGCGCCAGGTGGAACTGATCAAAGAACTCGGCGCGAAGACCAACAAGTCCATCAATCCGGCGTTGTTGCAACGCGCCATCGATGCGCAACCCGCCGATCCGCAGTTCCCATGAAGGCGCGCCTCCCCGAATATTCCGCAGCCATCCTGTTGGTGACGATGCTCAGCGCATGTGGTAACCGTGCGCCGCAACAGCGCGCGCCTTCAGCGAACAACAACCTGGCCTACCTCTACGGGCAGGAAGCGGCCGCACTGGAGTTCAATGCGCGTCTATACCACGGTCCGGAACAGGCCTCGGTGATCCACTTCATGCTTCGCACGCGCGATCTGCTTTACAAGAGCGATGGCGGCGGGGCGCCCTACCGCGCTGTCGTGCGCATCACCTATGAAGCATTGAGCGACTGGACCGGCAAGACGCTCATCGACAGCGCCTCCACCTTGGTGAAAGACGTTAGCGAGGAACCCGCCGAGGACCGCGAGCTGATCGGGCAACTCGAAATGCGTCGCAACGAGCAGCGCTCCTTTGTGATCCGCATCACCGCGGAGGATCTGAACCGCGGCACGCGGAGCACCCGTTTGATCGCCGTGGACAAAGCCGTTGCGAACGTGCGCCAGAACTTCCTGCCGATCGAGGCGGACCGGGACCTGCCCATTTTCGACGACCACCTCAGCGGCCCGGGGCAGTTGCGCGTGCGCTGCGAACAATACGCGGATCGTACTTTGCTGGGCGCCTACTACCAGCAGGAGTTCGGTCTCCCCGCCCCCGTTTTCGCCGAGCAAGGCCCGGTGACAGTGGATACCTCACCGGACAGCACCTTCACGGTGCAGGTCGGACCCGATGGGCTCTTCGCACTGGACCTTCGGCAGCGCGGGTTCTATCACTTCCGGCCGGACACCTCCACGCAAGCCGGGTTCACCCTTTTCGTGCTCGGTACGGACCACCCGCGTGTGCGCGTGGCCGCCGAGATGGTGCCGCCCCTGCGCTACATCACCAGCATGCAGGAGTACGAACGGATGCTCTCCGACACCTCGGTGCGCAAAGCCGTGGAACGTTTCTGGCTCGATGCCGCCGGGAGCAAAGACCGCGCGCGCAGTGCGATCCGCGCCTACTACGAGCGCGTGGAGAACGCGAACCGCTACTTCACCTCCTTTGTGGAAGGGTGGCGCACGGACCGTGGGTTGGTACACATCATCTTCGGCACTCCGAACACCATCCACAAGACCGCGCAAGGCGAGGCCTGGATCTACGGTGAAGAGACCAATTTGATGAGCCTCACCTTCCGCTTCAAACAGCGCGACCTGCCCTTTACGGACAATGACCTGCAACTGGAGCGCGACCCCATGTTGAAAGGCGCCTGGTACCGCAATGTGGAAAGCTGGCGCAACGGCCGCATCGTACAGAATTAACCATGGCCGACAGCGATCTTATCTGCGGGGTGCATCCGGTGATCGAAGCCCTCCGCGCGCGGAAACATGTGGAGCGCCTATTGATCCGCATCGGTGCCGGAGGCGATGGGATCCGCGAGATCCGCGGGCTCGCGCTCGAACAGAACGTTCCGTGGCAACCCGTTCCGCTCCAAAAGCTGGACCGGCTCACGCGTGCCGAGCACCAAGGCGTGATCGCCTACTTGAGCCAGGTCGAAGAACAGGACCTCGACGAGGTGATCGCGCGCGCCTACGAACAGCGCCAAGCCCCGCTCATCGTAGCACTCGACAGCGTCACCGACGTGCGCAACATGGGCGCCATCGCCCGCAGTGCGGAATGCTTCGGCGCCCACGGATTGCTGGTACCGAAAGTGGGTACCGCCCGGTTGGGACCGGACACGGTGAAGAGCAGCGCAGGTGCTTTACTCCGCAAACCCGTGTGCCGTACCAATGATCTGTTGAAGGCCTTGGACCGTGCACGCGAACACGGACTGCGCATCATCGCCTGCACCGAAAAAGCGCAGCAGGATGTCTCCGAGGTCGATCTCTCGGGACCTTTGGTCGTGGTGATGGGCTCGGAGGATACGGGGATCAACGACCGCGTGCTGCGCATGGCGGATGAGTTGGTGCGCATCCCCATGGCCGGCCAGATCGGCTCGCTCAATGTGAGCGTGGCGGCGGGCATCGTGCTGCATGCTGTGCTGCGGGCGCGGATGGCGAAGGGGTGAACTCCAGCCGCCCCCCGTTTTCCTGTTTCATCGAACGGTTCCTTCCACCCGTCGATAACCTTTCCGCATCCGTCCGGGTACAAAGGGCGCTTCCACAGGGACTACTCATCCCCGCTGGAAGCGCTAGAACGAACGGACCATGGAACGGAATTCTTTCATTAAGTGCCTGTGGATCATAGGGTTGATCCTGATCGC
>JAGNSU010000146.1 GCA_017987895.1 Flavobacteriales bacterium | reverse complement strand
GTTTTCATCACGGAGCATTTGCTCCCCGTAGGCGTAACGAACCTGAGCGGCATCGCCTTGGACAACGATCTACAGGGCGCGTGGGTATGTAACACGAGCGGCGTGGTGTTCAAACTGGGCAACTTCCCGGTAGCCATACCCGAACCGCACAATAGCGATGCGAACATGCTCCTCTCTCCGAATCCCGCCCGGGAACGTGCGCAACTCACGTTGGAGGTCACGGAGGCATCCAGCTACCTGATCATACTTCGGGATATGGCCGGGCGCCCGGTGCGCGCGCTCTTCCAGGGCACGCTCCCGATGGGCAGACGGACGATCGATCTCGACCTGAGCCTGATCAGCGCAGGCCCGTATACCGTCACGGTGGAAAGCGCCACCCGGACTTCGGCCCGCAAGCTCATGGTGACCCGCTAGGTCCCGCTGGGTTGACGGTACCTTTGCGGCGATGGCGGAGATCGTAAACAAGGTAGCCACGAGCGGGATCGTCACCCTCGATCTGGAGGAGTTCTATCCACAAGGTGAGCGCGTGGTCTTCGATCTAAAGCCGCTGCTCTGGCAGGAGGTCGCTTTGAAGGAGGACGACCTGCGGGCCTTCGCGAAGGAGCATGATTGGTCGCAGTACAAAGGCAAGTTCGTTTCTGTGCATTGCTCGGCGGATGCGATCATCCCGACCTGGGCGTACATGCTGGTGGCGACCCACCTACAGCCGCACGCGGCGTTCGTTACGCAGGGTGATGCTGACCAATTGGAGCGGGCAGTGTTCACCCGCTTCGTGCAGCAAGTCGAGGTGGAACCTTATCGCAACGCGCGTGTGGTGGTGAAAGGATGTAGCAAGCTCCCCGTTCCACTGAACGCATACGTGGAACTGAGCGCCAAGCTGATGCCCGTGGTGAAGAGCCTGATGTTCGGTGAGCCGTGCAGCACGGTACCGCTTTACAAGGCGCCGAAAGCGTAGCTGTACATTGGCAGTATGCGCTGGCGGCTTTTCCTTTTCCTGATCGTTGGTTCCTTAACTACTCCATGGGCCGGTGCACAGACCGACCGGCCGATGGTTCGGCCTGGCACGACCAAAACGCCCAGGCCGCCCTTCGTCCTTGGCGCCACAAAGCCTCCGGTCCAGCCGCTCCCCGCACCCGAGTTGACCGATACCAGTGGGGAGCAGAACAGCGAGAACGGTTGGTACCTCAGCCCGCATGGTACGATACGCATCCTGGTGCTCTTCGCCGAAGTGGTATACGACAAGAACCCGGGCAAGGACCCACAGGCCGAAGGAGCCGAGCATTGGCCAAAAGGACAATTGCCCCGGTGGAAGGACAATGTCTTCGATCCGCAGCAGCTCAAAGTTCCCAAGGCGACGGTAACGCGGTACTATCACGACATCAGCCTGGGTCAATACAGCGTACTGGGCGATTACATCGATCATCTCTTCACCTTGCGCGAGAGCGAGTACCCCACCGCGGCGAACGGCGGAAGCGCCAACGCCCTGGTGATCAAAGAGGCGAACAAGCTGCCCGCGTTCCGAACGGCCCATGGGCTCACACCCGCCGACTTCGATCTGTGGAAGGACGGCGCCGCGGTGGGAATGCCGAAAACACCCGGTGCCGACGATCCACACAGCTACGATCACGTGATGGTGATCCTTCGGAACAGCAGCCTGACGCATGGCCAGGGCAGCACCGATCCGGGCAGCAGCGGCAAGCTCTTCGGTTACGAAAGCGATACGCAGAGCCGCTTCGGAGGGATGAACGCCCTGCCCTTCGAGATCCTGAAGCACGAGTTCAACCACCTCCTCCTTGGCGGCAACAACTTCCACAGCGGCGGAGGCAACGCCGCCCAGTTCGACAGCTACTCGCTCAGTGTGCAAGGTGGATGGAGCATGATGGGCGCGTCCAGCAGCAGCCTGCTCACGTGCAGCGGTTGGGACCGCGACCGCCTGGGTTGGCGCCTACCGAACGCACCCTTCCGCATCAATGCGCGGGACGCGGAAGAGCACGCCATCAATGGGGACCTCGATCCCATCGCCGGTGATACCGGCACGTTTTTGCTGCGCGATCTCGTCACCAGCGGCGATGCCTTGCGTATCCGCATGCCCTTCCTACCGGAGGGGGAATACCAGCAGTGGCTTTGGGTGGAGAACCACCAGACCTATGCGCTGAACGGTTCCCCCACCGATCGCTTCCATTGGGAGGACACCAACAACCCGTGCGTGGCAAAAGCTCGGCCAGGGCTTTTCATGACAATGCAGATCGAACGCGACAACAAACGCGGCAGGAACATTTTCGGCGGCAACGCGGACTACCTGCGTCCCTTGACGGCCTGCGGGCACTACGACCTCGAACTTACGGACGACACCTTGCGCGGCACCTGCCCGTTCGGTGGCCAGACGATCGCTTTCCGAAGGGTGCGTGAGAACCCGCTCAGCGGCAATAGCGAGCAGGAGCTCGTGGTGTACGACAGGAACCGGGATGATGCCTTGGAACGGGGTGAACATTTCGTACCCTGTATCCTGAAGGCCCCCGGCGGTGATGCTTCCAGCAGCCCCCGCTTCTTCGGGAGGCCGGACCACGCCTTCAGCGCCGGAGGATCGCGCGTGCTGAGCATGGCCTCCAACCCCTCTTCCGCGAACATGCTCACGCTCACCGCAGGCGGAAAACGGGAGAAGAACAACGGTGGTGTACCGGACAACCGCACGGTCTACCTCAATGGCCTTCGCGTGGAACTGTTGGAACAACGGAGCGATGGCCCCATCCTGCTTCGGGTAAGCACCGGGGCTACACGGATCAACAACGACGTCACTTGGTGCGCGGACAGTATCGTGCTACCACCCTTGCGGGGCAATGACGGTCGTTCTCTGATCATGTCCGCCGGCAAGCGGATGGTGATCGATCGTTCGCTCACCCCCACGCGCATGATCCTGCAAGGCGAAGCCCAGGGGCGCCGCTACTTCTCTCCCCCTACGCGCTTCACCATCTCCGCCGGTGCGTCCGTGGTGTTCGAAGCCGGGAGCGAACTGCGCCTGGAGACCGGAAGCACGCTGCACTTGATGCCTGGCTCGGAGCTCATTCTCGACACCTCGGCAAAGCTCAACGTGGATCCGTCCTCGCGTATCGTAGTGCATGGCGATGCGAAGCTCGCTGCGAACGCGAAAGCAATGGCGAAGCTGGAGAAGAACGGGCGACTGGTCCGATCAGCCGATTGAGCCGTGCACCACTGGCGCAGGTACCTTCATACGCTGCGCGAAGAAGAGGATCACCGCGAACGGCAGCAACCAGGAATCGCGTGCGAGGTAACGCGCGTCCACCACGCTCAGCGTGGCGCAAACCCATGCTCCAATGACTATCGCCAGCAAGGAGAACAGGACCAGCGTCCGAGCTTCAGCGCCTTGCGGATCATGTGACCGGTACACCAGCGCCCACGCCGCAGCGAGCACGGCCAATGCCAATAGCGACCGGTAGCTGAGGTCTGGCCATCGCATGTCAAGCCCACCTCGCCCGCCGTTCTGCATCGATCCAAGAAAATTGTCCAATTCATGCGGAAGGTGGGTTGCGAGCATCCGGTACGTAGGACCGTCCGGGGCGCGGTGCCACTCCGAAGCGGATCCCTTGCAGATCTCCCAAATGCCCAGTTGCTCCCAGGTGGAAGCCAGACTTCCGCGTACATGCCACCAAATGAACCGTGGCTCTGTGAACGACCCTCGCACGATACGATCGTATTCCTCCCGTGTCGCTTCCCACCCACCTTGCTTGACCACAGGGCTGCTGTCCCACCAGAGGAAGGCTTGACTGTGTGGTGGCAGGCTATCGATGTAAGCACAAATGCCGAACTGTTCCGTGGGACAATGCTCCATCAAATACGGGCGGAGCATGCCCGTATCGAGCATCCGGCCGATCAAGAAGACGTGGCTGGAACGGGATACATAGGCGTTGCCATCCACTATCCTGTTCGCCAATGCGAGCCCTCCCCATCCCAGGACGGTGGCCGAGGCAAGCCACAGGATGCCAGGGCGGAGCGGCCTCGACGGCGAGCTCCGACCGATGAGCAAGAGCGACATGCCGGCCAATGGAAGTATGAGGAGGTTGCTCAAATGCATCCAGCACGCGGCAGCGATCACAATGCTGTCCATAGCCCGGAGCCAGGGGCCATGGGCCCCTCTTACGAGGAGGAACACCGCCAGCAGTCCAATACCGGTGAAGATGTCCGGCAGTACTTGGCCGGCGTACCAGCCTAATCCGGTACCTATGCTCAGGAGCATGCAGGCCGCGATCGCAACGCGGCCGACGATCATAGTAGGGAGCAGCAGGGAGGAAATACGGAGCACATAGCTCGCGCACAGGATCGCTTGCGCGATCACCACACCCCAGAGGGTCGTTCCACCCAGGCTGGTCGCACGTATGAACGGCCCGTACCAGTAAGGTCGATCGAAGGGTACGTAGCCTTCGAACGCACTTCGCACGTAGGTGCCCGTGTCGGCATAAACGAACGGGAAGCCATTGATCAGGGCGGGGACCAGGATGATCGAGGCGCACGCCATCGTGATCATGCCGCGTTTAAGGATGAACGACAGGGGTCTCATACCGGATGGCGCGCAATGTATTCCGCCGAAGGAGCTTTTGTTCGGCGACCGCGCAAGCACGGAAAGTCGCCGATGGAACAAGCGCCTTCCACGGTATCACCGGAAAGCGAACATGGGGAGGGGCCCCCGTTTCAGTACGCGCGCACGTTGCGCCCCTGCATGAAGTTGATGAAAGCGCGCAGCACGACACGACGGCCACCGGGCGTGGGATAGTCCCCGGTGAAATACCAATCACCGGTGTGTGCGGGACAAGCCGTGTGCAGCCCTTCGATGCTTTGGAACAGGATCCGTACCTCGGCTTTGATCGAAGTGGGTGTGAGCAACTCGGTGATCTTGGCGTTTATGTGCTCGGCGGTGAAGGGCCGGTAGATGTCCTTCACCACGTTCTCGATGGTGTGCATGGGTTGTTCCACCTGAACGAGGCAGCGGTCGTACACATCGTCGATGATGTTCTCCTGTTTGGTCTCCTTCAGCAGTGCGATGGCCGCTTGGAACGCCACGAGATCCCCGAGCTTGGCCATGTCGATACCATAGCAATCGGGATAGCGGATCTGCGGCGCGCTGCTGGCCACTACGATGCGCTTCGGCTCCAACCGGTCCAACATCCGCAGAATGCTCTGCTTCAGTGTGGTGCCCCGCACGATGCTGTCGTCGATCACCACGAGATTGTCCACGCCGGGTCGAACGCTACCGTAGGTGATGTCATATACATGGGCCACGAGATCATCGCGCGCATCATCCGCGGTGATGAAGGTGCGGAGCTTGGCGTCCTTGATGGCCACCTTCTCCAGGCGGGGCCGCATAGCCAGGATGGCGCGCAGCGCTGTGGGGTCGGGCGGAACGCCCAACTCCATGATCCGGCGTTCCTTCACCCGGTCCAGTTCATCCTCAATGCCTTTCATCATCCCATAACAGGCCACCTCGGCCGTGTTCGGAATGAAACTGAACACGGTGTTCTCCAGGTCGTGGTCCACCGCTTCCAGGATGGCAGGACAGAGCGAACGGCCCAATGCGATACGCTCCCGGTACACATCGCGATCACTACCCCGGCTGAAGTAGATCCGCTCGAAACTGCACGCTTTCCTTTCGGCCGGTTCGCGGATCAGCTCTTCGCCGTAGCTGCCATCCTTTCGGATGATCAATGCGTGGCCGGGGGTCAACTCATGCACGTCCTCCGTGCGCAAGGCGAACGCGGTCTGAATGGCGGGACGCTCACTGGCCACAACGACCAACTCATCATCGGCGTACCAGAACGCGGGACGAATACCGTTCGGATCGCGCAGCACGAAAGCGTCCCCATGCCCCACCATGCCCGCAAGCGCATACCCACCATCAAAATCCACCGCACTGTTCACCAGCACTTGCCGCAGGTCCATCTTCTCGCCGATCAGCGGTGTGATCTGCTTGTCGGCGTAGCCCAGTTGCCGGTGGATGTGCAACTGGCGATCGTTCTCCACATCCAAGAAGTGGCCGATCTTCTCCAACACCGTCATGGTATCGCTCCGCTCCTTGGGGTGCTGGCCGATGGTGACGAGCAGCTCGAACAGCTCGTCCACATTGGTCATATTGAAGTTGCCGGCCACCACCAGGTTGCGGGTGATGAAGTTGTTGAGGCGACGGCGTGGATGGCAGTTCTCCAGGCTATCCCGCCCATAGGTAGCATAACGCAAGTGGCCCATGAGCAGTTCCCCTAAAAAGGGCACATGCTCCTTCAGCCAGGCGGGGTCGCTTTTACGTTTCGGTTCCTGGCGCACGGCATCTTCGTAGCCCTTCTGGATCTTCCCGAAGATCTTCTGGATGGCCTGCTTGTCCGTACTGCGTTCGCGATCGATGTAATTGAGCCCCGGGTCCGGATCCAGCTTGATGGTGGCCACTCCGGCACCGTCCTGCCCGCGGTTGTGCTGCTTCTCCATAAGAAGGAACAGCTTCTGGAGCCCGTAGAACGGAGTGCCGTAATGCTGGTGGTAATGCTCCAGTGGTTTGCGCAGGCGGATCAGCGCTATGCCGCATTCGTGCTTGATCGCGTCGCTCATTGGGGGGCCACCGGAGCAGGAGGTTCAAAGGCTTTCGGCCTTCCCACTTCAGGATGCGAAAATACGGCGTCATCCGGGCCGTTCCTCGTTCTGGCAGGTCCGGCTGCGCCCCGAAGCAACTTGTGCGGAACTTGGACTGTCTTCCCGCTGTAACTTGGCTTGCGTGTCCGTCCGTCCCCGCTCCCTGACCCTCCTCCTGGGTCTGATCACCGCGCTGCTTGGTAGCAGCGCCGATGGCGGTGTGACCTTTTCCACCAATCAGGGCCAGTGGCCCGCCCAGGTCCTCTATCGGGCCATGGTGCCTGGAGGGGCGCTTTTCGTGGAACGCGATCGCCTTACCATCGTGCTCACCTCGGGCGGAAATGGCCACCAGCATGGCCATGCTGTCCAACAGGAGGTGAACGAACCCTATCGGGCGCACGCCTATCAGGTGCTTTTCGAAGGTGGGAACGCCACCGCCTGGCGGGGTGAACGTTCCCTTGGGCACTACGAGAACTATTTCCTGGGGAACGACCCGGCGAAATGGGCTTCCGGAGTGGCCGTGCATGGACAAGTGGTTCTGAGGGACCTGTACCCCGGCATCGACCTGCGGATCGACGGCCGACATGGGGTCAAATACGACCTGCTCGTGGCCCCGGGCGCCGATCCAGCGAACATCCGAATGCGGTATATCGGCCAGGACGGATTGGAAGTGCGGAACGGAACGATCATTGTTCGCACCACGGCGGGATCGGTCACTGAAGAAGCACCGTTGGCCTATGGGCCGGGGGGTGAGGTAGCCTGCGACTTCGTGCTGGAAGGTGAGCGGCTCCGGTTCTCCCTGCCGGAAGGGTATGATCGGAACGAAGCGTTGGTGATCGATCCGGTGCTGAGCTTCGCGAGCTACAGCGGAAGCACGGCGGACAACTTCGGGTTCACCGCCACCTATGATGCCGGCGGCAACTTGTATGGTGGCGGCATCGTGTTCGGCATCGGGTATCCGACCACCATCGGCGTGTTGCAGAACTCCTTCCAGGGCGGGGTGATCGACGTGGGCGTCTCGAAATGGGATGCGTCAGGCGCCTCCTTGCTATGGAGCACCTACATAGGCGGCTCGATGAATGAGTCACCGCACAGCTTGGTGGTGAACGCGAACGATGAACTCTACATCCTTGGCAGCACCGGCTCGTCGGATTTTCCCGTCACGGCGGGC
>JAGNSU010000145.1 GCA_017987895.1 Flavobacteriales bacterium | reverse complement strand
GAGCTCGATCAAGGCCGTTTCGTTCGCATCGCGCCTGCGGAAGACCTACGAAAGGAATGGGCCCAACATCCACTACAAGGATGAGCGCCGAGCGCCTGGATCAACTGCGTGGCATGCTCGCCGAAGAGCCAGGGGATGTGTTCCTGCGGTACGCGATCGCGCTGGAACTGAAGCGCAAGGGGGAAATGGGACCCGCGATCGAAGCACTGGAACAGCTGCTCCGGGACAGGCCGGACCATGTGGCTTCCTACTACCAGTTGGCCATGATGCTCGCCGACGTGGGACGCAACAGCGAGGCCATCCACACCTGCGAAGCCGGTAAGTTGCAGTGCATCGTCTCCGGTGATCGCAAGGCACGCGCGGAACTGCAAGAATTGCTGGCTTCACTGGAAGGTGATTGATCGATGGGGCGGGTCCGGAAGATCCTTTTCGCGATCGTCGCGATGGCCACGCTGGTCATCATCGGCATCGCGGCGAGCGGACCCTTCCTCGCAGTGAAGCGACCCTATGGCCTTGGCACCTTGGTCGTGGAGGGCTGGATGCCTGAAGCCTCTTTGCGCGACGCACTGGAGGTTTTCGAGAACGGGCGGTACGATCATATGGTCATCACAGGAACGGTCCGGCCGGTCAGTCATCATCTCCGGGCGGACGAAGCATTGATGGCCACGCTCGATGCGCCCGGTACCACCGAAGTAGTGGTGCGCGTGGCTGGTCTTCCCGGGGTGCCTTGGACCTTGCATCGTGATCACGTATTGATCAAGAGCGGTGTGGCCACAGCCGAGCCGATCGATGTTCGCGCCAATGTCAGCGGGTCGGGGCTGCACACCTGGCGCCTTGGAGCGGACAGCGCCGCGTATCTCACGGCTGCCGGAACCGATGCCTTGTTCGTGGGCGGGTGGCAGGTGAACGGCCGATCATTGCACATCGTGGCGGACAGTTTGTGGATCACCGACCGCACTGGAGCATCCCGACCAGCTGCCAGGGACCATTCCGACCAAGCGGCACAACTGCTCATCTCCATGGGGATGGCCCCCTCGGACGCGACCATCCTGCCTGCGGGACAGCATGGCAATGGAAGAACGAACGCCGCCGCACAGCGCTTCGCTCACTATGCTACCGCGCAACAGCTGGATACGTGTGATGTGGTGACGCTGGGCGTACACGCACGCCGGACCTGGGGGGCCTTTCGCGCAGCCTGCGGCCCAGGCGTGGCCGTCGGCATCCTCGCATTGGATGATCCCCGATGTTCGGCAGGAAGGTCGATCGAGTTCGTTCGATGCTGGACGTTGCGCGCGAAAGAGGTGATCGGCCTTTTCGCTTTCCCGGTGGACTAGCCCGTTACTTTTGGGCACATGCGCCATTCGGCCCTTGTCGTTCTCTGTGCGTTAGCGATCACCGGTTCGGCACAAACCACCTTCCGTGTGATGGTGTACAATCTGCTGGCCTTTCCGGATCCCATACCGGTGAACCGACAGGATACGTTGGCGAAGATCATCGCGTACCATCCGGTGGACCTGCTGATCACCGAAGAATTGCTGACCGAGGCAGGGGCCGATCTGGTGCTGACAGAGGCCCTGAACGTAAATGGCACCACGCGCTTCAGCCGCGCTGCGTTCGTGGTCCAGATCAGCGATCCCAATTCGCCCTACAAGCTGATGCAGACACTGTTCTACGACCATGAACAGTTCACCCTGAAGCAGCAGCGAACGCTGACCACCAGTGTGCGCGACATCAACGTTTTCACCTTGTACATGAACGATGTGGACCTGGCCCAGACCATGGACACCACCTTCATGACGATCTATGCTGTGCATTTCAAGGCAAGCCAGGGCGCGGTGAACGAATACGACCGCCAACAGATGGCCGAAGTGTTGATCGACGACCTCATCACCCTTCCACCGGGATCGAACGTGGTCGTGGCCGGTGACATGAACATTTACAGTGCCGCTGAAGGCGCGTACACGGTGCTCACCGCCACTGGCGCCCCCCTCACCTTGCGCGACCCGCTCACACTTCCCGTGCAATGGAACGCGAACGGGGCGATGGCCGAACACCATACACAGAGCACGCGCACCAGCCCCTTGTATGGAGAGGGTGCTGGGGGGGGGCTGGACGATCGTTTCGATATAGGCTTGTTCAGCGATGCGTTGATGGATGGTACCGATGGATCGCAACTGGTCCCGGGCAGCTATCGACCGTTAGGCAATTCAGGCACCTGCCTCAATGACAACATCACCGATTGCAGCCCGTTGCAAACGCCCTACTCGGTGTTGCGTGCCCTCTACTACATGAGCGATCATCTTCCGCTCGTTTTCGATCTGTCGTATGCACGAACGGTGACCGGCGTCCCATCGCAACCCCACACCGTCAGCGCGATGACCCTTACCGGCCGCGAGGATGGTACCGTGTGCTTGGGAACCGATGCCCCGGGCACCGGCCTGCTCCGTTATTCGGATCTGAGCGGTCGGATCATTTGGGAACAACAGGTTCGATTCGGTGCGGGTCGCACATCGTTCATTCCACCTGCTGGCCTTCCGCCCGGTTGCTATGTGGTACAGTTGGTCACAGTGCAACGCACCATTTCCCTTCGCACCTTGCTTGAGCCATGATCGCCACCGGCATACCGGATCCCGCTGAGATCCCCACCTTCTATCAACGCTATGTCGCGCAGGTGGGCGTGAACAGTTTGTTCGAAGGGATGCTGCTCGCGGCGAAAACACTGCGCGCCACGATCGAACGTGTTCGCCCGGAACAGGAGGAACACCGCTATGCACCGGGCAAATGGAGCGTGAAGGAAGTGGTGCAGCATGTGATCGATGCCGAGCGGATATTCGCCTATCGCGCCTTGCGGTTCGCACGGAACGACGCGACCCCCTTGCCCGGGTTCGAGGAGAACGACTACGCGCCCGCTGCGCGCTGCGAACGCCGCACACTTGCCGATCTGCTGGCCGAATATGGCGCAGTACACCATGCCACCCTCGAACTCTTCGTCAGCATGGACAGTGAGATGCTTCTACGCACCGGCATCGCGAACGGGAACCGGATAAGCGTGCGGGCCCTTGGGTGGACCATTGCCGGGCATACGCTCCACCATGCCCGCATCCTCACGGAACGCTACCTCGATCATGGCACAGCGTAGCATCCACGCGTGGCTCGAAGAATATGGTGAGAGCCACCGGAACGCTGTGAACAAGGCGATCCATTGGATCTGCGTTCCGGTGATCTACTTCTGCGTGGTGGGCTTCCTGGCCAGCATTCCTCCGCAGGAGTTACCCGGCATCGGCCGGATCCCCTGGGCCAAAGCGGTGGTCGGGGCAGCGTTGATCGGGTTCTATCTCCCCCGCTCATTGCCCTTGATGGCCGGCATGGCGGTGTGGAGCTATTTCTGCCTGTGGCTTTCGAAAGTGCTCATCGATCGGTCGCCCTGGCCACTATGGGCCATTTGCGCCGTGCTCTTCACGCTCGCTTGGATCGGTCAGTTCTACGGGCACAAAGTGGAGGGCAAAAAGCCCAGCTTCCTGAAAGACCTACAGTTCCTCATGATCGGCCCGGCCTGGTTGATGGCCGATCTGTACCGCCGTCTCGGCATTTCCTATTGAAGTAGCGGCCGATAGTAGACCGGTGCGTGCTCCGGAAGAAGCTCTGGATGGAAGATGGCGATCAGATCCGCCAACGCGACATCCGGTTCCAAGAGCGCCGATCCGAAGAGGTCCGCTTCCGCACTGTTGGCCACGAACACATGTCCAGGTGCCATAGCGGGCGCCTCGGAGAGCCGCCCTTCCAAGCCAGGCAGTTGCTTCAGCGCGAAGAGGTCCGGAACATCGACGATCATGCCCCAATGATCCGCCCGATGGGCATCGGCCATCACCGTTTCCACATGGAGGTCCAGATTACCCATGGAGGAATGTCCTGCGTAGAGATAGTCACCTCCAGCATCATCGATCAAACGGGCCATGTAACTGTTGCCCGAAGGCACGCTCCAAGCGCCTTGCCATGCGCTGCCAAAGAACACCTTTGGACGTTCCGTGCCCGGAACGACGCTAGCGATCGTCCGTTCATAGCGCCGTTCGATGGCGGAATATGTACTGTCCGCCGTCTTCTCCTGGCCGAAGAGCACACCGAAGAAGCGGATCCATTCGGCCCGTGCCAGAGGATGCTCTTCCAGGTATTCGCACACCGGGACCCATGCGCCGGTGAGCCCAGTCGGAGGCGGGCTATGGCCGAAGGGATGATCGAGCACAAGGTCGGGCGAGAGCGCGATCAGTTGCTCCCGTCGTGCTTCGGTGCTTTGGGTCAAGGCCACAAGGCGACCCGAGGTCAGCGCTTCGTGGAAAGCCTGGGAACGTGATCGTTCCGACCAAGCGCACGCGAGCACGTTGCCTACCGCGTTCAACGCGTCGACGAAGGGAACGCTCGTGGTGCTTAGGATCACCGCGCGGGGATGGGTCGCCGGGAGCACCGCATATTCGCCGCCCCAGGGCAGGCTGGAAGGCACCTTCCCATCCGTGATCAGGAAACGTCCGATGGTGTCGCGTTCGCCCCCAGCTCCCAGCACCAGCGCTGCGCGATCCTGGCCTCGTTGCCAGAGCCGGAAGTGCGAAGCCCGCTTCAAGGGTATCGGCCGCCAAGGGCCGTCGTTCCCTCCGAGATCGTCCGCGGTGGGGGATGGTACGCAACCGGCGAACGCGAATGCGGCGGTGCAAGCGATCGCGAACCTCACTGCAGCTCCATGATCATCTCCAACAAGGCCTCCTTCACGGCGTCCTTTCCAGCGGCGAGCGCCCGGGCGTTCGGACCGATCTGGTGATCCGGCAGCTCGCCATGGTCCGATGCACCTTTGGGCGATCCATCGAAGACGTACCGCACCAACGGGACCTCGAAAACCAATTTGGAGTTCGGAGCGTGCAGGCGCAACACGCGACCGCCACAAGCGCTGATCGCATTGGTGCCCACTTCCTCCCCTACAGTGCTTCCCCGTCCATGGCGCTTGGCCATCATCACCACCGATGCCGCAGCCTCACAGGTCGCACCATCGGCCACCACATAGACTTTGCCATCGAAGGCACCAGCGTCCGGCTCCAAGCGCTCCAAGCGATCATCGTCAGGGCGAAGGCTGTGCTCGTCCGATGAGGTGGACTGATAGTTGGTTTCCATGGAGGAATAGAATTCGTCCAATGGATCACAGTACGCGTAGTGCGTGGGTGGTGCCGTTCCGCGCACCAACATGTCCTGCACCACACGGTAAGGCTTGAGCGCGTAGATGGAATGGACCAGTTCAGCGATGGCCAATTCGCTGCCCGAAGCGCCCCGCACATCCACCACAAGGACGCGCGCACGGTTCTGCCGAAGGTCGCGACGCATCTCTTCCACGAAGCGCTCCGGCCGGATACCTGCGTTCAGCAGACTGTCCGTGTGGAACGACCCCAAGGTGAGCCATGTGGTGTGGTGTTCGGCATAGTGCCGCGCGTGCCATGGCTGCATGGTCCCCTCCGCCGGTCGGAACGAGGCCGTCGTCTCTTCTCCGGTCAATGCGAAGATCTGCTCGGACTCTACCTTACCGGAGGGTGCCCGATACGCGATCTGGAAGGTGTTCGAGCGATCGATATGGCGATAGAGCAGGTACGGGAGATCCTGCTCCAGCATCCGCTCCCGGAAGATCCTGTTGGCCCCATCGGATACCGTGAAATGCATGAGCGAATCGACGATGGACCTACCAGAACGGCCATTGATCGAGAGCACCAGGCTGCCGGAAGGAATGGACCGGAACCCCTTGAGTTCTTCCGCCACATATAGCTCACCCTCCAGCACGCGCACTGAAAGAGGCAGCAGCGGGGCCTCGTGCCGGATGCGTTCTTCCATGGCGTCGGGCAGGCGTATCCGCGTGTGCGCATCGCCGATGGCGTTCAAGACCGGTTGGAGCACATCGGCGAATTCAGCGGCGTTCATCGGCGTACGCACGGAACGGAGCACATCGTCGATCACGCGGTCCAGTGCGGCCTTGGCGATGGACCGGTAGGGATCGGCATGGACCTCGTGCAACGTGGTGCGCAGGATCTCCACATCCTCCTGCAGGCGTTCCGGATAGACCCTCTCCCCGAACGGGTCGAACTGTGCGGGGAGCTCCATAGCGGACCAACCCAGCGCCACTACCACCACCCATCGCACGCTCCGCATTCTCATGGTCCTTTCCGAACCGGCTGCGAATTTAGGGCCGATCGCACCGGGGGGCGGCCGATGCGGAACGGTAAAGCGAAAGGCCTCGTTCCGCACAGGAACGAGGCCTCCGCTCAGGGTGTGTACTATCACGCTTTCACCGCGGTGCGCGGCGCGGCGGCAAGGATCTCCTCAGAGGCGCCGTCCTTGTACTTGTTGAAGTTGTCATTGAAAGCTTTTGCCAGCTTGTCGGCCTGCTGGTCGTAAGCGTTCTTGTCCTTCCACGTATTGCGCGGGTCGAGGATCTCGGCAGGCACGTTCGGGCAGTTCACCGGGTGGTCCACCCCGAACACCGCATGTTGCTTGTACTCCGCCGCATCCAGTTCTCCGCGCAGCGCGGCGGTGATCATGGCCCGGGTGAACTTCAGTTTCATGCGTTCACCGGTGCCATAGGCACCACCGCTCCAGCCGGTGTTCACCAACCAGATGCGCACGTCGTGCTGCTTCATCTTCTCACCCAACATGGCCGCGTACTTGGTGGGGTGCAAGGGCAGGAAGGGCGCTCCGAAGCAAGCGCTGAACACCGTCTTGGGTTCGGTGATACCCGCTTCCGTTCCCGCCACCTTCGCGGTATAGCCACTGATGAACCAGTACATGGCCTGGCCAGGCGTGAGGCGGCTGATCGGCGGAAGCACCCCGTAGGCGTCGCAGGTAAGGAAGAAGATGTTCTTCGGATGACCGCCGACGCTCGGTACGGCGGTGTTCTCGATGTGCTGGATCGGGTAGCTGACGCGGGTATTCTCCGTCTTGGTGCCGTCGCTGAAGTCCACCTTCGTGGTACCCTCGTGGAAAACGATATTCTCCAACAAAGCACCGAATTTGATGGCGTCCCAGATCTGGGGTTCCTTCTCCGCAGTGAGGTCGATGCACTTGGCATAACACCCTCCTTCGAAATTGAACACACCCTCTTCGCTCCAGCCGTGCTCGTCATCGCCAATGAGGCGGCGGTCCGGATCGGCGCTCAAGGTCGTCTTCCCGGTGCCGCTCAAACCGAAGAACACGGCGGTATCACCGGCCTCGCCGATATTGGCGCTACAGTGCATGCTAAGTACCCCGCGTTCTTGGGGTAGCACATAATTGAGCACGGTGAAGATGCCCTTCTTGATCTCGCCGGTGTAGCCCGTGCCCCCGATGATGATCATCTTCCGAGTGAAGTTGATGATGGCGAAATTGTGCTGGCGTGTGCCATCCTTGGTGGGATCGGCGGTGAAACCAGGAGCGCACACCACATGCCATTCGGGCTCGAAAGCTTCGATCTCTTCAGCGGTGGGTCGCAGGAACATGTTCCCGGCGAACAATGCGCTCCAGGGGTGTTCGGCAACCACCCGGAGTTTCAAGCGATAGGTCGGGTCGGCACAGGCGAACGCGTCCTTCACATAGACGTCCCGGTTCATCAGGTAGGCGCACATCTTGTCGTACAGCGCATTGAACTTCGCCGGATCGAAGGCGATGTTCACATCACCCCACCAAACGGTGTCCTTGGTCTTGTCGTCGTTCACGCAGAACTTGTCCTTGGGGCTGCGGCCCGTGAACTCACCGGTATCGATGGCCAGGGCGCCACTATCGGCGAAGACGCCCTCGCCGTTCACGATCACAT
>JAGNSU010000144.1 GCA_017987895.1 Flavobacteriales bacterium | reverse complement strand
CGACGATGGCAACGCCAACACCGGCAACGACGTGTACGACGCCAACTGTGTATGCGCTGGCCAGCTGATCGATTGCCTCGGCGTGCCCGGTGGGTCTGCCCTCGTTGGCACTGCCTGCGATGATGGCGATCCGGACACCGGCAACGATACGTGGAACGTGAACTGCATTTGTACAGGTCAGTTGATCGATTGCATAGGCGTACCAAATGGCACAACGCTCCCTGGAACCGGTTGCGATGATGGGAACGCGTGCACTTCCGGCGACTTTTACGATGCTAGCTGCAACTGCGTCGGCACCCCCATCACCTGCGATGACGGTGATCCCTGCACCATCGATCCATGCGATCCGGTGCTCGGCTGCCAGTTCATCCCGGCACCCGATGCCGATGGCGACGGCATTTGCGATGCCACCGACAACTGCCCCACCGTCTTCGGCCAGGTCGGTTCGCCTTGCGATGACAACAGCGCCTGCACCAACGGTGATGTGCTGGACAGCAACTGCAATTGCACCGGCACCCCGATCACCCATGATGCGGCCTTCGCCTATTCCAATATCGCATACTGCACCAACAGCTCAGATCCGATACCCTGGATCGCGGAATTGGGCGGCGTGTTCTCCGTCGATCCGATCGGTTTGGCGATCGACACCTTGACCGGAGAGATCGATCTGGACATGAGCACACCCAATTCGTACTACGTGAGCTATACGGTGGGTGGCACTTGCCCTTACAGCTCCACCCAGCAAGTCGCCATCAGCGCGCCACCCAACGCGAGTTGGATCCATCCAGGACCTATTTGCATCACGCAGGGGCCGCAGGACCTCAACCTGCTGGTAACTGGAGATGCTGGAGGTGTGTGGCAGGGTGATGGCATGACCGGATCGATCTTCGATCCTACAATCGGCCTGGGCACCTATGAACTGACCTATACCGTGATCTTGGGCGCATGCACCGCAAGCGTTTCACAGACCGTACTGGTGAACCCGGGCCCCTATGCCGAAGCGGGGCCGGACACCGCCGTATGCGGCCTTGCGGCACAAGTACATGCCGTCCTTCTGCAAGCAGGAGGGGTTTGGAGCGGTCCGCCCTCCCTGGCTATTTCGAACCCCAGTGATCCGAGCGCATGGGTGACCGCTCCGATCCCGGGAACCTACACGCTGCTGTGGACCGTGGGGACCGCACCTTGCATCGCTACAGATTCCGTACACATCACCTTCCACGATCCGAACGAACCGATTTGGGTGAGCGCCGGGGATGACCAGTACCTCGCTGTGTTCACAGCCACGCAATTGCATGGGCAAGGATCCGACGGCGCCACCTTCCTATGGACGGTGATCACCGGCACCGGCTCCTTCACCGACCCAGGTTATGCCGCTTCCGATATCACCGGTCTTTCGATGGGCGAAAACACCCTGGTGCTCACCGCCAGCATCGACGGCTGTGGCTTCGCGACCGATACGGTGACCATTACCGTGCAGGACCTCTTCATCCCCCAAGGTTTCTCACCCAACGGGGATGGCGTGAACGATCGATTCGAGATCACGGGGATCGAGGCCTATCCTGGTAGCGATCTGAAGGTCTTCGATCGATGGGGTCGCCCTGTGATGTCCCAGAAGGACTACGACAATAGCTGGGACGGCCGTGCCAGGAACGGGGTTCCCTTGCTGGACGACACATACTTCTATGTCTTAAACCTATCGGAAGGTCTGACGTACAACGGCTACTTGATCATCAAACGGTGAGGTGTATGCGCTACGTTCTCTCTTGTTCGAGCGCGATCCTCGCACTGGTCGCGCACGGCCAGCACACCCCGCTCACCAGTCAGTACCTTTTCAATGGGTTGTTGATCAATCCGGCATACGCTGGCAGCAGGGATGCCTTCGCCGTGAACCTGACCTACCGCCACCAATGGGTAGGCATGGAAGGTGCGCCCGTCACCCAGGTGCTGAGCGTCCACTCCCCAGTGAAAGGAAGGAAGATGGGCCTGGGGTTGACGCTCTATTCCGACAAGATCGGCGTCAGTCGCGAGACCGGCCTCATGGCCAACTACGCCTATCGCATCAAGTTCCGCAAAGGACGTCTATCCTTCGGACTCGGCGGCGGAGCGGTCATGGCCCAGGCAAGGTGGAGCGAAGTGGCGCTACAAGAGCAGCAGGACCAGGTGTTCGCCACGGATATGCGCGCCTCGTTCCGACCCAATTTCAGCGGTGGCGCGTTCTATTACAAGCGTAGCTTCTTCGTCGGTGTATCGGTACCCTTTCTCATGGGTCGTCGTTCCAGCTCCAACGGCATTGGCTGGGTCTCCACGATGGATCTCAAACAACTGCAACCGATGCTAACGGGGGGCTACGTATGGAAGGTGAGCGATCATTTCAAGTTCAAGCCATCCACCTTGATCCGCTACCAAGCGTCCTCGAGCCTGCAGGCGGACCTTAATATGAACGTCTTCTTCCGGGAACGCTTCACCGCAGGCCTCTCCTACCGGACCCAGGATGCTTTGGTCGGTATGTTCGAGGTGCTGCCCACCCCCCAATGGCGGTTCGGGTACAGCTACGATCTTGGCTTGTCTGCCATAACTCCCTACCACGGTGGTTCCCACGAAATAATGGTGCAATACGAACTCGGATACCGGATCCGCGTAAAAGACCCCCGCTATTTCTGATGCTCCGTTCGATCCCCATAGTCCTCCTGTCCTTTCTGGTCATGCCGGGATCCGCGCAAGTGACCTATGAAGTGCGTCCTGCGGGTATACGCCCCGCTGGAGAGGACTACGCGCCCTCTCTGATGGACAGCACACTGGTGTTCTGCTCCCTCCGCTTCACCGACCAAGTGGTCCGCGTAGAACAGGCCGATACGGAGAAACCGCTCAGCGATCTGTATTCGGTACCCTACGCTTCCGCCGCCACCGTACCGGCCGTTCCATTGGGCGCGCTCAACACGGTATTGAACGATGGCCCCGCCACTTTCGCCGCCGATGGTACCATCTGTTTCACTCGCAACACGGACGATCCCGGGTCCATAAGCAAGATCCGTCGTGGCACGGGAGGCATCGGACTCTTCTTCGCCGCGCGTGCGATGGACCCGACCACCGGCCAGGTGTTGGCCTGGACGCAAGCGCGCCCGTTCGAGTACAATTCACCCGAACATCGTCTCGTTCACCCGAGCCTTTCCGCCGATGGCCACTGGCTGTACTTCGCCTCGGACCTTCCCGGAGGGCAGGGTGGCATGGACCTCTATCGCTCAGAGCGGGAAGGGACCGGCTGGGGCCTTCCGGAGAACCTCGGCCCCTCAGTGAACAGCGAAGCCAATGATCTTTTCCCCTTCATCCACCAGAACGGTTCCCTCTACTTCACGAGCGATCGCGAAGGCGGCCCTGGTAGATTGGACATCTACCGCACCGAACCAAAGGGGGCCCGTTGGATGCGCCCTGAAGCCCTGCCCGAACCGATGAACTCGGCCGCCAATGATCTGGGGTACACCAGTTTCGCGACCGACGTCTCCGGGGCCTTCAGCAGCGATCGCCTGGGGGCGGATGAAGTTTTCCTGTTCTCGCGCACGATACCTCGTTTCGTGGACTGCCAGACCCAGATCCTCAACAACTATTGCTACCAGTTCAAAGAACCGCTGGACCCCTCGATCGGGAGCTTGCCCCTCCGCTACGAATGGGACCTCGGTGATGGTACACGCGTGCGCGGCGAAAACGCCGAACACTGCTATGCACGCCCGGGCAGGTACGTGGTCGAACGCGACCTGGTGGATACACTGACGAACACCGTGTTCTTCACCGCTGCTACGCACACCCTGGTGATCGAAGAGACCCAACAGCCTTACGTCACCTCGCCCGATTCAGCGCGCACCGATCGCCCTGTGGCCATGGACGCCCTCCACTCCTACCTGCCACAATGGACGGTGGAGGATATTCGTTGGCGGATGCCGGATGGTGAAGAACTCCGCGGTGCAGCGGTGAAACACCGACTTGGTACCGCTGGCACGCTGGACGTGCTGCTCGACGTGATGGGCACCGACCGCATCAGCGGCGAACTGAAGAGCCATTGCGTAGCGCGCACGATCCAAGTGATCGATCGCTTCAAGGACAGCGAGGATGTCCCGGTATACGCCAGCTATCAGGACGCTTCTGGCGTGACCCGCGAATTCGCCTACCAGGCCCTTCCCTTCGATCAATTCCAATTGACCGTGAAGGAGGGGGAGGATGTGCGCTTCTCCATCGAATTGTTCGCCAGTAAGGAGCGGATCTCTTTGGAGGATCCCCGCTTCATCGAGATCCGCAAGCACTACCCGGTGATCGAGCGTTTCGATCCCGAGCGCGGGGAGTACACGTATTCCGTGGGCGAAGCAAAGTCACTGGGAGAGATGTACGACATCTACAAGAAGGTGAAGGAACTCCGCTTCCTGGACGCCGAGGTGCTCGCGCTCGACGTGGACAAGGTGGTGGACCTGAGCATGCTCTCGAAGATGGCAGTCGAAGAGTTGGACAATACCGTGGTGCGCACTTCCACCGTGTACTTCGCCACGAACCGGTCCAGCCTCGACCCGCGCTTCATCCCTTCCCTCAGCAAGATCACCGACCTGTTGCGCGAACATGACCGCCTCACGCTCGTGATCGAGGCGCATACGGACGACAAGGGCACTGAACAGTACAACCGCGAACTCAGCGACCGCCGCGCCCAAGCGATCGTGGACCACTTCATCGCCCAAGGCGTCGACGCCACCAGGCTTACGCCGATCGGCCATGGCGAAGCGCAGCCAATCGCCGCGAACACCCAGGAAAAGGGCCGGGCCAAGAACCGCCGAGTGGAGTTCCGCCTGAACGTTCCCAAGGAGGACCAGGCGCGCATGACGCGTTGATCACCGCCGCTGCTCCATACGGGGCGGCCGTATCGATCACCACGGTGCGCGTTAGCGGAGACGCACCGCAAGCAACATCCATCCCCGCCCTCGCGTCCTGCTATCGCTACTTTCGTCGCGATGATCGTTCACACCCGGGGCCTGCGTTCCACCTTGCTGCTCGGCGGCGTGCTGCTGGCGCTCGGGGTCCGGCCCCAAGCTTCCGCACGCTTCGTGGAGAACAAGGGACAATGGCCCGGGCAAGTGCGCTACATGGCGGAAGTGAGCGGCGCCGCGGTGTGGTGCGAAGGCGATGGACTGCTCGTGGACCGCTACGATGCCACCGAGGTCCATCAAGCGCATGCACATGCTCGATCCGTTGGTGCAGGGCGCCCGGTCATCCGGCATCACGCGATGCGCCTGCGCTTCCTGGGTGCAACTACGGATGGTGTGCTGCGAGGCGACCAGCGACTTGTGGGCACGCACAACTACTTCCTCGGGTCGGACCCCACGAAGTGGGGAAGCAACGCGCACGCTTTCGGCATTGTGGAATGGAGGGAGGTAGTACCCGGTGTGCGCCTTCGGTTGACCACCACGGCCAACGGGTTGAAGTATGATCTGCACCTTGCCCCTGGAGCGGATCCGGGCGCGATCCTCTTGCGCTACGAAGGAGTGGATGGTATCTCCTTGCGCGATGATCACCTCTTGCTGGAAACCTCATTGGGGCCGGTGGTGGAGCGGATCCCGTTGGCTTATCAGGAACGGAACGGAAAGCGCGTGCCCGTTGCATGTACATACACATTGACCAATGGCGTGATCGGCTTCCGCCTCGGTCGTTTCGATCCCGCTATAGAACTGGTGATCGATCCCACGCTCGAGTTCAGTACTTACTCCGGTTCGACCACAGACAACTTTGGATACACAGCCAGTTTCGATGAGCAGGGCTTCCTGTACAGCGGCAGTTCTTCTTTTGGTTCGGGATACCCCACCACAACCGGTGCCTATCAAGTAACCTGGAACGGGGGCGATGGACAAGGCAACATCCCAGGCACCGATATAGCCATCTCCAAGTACGATACAACGGGCACCTTCATGGTGTGGAGCACCATGCTCGGTGGACAAGGCGACGATCTTCCGCACAGCCTTGTGGTGAACGCCAACAATGAGGTGTATGTGCTTGGTACTACAGGCTCCTCCGATTTCCCGGTCACGGCAGGGGCGCTGGATGGAACGTTCGGCGGTGGCCAGCCCTACACCCCTCAGGGGATCGGCGTGAGCTATCCCAACGGAAGTGATATGATCGTGGCCAAGCTCAGCAATGATGGTACCGAGCTGTTGTCGAGCACCTTTTTAGGGGGCTCTCAGAACGATGGGCACAACAGTGCCCCAGCATTGAAGTTCAACTATGCCGATGAGATGCGGGGGGAGATCCTCCTGGACGCCAACGACCAGGTGTTCGTGCTGAGCTGCACAGGATCTACGGATTTTCCTGTGAGCCCGGGCGCGCCGCAGGCAGCGTTCGCCGGAGGCACACACGATGGCGTATTGGTGAAACTGAACGCATCACTGACCTCCCTGGTCTGGAGCACCTTCTTCGGTGGCACGGGCGCCGACGCGGTGTTCGGTGGCGAACTGTTCGCCAATGGCGATCTGGCCTTTTCTGGTGGTACGGTGAGCAATGATCTTCCAGTTCCGCCCAGCGCCTATCAGGTCTTGTTCCAGGGTGGGCAGGCCGATGCTTTCGCGGGTCGGATCAATGCGGCCGGTACCGCCATAACCGGCGCCACCTACTACGGTTCGGGGGCGTACGACCAGGCTTACTTCATCGACCTCGACGACCAGGAGAACATCTTCCTGTTCGGGCAAACACAAGCCCCGGCCGGCGAGTTGATCTTCAATGCCCCTTACAACATCCCCACCGCTGGGCAGTTCATCGCGAAGTTGAGCCCCGATGCCACTTCCCTGCTGATGGCGTCGCGCTTCGGCGCCCCTACCGGCTCGCCCACCATCAGTCCCACGGCCTTCCTAGTGGACTATTGCGACAAGCTATACGTGAGCGGATGGGGAAGCAACATCGGCATCGGCCCCCCGCTCACTACGAACGGCCTTCCCATCACACCGGACGCGTTCCAGTCCACCACCGATGGGCACGATTTCTATCTCGCCGTTTTCGAGGTCGACATGAGCGCCCTTTCCTACGCGACCTTTTTCGGTGGCAGCATCAGCCATGAGCATGTGGATGGCGGCACGTCACGCTTCGATCGACGCGGGCGGGTCTACCAAAGCGTTTGCGCCGGTTGCGGATCGAACTCGGATTTCCCCATCGAACCGAACCCCGGTGCGGTGAGCCCGACGAACAACAGCCCCAATTGCAACAACGCCGTCTTCAAATTCGATTTCGACGCACCCCTTGTGGTGGCCGCCGCTGACGCACCTGACACGGTCTGCGCGGATGCCCCGGTACAGTTCTCGAATTACAGCAATGGGGTCTCCTACCTCTGGGAGTTCGGCGACGGGGACTCCTCGACCTTGACGGCACCACAGCATACGTATCAAACCACCGGGAATTTCATTGTTACACTGACGGCGTTCGATCCCGCCTCGTGCAACGGAGAAGACCAGATCTCTTTCTCCGTGACGGTGCTCGGCGCCGCTCCTGCGCTGGAGGCCATGAACGATACGCTCTACTGCGGCCCCATCGCCAGCTTCACTCTCACCGCTTCGGGGACCGGCGATGTCAACGCATGGCAATGGTCCAGCGATGACGAGTTCAGTGACATGCTGAACAGTTCCCCGAGCGACAGCACCGCATTGATCCAACCGGCAGTGAGCGGTACGTGGTACGTGCAGGGCAGCACAAGTGGCTGCGCAAGCGTTGATAGTGTAGTGATCGAAGTCTCGCTGGCGAACATCGCGATCAGTCCCGATCAGGAGATATGCGCGGATGAGACCGCCCAATTGCAACTGAGCGGTGTGGATCCCGGAAGCACGATCGTATGGACACCCTCTTCGGAAGT
>JAGNSU010000143.1 GCA_017987895.1 Flavobacteriales bacterium | reverse complement strand
GATTTTGAAGGCATCGGCACCTATGCCTGCGCCGCCTGTGGCAACGTGCTTTTTCAGGCTGACGCCAAGTTCGCCAGCAGCTGTGGCTGGCCCAGCTTCTTCGAGGCCGCCCGCAAGGACGCGATCCATTACCACGAGGACCGCACCTTCGGCATGGTGCGCACCGAAACCACTTGCGGCCGCTGCGGAGCGCACCTGGGACATCTGTTCGATGATGGCCCCGAGCCGACCGGCAAACGTTATTGTATCAACTCGGTGAGCTTGGAGTTCTTGGGGAAGAAGTGACCGCGGATCATTTCTCGTCCCCCTTGCGTCGGGCCAAGTCGTCGCGCATGACTTTGCCGAAGGTCCTTCCCCGGCTTGCCCAGGCGATGCCGACATCAGCGGCTCGAACAATGTCGATCTTGAGCAAGGAGGTCAACCCTAGAGAAGCGTAAGGGTCGAAATGGAACGCGGCCCACTTTCCACAAGGGATACGGATGTCCAGTCCATTTACCAGGCGTAGGTCCCCTTTGAAGCGCTGATCCGCCGAGCGGTCGTATGATCCATAGCTAGAGCCCGATATCATGCTCCACCCTTCATAGCTTCCGTGCTCACGCCCATCGACCCATCCCATCATCAGCCCTATCCTCAGTGCGAACCGTCCACGATGGTCCATCTTGATCCTCGGAATGATCCCGACATGGAACATATCCAGTTCGACGACCGATACATAGCTGCTTCGCGAACCTAGACCACCGTCGGTGAAAGATGCATTGAAATTCAACCGGGTGTAGCACACCTCAAGTCCGATCCCAATACCTTTTTCCGGTAGTTCCCGGTAGAACGCCGCTGCTGAAAAACTCGGACCGGGGAAGGGCTCGAAAACGCCTTCGCCATACGCATGGCTTCCACTCTTCAATCGATACGCTGAGCCGCCCAACTCCACGCCGAGATCGATCTGGCCGAAGACCAACGCGAACCCCAGCATCGGTTGCAGGAGCAGCGGGACGAAGACCCGGTTTCTATTCATGTGGCGGCACATCACGCACCTCGTTCTCCTTTTCGCGGAACCGACCCACATCGATCACCCAAGCCACTCCGACCCGAACCCCACATTCGTAGGCTCGCACCCAGGAATCCTTGCGCATCGCGGTCAGCGAAGCGGCCGCCCACGGCTCCAGCAGTACCGCCCCCCACGTGCTTATCGGAATTCGGAGTCCTGCTCCGAGGAGGATCCGGCCATCGCGTTGGTAGTATTTGTCCGCCTTGCGCACAAAAGCGCCAGCCTCCTCGGTGTAAGTCCCATCTGTAACGCGCACATGCTCCGTTCCACCCAGCGGCCCGCCGACCAGAAGACCCATCCGTAGTCTGATGATCCCGCGCCGATCCAAACGTATGGATGGGACCAACGCTATGTGCAGAAGATCCACTCGAACTGAAGTAGTGTAGTAGGATATATAACTGAGGCCGCCTTGGCTGTATCGGGTGGTAAATGACCACTGGCTGTAGTAGACCTCCAGTCCGTAACCGAACCGTGTCTTGGTGCGGCCGCGTGCGAATGTCCCAGCGGTGAAGCCCGAGGCGGGTTCCGCGTAGAACGACCGAAGATCACTTTTCGGTCCATCCGATAGCGTGAACAAGGACGCACCAGCGGAAACACCTAGGTCGAATTGCGCCTGTACACGCGACGAAAGAAGAACGACCAGCGCGAGCATGGGCACGATGAGCGAACGCATTGTACTGGAAAGGTACGCGGCCCTTTTTCGAACCGATCGCACAACCTTCTGTGTTATGGCTTGCCCTGAGGAACCCGCTTCGGGGAGAAGGACTTGGTGCAGCCTATTTGAAGTCCAGCATCCATATGGTACTGCCCCTTTTCTATCAGTACACACGAAGTGAATGCCACACTCGCGAAGGGATCGATAGTGAGCATCCAAAGGTCACTCAGGCGATGATCGAACGAGCACCCGAGGTACATGCGCAGATCCCCAATTAGATCGGAACCTGTCGCATCGAACTCGACCGAGGACATTGGCCACTGGGAAGTCCTAGTGCCTTGGGATCGGCTTGCGACCACGGGTCCCGCCGCGAGACCGAACCGAAAGAAGCTATCTCCGCTGCGGCGCAGGCGAACACGGCAGCCAAGGAGCGCATGGACCGTATGCGCAGAGGCTGTGTAGTTGTCATTGGACTTCGGGCCGATACCGCCACTTGAAGTGTGAACGAACACCCTGAAGCCCTGCCACATCACCCCATACTCAGGCGAGACGCGCATTCCGTTCAGCTTTCTGTAGAACAACGAGGCCGCAAGCGCTATTGGAGGATCGCCCTGGAGAACGGCCCGATCGTAGTGCTCCGGGGCTGAATTGAAACTGACACTACCTCCGTACATGAAGAGGGAGGCTCCCCCAGTAAGGGTGATGGCGTGTTGCGCCTCCGTCAAACCTGCTATCGACGAGACATACAGAAGAAGTGTCCATCGCAGCCGCACTGGCCTAAAGTAATGCCAATGCCCCAACTGCCAGCATGTCAGTTCCCGCGTAGGGCCGTACTTTTGGCCCCCTTTCGGGCCATGGCCAAGCGCGTTTACATAGAGAGCTACGGCTGCCAGATGAACTTCAGCGACAGCGAGATCGTCGCGAGCATCCTGGCCAAGGACGGCTATACCCCAGTGAAAAGCGCCGAAGAGGCCGACCTGGTGCTGCTGAACACCTGCAGCATCCGGGAAAAGGCCGAGTACACGGTGCTGCAGCGCATAAACGAGATGAACAACCTGAAAGCCCGCAAGAAAGGGCTGAAGGTGGGCGTGCTGGGCTGTATGGCCGAACGCATGCGGGAAGACCTGCTGGAGAAGAAGAAAGTGGTGGACCTGGTAGTAGGCCCCGATGCCTACCGCACGCTGCCCGACCTGTTGAATAGAGTGGGCACCGGCCAGAAAGCGGTGAACGTGCTACTGAGCCGCGAAGAGACCTACGGCGAGATCGAACCGGTGCGGTTGGACAGCAATGGGGTCACGGCTTTTGTCACCATTATGCGGGGCTGCGACAACATGTGCGCCTTCTGCGTGGTGCCCTTCACCCGGGGAAGGGAGCGCAGCCGCGACCCGCATACCATCGTGGAGGAGTGTCACCAGTTGGCGGGGCAAGGCTACCGCGAGGTGACGTTGTTGGGCCAGAATGTGGACAGCTACCGTTGGTCTCCCCTCTCCTCGGGTGAGGGGCCGGGGGTGAGGGTGGATTTCGCCGACCTCCTTTCCATGGTGGCCGAGGTCTCCCCCACCCTGCGTGTGCGCTACAGCACCAGCCACCCGAAGGACATGACCGACAAGGTGCTGGAGGTGATGGCGCGCTACCCGAACATCTGCAAGTACATCCACCTGCCGGTGCAGAGCGGAAGCAGCGAGGTGCTGTCGCGCATGAACCGGGGTTATGACCGGGCGTGGTATTTGGAGCGCATCGCGAGCATACGCAGGCATATGCCCGATTGTGGGATCAGCACCGACCTTATCGCCGGCTTCTGTGGCGAGACCGAAGCGGACCACCAGGAAACCTTGAGCCTGATGCGCACCGTGGGCTACGACATGGCCTTCATGTTCAAATACAGCGAACGGCCCAAGACCCTGGCCGCTCGTAAGTATGATGACGATGTGCCCGAAGAAGTGAAAGGCCGTCGGTTGCAGGAGATCATCGACCTACAGAAGATCCTTTCCTCCGAGCGGAACCAGCGTCATATCGGCCAGGTGCAGAACGTGTTGATCGAAGCGGTGAGCAAGCGGAGCGCGGCACACATGTACGGGCGCAACAGCCAGAACGCGGTGGTGATCGTGCCCAAGGGGTTGGTCAAAGGCTCAGCCGTTGACCAATTGCGACCCGGTGACCTGGTGCAAGTGCGGATCCTGAGCGCCACCGGTGGGTCGCTGCATGGAGAAGCGGTCGCCGTTCAACAACGTGTAGCAGCAGTGGAAGCATGAACGTACAACCCATCAAACAGCGGTTCGGCATCATCGGCGGTTCGCCGTTGCTGGACCGCGCCATCGAGATCGCGGCACAAGTGGCCCCGACCGACCTCACGGTACTGATCACCGGCGAGAGCGGGAGCGGCAAGGAGGTGATGCCCCAGGTGATCCACCAGCTCAGCGTGCGCAAGCACGGACCCTACATCGCCGTGAACTGCGGGGCCATCCCGGAAGGCACCATCGACAGCGAGCTGTTCGGGCATGAGAAAGGCTCCTTCACCGGAGCGCACGAAGCGCGCAAAGGCTATTTCGAAGTGGCGGACAAGGGCACCATCTTCCTGGACGAGGTGGGCGAGTTGCCGTTGACCACGCAAGTCCGCCTGCTAAGGGTGCTGGAGACCGGCGAGTTCATCCGCGTGGGCAGCAGTAAAGCGCAGAAGACCAATGTGCGCGTGGTGGCCGCCACCAATATGAACATGCTGCAGGCCGTGCAACGGGGCACCTTCCGCGAGGACCTCTACTACCGCCTCAACACCGTTCCCATCCAAGTGCCCCCGTTGCGCGAGCGCCAGGAGGACATCCACTTGTTGTTCCGCAAGTTCGCCAGCGATGCCGCCGAGCGTTACCGGATGCCTCCCATCGCCCTGGCGCCCGACGCGGTGTCCCTGCTCACCGGTTTCCGTTGGCCGGGCAACGTGCGTCAGTTGAAGAACATCGTGGACCAGGTGAGCGTCATCGAACAGACACGGACCATCGATGCGGACACCCTGCGCCGCTATCTTCCTACCGAGAGCTACGCACTGATACCGAGTTCAGGGGAAGCGGCTGGCAGCATCGGCAACGTGAGCGAGCGGGAACTGATCTACAAGTTCCTGTGGGATATGAAGAACGACCTCGGCACGCTGAAGGAACAGGTGACCGCGCTGATGCATGGGCAACCCTTGGCACCTGCGACGGTCCCTCCCGCCTACCGCGAGGAACTGGTGCTGCCCCTGCCCGCCACGCCCGCTGGCACGGTGAGCATCCACATGCCCCCCCGCCCAGGTGTGAGCCACCAGGATGTGGAACACACCGAGGTGGAAGAATCCCTCAGTCTTGAAGAAAAGGAGAAAGAACTCATCAGGAAAGCCCTCACCAAGCATCGCAACCGGCGCAAGGCCGCAGCCAACGAATTGGGCATCAGCGAACGCACGTTGTACCGAAAGATCAAGGAGTACGACATCGCTTAATGCACCGGCACTTGCGCCTGCCCCTGCTCCTTCTTTTCGCCCTGCTCCTGAACGGTTGCAAGGTGAACTACTCCTTTACCGGAGCGGATATTCCCGCCGGTGCCAAGACCCTGAGCGTAGAGGTGTTCGAAGCGCGGGCACCCTTGTCCACACCACGCACCGCGCAGGTCTTCACAGAAGCGTTGCGCGATCTGCTCCAAGCCCAAACCCCGCTGAACCTGGTGCGCGAGCAAGGCGACATACAATACGCTGGCGGCATCGTGGGGTATGATGTGCAGCCCGTGGCGATCCAGGCGAACGAGACCGCAGCGCTGAACCGGCTCACCATCACCGTTTCGGTGACCTATGTGAACACCCTCGACCCGAAGAAGAGCAACACGTTCTCGGTGAGCCGCTTCGCCGACTATGAAAGTGCGCAGGACTTGATCCAAGTGGAGGAAACACTGGTGCGCACCATCAGCGATCAACTGGTGCAGGATATCTTCGACCGCACACTGGGTAGCTGGTGACCCGCTGTACATCGACCTGCTGGGTCGACAATGCAAAGACCATGGAACGTGAACGCCTGACCCGATTGCTGGACGAGCCCGGCCGGGTAGCGAGCGAGGACCTCGTTGGGCTTCGCGCGCTAACGGAGCGGTATCCGTGGTTCAGCGGCGCGCATCTGCTTCTTGCGGTCGGCGAGCACGCCGCCGGGGATGTGCTCTTCGATGATCGCCTGCGCACCACGGCCGCGAACGTTCCTTCGCGTGCGGTGGTGTACGACCTGGTGCAACCAACGGACGGCCCTGCGCCGACACGCCGCGCCACACCGCCGGACGCCGGCCCGATGCGCCTGCCCAGCGTGGCCACCGAACGCCCTCTTGATTTCGAGGACCATACGCCGGAGCCTGCCTGGGCAGCACCACCGATAGCGATCGAGCCGCCGGTGGCACCCCCGCAAGCCCGGATCGAAGTACCCCCTGCGGCCGAGCCTCCCGAAGCCCCTGCGGACCCGCTCGACCGCCAGATCCAGGAAGCGGCCTATGCCCGGGTCTACGACCTCACTTGGCGCGAACGGATCCCACCGGCCCCAGTAGCCGAAGTTCCCTTGGCAGCGGTCCCTCCCAGCGATCCGATCACCGAAGCTCCGGCGAGGCCATCACCGCAGCTAGACCCCTCATCCCGTTTCCGTTTCAGCGAATGGCTGGACCTCTCCTCCAGCGAACCGGCGACCAACGCTCCGGTCGCCCAAGTCCATGTCGCGGCGGACTGGATCCGAACACCGGCAGAGGAAAAAGACCGCGCGAGCCGGATGACCATGCGCGGAGAAGCTTCCCCTGCCGATGTGCAGGGGCTGATCGACCGGTTCATACAGGGTCAAACCCCGGCACCAGCGCGCAAAGTGGAGTTCTTCACACCACAACAGGCCGCCAAACGCAGTCTAGAGGACCACGCGGACCTGGTCACCGAGACATTGGCGCGCATTTATGAGCAGCAGGGCAACCTGGTCAAAGCGGCCCAAGCCTACCGGAAACTCGCGCTACGGACCCCGGAACGGTCAGCGGAGTTCATAGCTCGGGCAATGGCTCTGGAAGGGCGGCAGGACAGGTGATGACCCTGTGCTCCGGGGTGGTGTGAAA
Organism: Flavobacteriales bacterium; assembly: GCA_017987895.1. GTDB lineage: Bacteria > Bacteroidota > Bacteroidia > Flavobacteriales_F > PHOS-HE28 > PHOS-HE28. The sequence goes on along the minus strand of JAGNSU010000143.1, from coordinate 1,088 downwards.
AGGCTTTACTTTGCGGCCCCGTTCAAAACGGGCATCAAGCGGATCCATCATGGTCGTCATCTCCATCCTCATCCTCATCGTGGCCGCATTGCTGGCCTTGGTCGTGCTCGCACAGAACCCCAAGGGTGGTGGTCTGGCCGCAGGCTTCACCGGCGCTTCGCAGATCGGCGGCGTACAGCGCACAGCCGACTTCCTGGAGAAGAGCACCTGGACATTGGCTTCCTCGCTAATGGTGCTCTGCCTGGTATCCGCTTCAGTACAAGGGACCGGCTCCTCGCAAATGGATGAACTGGACGCGCCTAGTGAGCAAGTGACCTCCGGTGATGTGGCGCCCGAGAACGTCCAGCCACCGGCGGAAGAAGCGCCGACCAATGCCGAGCCCCCGGCAGAGGTGCCTGCCCAGTAATTCCGTTCCGCCTTCACATCGCGCTGGTGTGCGAAAGGGCATCCGTCCCGCACCGACCGATCATTGGGTAAAGCACTTCCGCGTCAGCCTGTCAGACCTAGGCTGTCAGGTTCGCCCTCGATCCCCCGTTCAACGTAAGATCGTCAGGCATCTCGCCCGCATTTGCGGATGGCACGCAGGTTGACGGTCGCGCCGCGCAAACTGACCATCTAACCAAACCATCCATTCATTCCATGGCTAAAGTGAAGCCCCTGGCAGACCGAGTGCTTGTTGAAGCAGCAGCTGCCGAAGAGACCACCAAGGGTGGCTTGTTCATTCCCGATACCGCCAAGGAGAAACCCCAGCGCGGTAAGATCATCGCGGTAGGTACCGGTCGTGTGGCCGATGACGGCAAGGTGACCCCCCTCACCGTGAAGGTGGGAGACGAGATCCTGTACGGCAAGTACAGCGGCACCGAGCTCAACCTCGAAGGCAAGGATTACATGATCATGCGCGAAAGCGACATCTACGCGGTCCTCAACTAAGAACCCAGTACAGGCGCGTCATGACGCGCCCCAACCCATCCCCCAAAGAAAATGGCAGCCAAGAACATCCAATTCGACATTGACGCCCGCGATCGCTTGAAGCGTGGCGTCGATCACCTCGCGAACGCCGTGAAGGTGACCCTCGGTCCCAAGGGCCG
>JAGNSU010000142.1 GCA_017987895.1 Flavobacteriales bacterium | reverse complement strand
TGGCCGGATGATGTTGTATTCCTCGGATGGGTCGCTTCGGTTCGCTGGCAACTGGCGTTTGGACGAGAGGGAGCGGATCGTGCGCGTCGACGATCCCAAATGGGACCGGCGCTTCAGGATCCGGAGCACGCTCACCGGTCCTCGTCTTTGCATGAAGGTGAGCGACTTGCCTTTGGAGATCGACCACCACGAGCACGATGAGGAGGTGGACCTAGTGAAGGATGATGCGGCCGGACGCGAATGAACAACGACCACCAGGCCCTTATGCACAACGCATCCATCAGCCCCGAGCAGGACCAGTACCGGATCGCGGTGCTGTCCGTGATGATGTTCCTCTTCATGCTGGTGCTGGCCTTCATACCTGGGCTAAAAGCGGTGGAAGGGTTGACCTGGGGCGCTTCGGTCGATTTCCATCGGGATGCCTCGTTCGTGCGTGCCTTGGTGGAAGGGCATTATGGCGAGGACCCGACCTACTTGGGCGGTTCGTTGTGGTATACACCTCTCGTGGGGTGGTTGGAGGGGTTGATGGTATGGCTCACTGGCCGGCCGGTCGATGAGGTGATCGTGCGGATGGGTGCCTATACGAACCTGCTGACGCCCATCGCGTTCTTTGCCATGGTCTGGTATTTTCTGGGCCCGGTGCGCGCGGTGCTATGCACGGCCGTTTTCCTGTTCTTCATCATCGGGCATGAGCCGGGATGGGCAACTCCTACCTATTCACCACGGCTCATTCCCGTGTCTTTCTGCCATTGGTTCTTCTATATCGAGCTGATCCTGATCCATCGCGCCTTCCGTAGTACGCGGATCGGCCCATCCGTGGTGGCGGGGGCTGGTGGTGGCATCACCTTTCTCGCCCATGCCGGGCCAGCGCTCCTTTCTGTGTTGATCATCGTCCTCTTCACTGCGCGTGAGATGTACCTGGCCGTTCGGCGCAAGGACGGCTGGGGCTGGCCACGCTTGCGTGCTTCGCTGGCCGCGGGCGCCACGTTCATCATTTTCAGTCTGCCTTTGACATGGACCGTAGTAGGTGAGTACGGGATGCGTACCGTCAATCGATCCTACTTCCTCTACACTTACTATGCGCTCACGCTTCGCGAGAAGGAGATCTTCCTGTATCACAACATCGTGCTGTTCAATCTGGTGGCATTGGTGGGACTATGGTTGGTGGTGCGCAGGATGGACGACGATCCCACCGGAAAGCGGGAGCTGTGGCGCCGCATACTCCTTACCTGGTTCGTTCTGTCCGTGGTGCTTACTGTGTACAGTTATGTCGTGGCGGTGTTGGATATGAATTTCGGGGTACGGCTTCCGGGCATTTTACCCGCCTTCCACTTCTTGTTCTATGCGAAGGCGGCCATGATCGTGTTCGCCGGGGTCGCGCTTTGGCAGGGTTTCGCATGGCTCCTCAAGCGGGTGCGGCCGATGCTCAAGGGTGTCGATCTTTCGGCGCATCTACCGTCCGTCGTGGTGTTGTTCGGGCTGGTGGCGATCGCATGCACGTTGCACTACCCTTCCTACGCCACGCGCCGCGACGTGTTCAGCGTGCGCAATCGTAACCTGGCGTTCATGGAACGGACGAACGATGGGGAGGCCTGCGTGCGGATCCATGACCTCCTCGCCTGGGACGACGTGATCCTGTGCGAAGGGGAGTTGAGCATCTGGCCTTTGTTGGCCAGCGCAAGGAAAGTGGTGGCTACCACGCGTACCATGGGCAATCCGTACCTCGACCAGCGGGAGCGCCAGGGGGATCGCGACCTGCTCCTGCTCGCCATGCGGGAGCCGCGCACGGACACGGAAGCGTTGATGACCAAGTACGGCGTAACGCACTTATTGGTGCGTGTCACCGATCCACCGACCATGCCGGAGATCCCCAAGTGGTTCTCGACCGAAGTGTACCGCACCGAAGAGTTCGTGCTCTTCGCACGCTGATCGCTGCCATCGTTCTTCAAGGCACGACCGTGATCGCCCTCCGCTCCGCAGTGTTTTCGTGGATACTCGTAACGTCTTGTGCGGCACCGCCTACGACCGCGACAACGGGCCCTCGTGGAACAAGGACCGAGAACTACACCCTCGTGGTTCCCGCGCAGCCCTTGGCGTTGCTCGTTCTCTTTCCGTGCTTCCTATGCGACGCTGCGGATACACGGTCCGGGTCGAAGATCGTGGACGAGGCCATCGCGAACGGGGTGGCGGTGATGTTGATGGAGTTCAACCGGCACCTATTCCTGACCGCTGAGGAGACAGACGCGCTGATCGACATGATCGCAGGGGCGATCCAAGATCATGCTGTACACACCGGCAGGGTTTTCATCGGCGGTTTCTCCTCCGGTGGCAATGTGGCTGTGCTGCTGGCAAAGCGCTTGGTCATCGCACCCCATGGGAACATACCCTTGAAAGGGATCTTCGTGGTGGACTCACCACTGGACCTTGCACAACTCTACCCCGTCTGGCAGGACCACGCGCACAATAGCCCTGTCCCGAGCGCAAAGGAGGAGGGCGCCATGGTGGTCGCCTTGCTGGACAGCACCCTCGGGAACCCGCTGGACAGCGCCGCGAACTACGATATCTCTTCACCGGTGACACCTCGCGCGACCAGTATTGCCGCGTTAAAGGACTTGCCCTTCCGGCTTTACACCGAACCGGATACCGCATGGTGGCGGATCAACCGAGGTGATCGGTACGAGGACATGAACGCGTTCTACCTCGAAAAGCTCGCCGCGCAACTCCAGGCCGCTGGTAGCTCCCGGACCGAATTGATCTTGACGAAGGGTCGGGGCATCCAACATGGAAGGCGGCATCCGCACGCATGGTCGATCGTCGAGGAGAAGGACCTGGTAGAATGGATCTTGAGCGAGTAACGGCTCGGGATCCCTGAGAACAGGTAGATCACTTTTCCGTTCTCCGGCGCGTGGTGGTCCAGAAGAGGATGGAGAATGAGAGGCCCGCGAAAAAGGTGGAGGCGGCCCGTGCAGCATGCCCGGATCGCAGGCCAAGGACCGCGGAGGCCGTGCAACAGAGCATGATCACGGCGATCGCAACGTAGGTCAGGGTGCGGCGGAGTTTTGGGTCCATGATGGTTGGTTGGCGTAGAAGTTCTGTGGATCGCGTAGGGGTGTCTCAGCGCTCGATGATAAGGGTCCTCCACTGTATGCCCGCTGCACAAACCACCTTGATCCAATACAGGCCGTTGGGCAGGTCAGGCAGTGTGAGCGAGGGGGAAGCCGTCTTTGGGTTCCACACCCTGATGGGGCGCATGTCCGAAGCATACGTCTCGACCCGCTCGATCAGGGCAGTCCCCTGGTCCACCGTGAAAATGCCTGCCGACGGGTTCGGGAAGACGCGGAGCCCTTGGCCAGCACCAGTGTCTCCGAGCCCCACATGCAGCGCCTTGTTGAGGCAGCGCACGCTCATGCCATAGCCACGCAATGCATCGTCATCCGGGTTCACCCAACTATCTCCGACAGTAAGGTCCTTGGCATAAACACCGCTCGCGGTCGTGCTCCAATACTGTCCATAGACCCCAGCATTGAACACGATGCCGCTTTGCCCGTCCCGTGCTCCAGCGGCGGTCAGTTTCAAATTCGAAGCGAAGGCAGTGAGGGTATTGGTGATCGCCTCCACGGTGAGCACGTTCGTCCAGTCGGCCTGGGTGGGTAATTGCCATGCATCTCCCAACGCGGTGCACGGATCTATCCCGTTCACGGCGATGGCCACGCTCCCTTCCCAGGTGTCGCTGCCACTTCCTGTGCCCCACCAATCCGACGGGATGGAGCCGATGTAGAACGAGCCGCTTCCCATGCCAAGGCCGAGCGGGTTGTTCGGAGCAAGGGTGGCGGCTGGTGCAGTGGCGCTTGTGCGCGATGCGTGGCCGTCGTGCCAACGGCCCCATTGGTAAAGGTCGCCGAAAGCGGTGGGATCATTGTGTTCAGCAGCCACGTTCTCAGCGCCCATGTTCTGTTGCAGCCAAACATGGCCGTCCGCCGCGCGCACCACGATCATGGTGTCCGGGCCGAAAAGGACCCAACCGGCATCTCCGACCACCTCGCTCGGGATGTCTTGCGCGGGGAGATACAGTACCATCGACAGTAGCGTGATCAGGAGGAGTGTGCGCATGTCAGGGGGGCTGCACGTCGAAGCTACCCGAAGTTCTCAACGCCCGAGCACCAGCACCAACAAACGCGGTGGTACCGATCGGTCATCGTCGTCGAAGTATTCCTGCAAGTCCAGAAGCTTTAGCCCTGCTCGCGCGGCGGCTTGCGTGAAGTCCGAGACATGATGATCGAAGCAAGGCACGACATGTGTTCCATTCTCGGTCGTGAAGCGTGCCTTGGTCCCGCCGTACTGTTTGAACGGATGGAGTTCGCCGAGATAGACATGCCCGCCCGGCTTCAGCACGTTCGCCGCCTCGCGAAGGGTAGGATCGAGGTCAGGAATGTGTTCGAGCACCAAGCTGAAGGTCACCAGGTCATACAGGCCTTGCGCGAACGTCCACGGTCGTAAGATGTCCGCCTGCAGGAATGTCACGCGGTCGGACGTGATCTTGCCTTTCGCACGCGCGAGCATCTCCGTACTGAAGTCCACGGCGGTGACATGCCCGCAATGCGCCACGAGCCACGCGGTGTTCTTACCCGTTCCACAGCCGATCTCCAGGCAGCGTTCGGCAGCGATGTGCGCGATGGTCGCACGCAAGGCCACCGCTTCCAGGTCGCGTGTGCGGTTCTTGTTCGTGTCGTATTGGTCGGCCCACTGGTCGTAGGCCTGTTCGGTTTTCATGGCCGGGATGTAGGTTCCTGGATCCTTTGGCTAAGTTGATGCGTGAGAATGGTCCCACGCGGATGCAGCGCTTGGTGAAGAGGTAGTCAGGCCCGTGGAACACCGAAGGGGAACCGGCGAAAGAAACCTTCTTGCACGACAAAGGTCGAAGACCCGGTCCCCGGCTTTCAATGGCCGTGGATCCTACCATGCTAAAAGCGCTTCTTCTGGGACCGGTCACGTTCTTGGCTTTCGATCTCTCCGCGCAAGGGTTCCCTTGGGAGCGACCCCTGATGATGGCCTGGTCGAGCGATGGCATCACCTTCGACCCGTCGACGGTGTTCCAGGATTCATCCGGAGTGCCTTCGGTGGTACGCTGGAAGGGGGACACCTTGATCGCCACCTTCCAATGGTTCCGCCAGCCGGACCCGTCGCCGTCATGGGACCGTGTGGCGGTGAAATTCTCCTACGACAATGGCTTAAGCTGGACAGTGCCGACACCCATCCTCGTGAACGGCTTGCCATTGAGCTACCAGCGTCCCTTCGATCCCACGCTGGCCGCGCTCGGAGGGGACAGCCTGCGCATCTATTTCTCCAGTAGCGATGGCATACCGCCGCTGGGCTTGGACTCCACGGTGAACACTTACTCCGCCGTAAGCGTCGATGGCATCCATTACCAATTCGAACCCGGTGCGCGAGTGGATGTCGTGGACAACAGAGCGATCGATCCCGCGGTCATTCATTTCGGCCCGGGTTGGCACTACCTATCTCCGGCCGGGGCACCGCAGGATGGTGCCTACCACTACGTGAGCCCCAACGGCATCAACTTCAACGAAGTACCCATTATCCCCTCGGATGGCATGCACAATTGGACCGGCAACTATATGGTGGAAAGCGCTAACGAGCTGCGGTTCTACGGCGCGGGACAGAACGGCATCTGGTACAACTCCTCGCCGAACGGCGGTGTGTGGAACGGCTATGTGAGCACCAACATTCAAGGCGGCGATCCCAGTGTGCTCAAGGTGGATCCCAGCACTTACCTGATCATCTACGTGGGCGCACCCTACGCGTTGGCGGTGAACGACGAACTGACCGGCGCATCGGGCCCGAGGGTGGTCCCTGTTCCTGCGCACGACGTGCTCCAAGTGATGGGGATCAGTGCGGTCCGGAACTACAGGATCCGATCCCTCACCGGGGCGCTCCTACAGGAAGGGGCACCGATGGGCGGCGTGATCCGCATCGACGGGCTTTCAGCAGGTGCGCATCTTCTTGAGATCATCGATGTGAACGGCAGGAGCACGATGATGCCGATCGTCAAGGAATAGCTCGCTCGATCTCAGAGGTAGCTGAGCCACCACTTCTCCTTGTGCTCCGCGCGATAGCGTGCGAACCAACGGCACGGGAAGTAGAGGGCGACAACCACACTTATCCACGCGAGGTAGGCTACCCAAAGCGGAAAGCCGTTGTCCGCGTAATCCTTCGGGTCGAGGGTGTAGGCGAAGATGGTCTCGACCACCGGCTGGCCTTGCCACACCATGGCCACCGTGGCGAGCGCATGCAGCAGGTAAATGTGCAGCATGTAGTAGAAGAATGGCACGCGGCCGAAGACGATGAACGGACCGTCCCATCGCAGTTCGCGGCCTTCGGCCCAGGCCAGGAAAAGCAGGGCGGGGCCGAGCGTCATGCACAGGTAGAGCAGCGAGGGCGGGTACTTGGTGGTATTGAGGATGGAGAACAGGTCGTAGTCCATGGTGGGTTGGTCCACCCAAGGCAGCAGGTCCCCGTAGATGTTCCAGCCGCGCAGCACGATGAAGAGGGCGATCGCGCTGAAGCCGAGTTGGAGCAGTGCGCGTTTGCGGAGAGCGCTGGGCACTTCCGCTGCGAAGAGTTTTCCGAAGGCATAGCCCAGCGCCATGGTGCCGATCCACGGAAGAACGGGATAGGCCCAGGCGATCCCCCGGCCCGGCGCGTATTCGAGCCCACCACCGCGGTGCAGGGCGTCGAAAAGCATGCCGATGAAGCCTTCCTTGGGCACGGTCACATGGTCAAGCAGGTTGTGCAAGAAGACTATCGCGAGGGCCACCGTTAGTACGGCGCGATACGGCAGGTGTACCAGCGCGGCGAGCGCGATCATGCTCACACCGATGGCCCAGAACACCGCCAGGAAGTTGAAGGTGAAGAGCGGGTCGAACTGCCAGCCGAAGTTCACGATCACCAGTTCCACAAAGACCATCCAAAGACCGCGGGTCCAGAGGAAACGGCTCAGTTGCGCCGTGGTGCGCGTGCGCCCATATAGGAAAGCGCTGGTGCCGGCCAGGAAGACGAAGACCGGGGCACAGAAGTGGGTGATCCACCGGGTAAGGAAAAGCCCTGGCGTGGTGGTGGCCATATCCGTAGGGTCCGCACCGAACAACAGGCCGTAGTGGAAGAAGTCGCGCGCGTGGTCCAGCGCCATGATCACCATGACGATACCGCGCAAGAGGTCGAGGCTGCTGATGCGCGCGCTGCTCATGCGAGGCAAGATAGGTGGGTCGGTGGATCCGCCTCGCGACCCGAACGTTGCCTTCGGTGTGGACCAACGGAGAGGAGGATGGCGACGGAACGTTGTTTTTGATGATGGGCCGTTCGGTCGTGAGGGCAACGACGCGTGTATGGCGGGGAGTCACCTGCACAGCCGCTTCAACAAGGCTCGCACCATGTGCTATCGAACCTCGCTCGCCACGCTGATCACCTTAGCCCTCCCTTTTCATCTCGTTGCACAGTCACCCTATTGTATACCGGTACACGGCAGCCAATTCCTGGAACCCATCGTTCTTGGCGTATCGCTCGGGGCCATCAACAACCTGAACAGTACGGTCTGGCAAACGCCGTCAGGTTACTCCGACTTTACCGGGCTATCCACGCCGCTGGCGGCAGGCACCACGCAGACGCTCACCGTGCAGTCCGGTGCGGCGTTCCAATACAACTATGCGGCCTGGATCGACTACGACCACGACGGCGAATTCCTCGGCCTGGAGCGTATCGGGCTCGTGGTACTGAACAACTATGCCTCAGGCACCATCACCTTCAATGTGCCGCAGCTCGCGCTCATCGGTCCCACGCGGCTGCGCATCCGCGCCGTGGCGGAACCCTT
>JAGNSU010000141.1 GCA_017987895.1 Flavobacteriales bacterium | reverse complement strand
CCGCCTGTCCCGCATCGCACACTTCCGCGAAAGCGTCGCAGATGGTCTGATGGCCCTTGGTCGGGATGTAGCGCGCCACGCAGAGGAAACGGTGCGGGAACTTCGCCCGCTTGGCGGGTTCGAAACGATCAGCGAGCGGTGCGAAACGCTCCACATCGGCGGAGTAGAACCCCCGCTTGATCGCGTACGGAGGAAAGCCCAGGAACCGCGCGTACAGCGCTTGCGCTTCACCGGTCACCCAGGCATGGCTGAAGGTGCGCCGCAGCCAGAAACGTGAGGTTCCAACAGCGGCCCATTGGCGCAGTCCTCCACGCCAGGCGGTATCGCTGCACATCACGGTGGGCTTTCCGGCAGCCCGCATGGAACGGCAGACCTTCAGATAACCCTTATCGATCCATCCGCTCGCGAACACGATGTCCGGGTTGATGGAATGCACCAACCGGAAGAGCGGAAGCTCATCGTACGCGTTCCGATCATACACATGCACCCGGTCCGGGAAGTTCAGCGCGAAGGGGGCCTCTTTGTTCACCGGCCAGCGGACGATATGCACCTCCACATCGTGGTCCTTCACCAACCGCTCGATGCAGGCCAGGAAATAGGGCGCCAGTTCGGTGTAGAGGAAGAGGATCTTTTTCACGGCACAGGGAACCGAAAGAGAAGGGGAAAGGAAAAAGGTGGAGGGTTGAAGAAGAAAGAAAGAGGATCACGTTCTACTTGACCGTCGGCAACAGCTCCGCGAAGGTGGTGAAGCGGAAGTCGTTGAATAGGCGGTGCATCTTCGGTTCGGTGGTGGCGAGGCCCACGTAGGTCATGAAGTTGCGCTTGGCGCTCATCGGCAGCCGGGGTTGGTCCGGGTCGATCTCCCTGGGATGCAGGTAGAACACCACCGGGCGTTGTTCGGCCAATACCTCCTTCACCTTCCGCCGCACGAGCCAATATGGGAAGAAGCGGAGGTAGCCCCCACCGAAGAAGTACATCGGCCTTCCCAGCGTGTCCGCCAGGGAGATCGGGAATTCCACAAGATCCCCATGCCGCGTAGCAATGACGTGCGGAACGGGCCTCGCGGATGGCAGACCGCCGTGACCCCTACTTCCAGGGAACACACTGCTGTCATAGACATACCCAGCCTCCCGCACGCGATCGAAGAACCAAGGGGTCTCCACCGTCACACTGAAGCCAGGGCACCTGTAGCCTTTCACCTCCACCCCACCAGCACGTTCGATGATGTCCTTCGCCTTGCGGATGTCGTCGAAGAAGCGCTGCTCAGTGATCGTGTAGACCAACTCGTGCGCATAGCCGTGGCTTGCGATCTCATGCCCATCGGCCACGGCCTCGCGCACCAGTTGCGGCCAGCGTTCGGCCACCCAGGCGAGGAAGAACAGGGTACACTTCACTTCGTGCTGACGGAAGATCGCCAGCATGCGGCGCGTGTTCCTTTCCACATTGCTCTGCAGTGGACCCCATTGCTCCAATGGCGGGGTGGAAGGCAGGTCCAGGATGTGGAACCAGTCCTCCACATCGAGGGTGAAAACGCACGTGTCCATCGGTGCAATAGGATCGTGCGGTCGAGGGTCGACGCTACGGGTTTTCCTCTTCATATCCGAACAGGTCCTTCTTGGACAATTTCTTCAAAGGGCCCAGTTCTTCCAGAACCTTCAGATCCATACCGGCCTCCTTGCCGATCACGCAAAAGGTGTACGGCCGGCCTTTGATCTCCTTGTCGAAGAAGGCTTTCATGTTCTCGATGGTGATCGAGGGGATGCGCTCATAGCTGGTCTTGCGCACGTCGTAGTCCAAGCCACGGCGTTGGGCGGCGTCCCAGGTCCAGTAGATGTTCTCCTTGGTGATGCGCGTGCTGGCTATCACTTTCAACGCGCTGGTTTTGGCGCCCTCGAACTGGGCCTGTGCTATGGGCATGTCGTTCATCAGCACCAGCATGGCCGCCACGGCATCGTTGAGCTTATCGGCCTGGGTACCGATAAAGGCCCGGACATAGTGCGCATCCTCCTTTTTCGCAGGGCTGGTGTAGCTGGCATTGGCCCCATAGGCCAGGGCTTTTTCCTCGCGGATCTCCTGGAACACGATGCTGTTGAGGCCGCTGCCGAAATACTCATTGAAGAGCGATGCGTAAGGGAGTTTCTCCACGTCGAACGGCCCGGCCTTGCTGGCCAGGATCATCTCGGTCTGTACCATGTCGTACTCGGCGAAGAGCACCTTGTTGGCCGTGGTGGGTAGTTCGGGATAGACCTTGGGCGCGGGGATCGCTTTCGGAGCAGCCGGTGTCTTGTGCTTCTCGTTCAGCAGGGCCGCGACCTCACTGGGCGCCTTACGTCCGTAGTAGAACACCTTGTGCGGATAGGACGTGAGGTCGTGGATACGCTGGACGAGGGCGGTCCCGTCCAGGGCGGCGAGCTCGTCGTTGGAAATCACATCATTGAACGGCGATAGCGCACCGTACCGCGCCTGGCTGAAAAGCGCACCACCCAGGAGCGCGTTCTTGTTCTTCAACTGGTCCTGGCGGTTCTTGCGGATATCGGCCACCAAGCCCTTCAATGCCTCATCGTTCTTCTGGGCATCGGCCAGGACTTGCTCCAGCAGGTCCACTCCCCTTTCCAGGTTCTTCTCCAAGCCGCTCAGGGTAACGTAGGCCCGATCCTCGCTCGCGAAGACCTCCAAGGACAAGCCGAACTTGAAGAGTTCCTTCTTCAGGTCGACCGGGCTGAGCTTGCTCGTTCCGAGGTACGGGAGATATTCCACGGCGACCTTCAACGCCCGGTCGTGGTTGGTGCCCATATCCAGGATGTAGCGCAGGCTGAAGAGGTCGTTCGTGGGGTTTTTGACGCAGGCCAATGGAATGCCGTTTTGCAGGGTCTGTTGGTCGATGGCCTTGCTGTAGTCCACGAACTCCGGGGTCATCACGGCGCTGGGCATCTTTTCCCACTCGACGCGCCAGGCGCTCTTGCCATCGCGTTTGATGTCGATGGCCGTGATGCTCGGCTTGGTCACCTTGTAGGCCTCCTTGTTCTCCCCGGTGCGCTTATAGACGCATACGTAGTTCGGGCCGAAATTCTTCGTCGCGAAATCGATCACCTGTTGCTTGGTGATGGCGGCCATGCGGTCGTATTGGCCCACCACATCCTTCCATGGCTTCCGCAGAATGAAGGCGTCCGTCATGGCGGCGGTGCGCAGACCGTTGTTCTCGTTCCAGAAGCGGATCTGCTCCTGGCGCTTGTTATCCACCACGGCTTCGATCAGCCAGTCGTCGAACTCGCCGCGCTTCAGGGCCTCGAGCTGGGCGAGCAGCAGGTCGCGCACCTGGTCCAGCGTCTGTCCTTCCTTGGGTTCGCCATGCATCCCGAACTCCGAGTAGTCCGTTTGGACGCTGGCGCCGCTGTTCGCGGCGAGCACCTTCTGGGCCTGGATCAAGTTGAGGTCGAGGATGCCCGCCTTGCCGTTGTTCAGGATGCCATCGATCAATTGGAGCATCAGGCCATCTCCCTTGCCATCGAAGCGCCAGGCGATGTCTACCCATTCAGCCGCCGGACCGAACACTTCCCCAACAACGGGTGATGCCAGGGGTGGATCCGGTTTGAACGTGAACGACGGAACATCCTTGCGCTTCCAACCGCCGAAGTAGCGGTCCACCAGGGCGATGGTCTTGTCGTAGTCGATGTCCCCGGCAAGGATCACTGCCATGTTGTTGGGTACGTACCAGGCCTTGAAGTACTCCTGGATCTTCACCATGCTGGGGTTCTTCAGGTGTTCGCCCGTGCCAATGGTGGTCTGCGTGCCGTACGGATGGTTCGGGTAGAGCAGCGCGTTCTTCTTCGCATAGGCCGTCCGCCCGTCGTTGTCCTGGCCGCGGTTGAACTCCTCGTACACCGTTTCGAGCTCGGTATGGAAGAGGCGCAGCACGCATTCCTGGAAGCGCTCGCTCTCGATGCGCATCCATTTTTCCAGTTCGTCGCTGGGGATGTCGTTGATGTAAACGGTGCGCTCCGTGCTGGTATAGGCGTTCGTACCGCGCGCGCCGATGCTCTTCGTCATGGCCGCGTATTCGTTAGGTACGCAGAAACTGGCCGCCACGGTGCTCAGGCTGTCGATGCGGTGGTAGATACGGTCGCGCTCGGCCTCATCGTTCGTCTTGCGGCGCTGCTCATAGGCATCGCTGATCTGCTGCAACACCGCGCTCTCCTTCGTCCAATCGGCCGTGCCGATGTGGCTGGTGCCTTTGAAGAGCATGTGCTCCAAGTAGTGGGCCAGGCCCGTGGCGTCGGCGGGGTCGTTCTTGCTGCCCGCACGGGTGGCGATGTTCGTCTGCACGCGAGGTGCGTCAATATTGCGTGAGAGGTAGACCTGGAGGCCATTCTCCAGCGTGTAGATGCGTGCCTCCAGCGGATCGCCGGGAACACTCTCGTACGTATAGGTCCTCTGGGCCTGGGTCAGGGCCGACTGCGCCTTCGCGAAGCCTTCGGCGAAGCAAGGAGCCAGCAGGAACAGGAGCGCGAAGGATCGCAGCAGGTACTTCATGGGAAAAGGAAAGGGATGGCGAAGGTGGCCGATCGGGGGGTGCCTTCCAAGCGGTCAGGGTTGGGCCGCAACGCAGAGGCGCAGTCGATGCTCGATGCCGGCGGCCCTGAGCAGGACGGAATAAAGCCCTGTCGCCATCGCCGGTAGTACGAACAGCGAATTATCGCTGCGCATTGAGGTGCTGAAGACCGCGCGTCCGTTCATGTCGCTCATGCGGACCTCCCATGTATGGCCTGGTGGCAGCCCATGAACGGTGACCGGTGAAAGGGACGCGACCGGGTCAGGATATAGCACGATTTTCTGCAGTTCCTCCTGCGATAGGACCGGGAGCGGGTCGGAGAAGACGTCCACATCGAGTGAAGCGGTTTGCCCGGCGGTGTCGGTCTTCACCACATACATCGCGCGCAAGCCAGGGCCATAGTTCTCCGCCCAACCTGCCACCACGTAGCCACCATCGCTCGTGGTATTGATCGCGTATCCATCGGCAGGTTCCCCATCGCCGTAGTTGTTGCCGAACTGGAAATCGCCATTGGGATAGGTGGTCGTGAGGATGATATCCCGCGCGCCCAGGTTCAGCGTGTTGTAACCGGTGATCACGAAGCCACCATCGTGGTCTGCGCAAATGGCGGTGGCCCCGGCATCCGCCCCGCTTCCGAAATACCGTTCCCAATTCCACTGGCCAGCAGGTAGCACATTAGCGAGCAGGATCTGCATGAAGTCACTATGGCTGTGCGTCCCACCACTCCCTACGAATTCACCATTGGGCGCTTCATGCACATCGACGAGGTAGTCAGCGCTGTCGCCGCCGATCGGCGTGGTCCACGCCTCATAACCGTCGCTGTCCAATTTGGTGAAGAAGCCATCGGTCAGGCCGTTCGCCGTCGCCATGGAACCCACCACAATGAAGCCACCATCGCTAGTGGCCCGAATACCAGCGCACTCGGTCCCAAGCGGTCCTCCGAAGGCTTGGGTCCAGATGGTATCGCCGTTCAGATCGGTGCGGACCGCATAGGCGGAGCCGGAGGGTTGACCTGCCCCGTAGCTCAGTCCGCCAAGAATGAAGCCATCAGGCAATACGTCCAGCGCATAGCACAGGTCCCATTCCGCCGTTCCGTAATTCTTAGTCCAGAGCGGTTCGCCGTTCACATCGGTCCGCACCAGCACCATGTCATAGCCGCCATGTACACCCAGCGAAGTGGAACCGGCAAGGACGTATCCATCGGCAAGTTCACGACAAGCCACTCCCTGCTCCACCCCTATTCCACCATAGACATGCGTCCACAAGGGCTCACCAAGGGCGTCCGTGCGCACCACGTACATATCGCCTGCACCATTGCCAAAGCTGCCGGTGGAGCCTGCGACCAAATAGCCACCATCCGCAGTCTGCTCCACGCTCCGCGCGACATCGCTGCCAGTGCCACCATACGTTCGTCGCCAGGTGACTTGACCTTCACTGCTCGCAGCGAACAGCACCACTAAGAGCCAGCCATACCTCAGTCTCATGCACTGCATCGGTCACGCCAAAGCTAGGGGTGCTCGCACCACCATGGAGCCTTCGGCGTGACGGATCCCGACATGATCGCTTCTTCCGAGATTCGCCCCACCCCGATCGTCGTGCTCTCCCCTTCCCTTTCATCCATGCTACGAAGACGCTGGGAGCGCGTCGGGCTCGCCGTCCTGCTGATCGCCTTCGTTGCTATCAAGTGGGCCTACCTGCCACTTCCCTTCTATTGGGATGAATGCTGGGTGTACGCTCCTGCGGTTCGGGCCATGCACGACCATGGGCCGAGCCTGTTGCCGGGAAGTATCGGAACGGATCTTTCGCGCGGCCATCCCTTGCTCTTCCATTTTTTGGCAAGTTGCTGGAGCATGTTCTTCGGCACATCGCCAGTAAGCCTTCATGGCTTCGCTTTGTTCGTCGCCACCGTTCTGCTGGTTCTGATCTATTGGGTTGGACGCCATCTCGGGTCGGAGCAAGTGGGCCTGGCGGCGACAGCGCTCGTGCTGATGAACGAGACATTCCTGGCGCAAAGTGGGCTGTTGTTGCCTGAAGTGATGCTCGCTCTTTTCGCCTTGGGCACCATCCATTGTTACGTGCAGGGACGGTCGCTGGCCTATGTGGTCCTCGGTACGTGCACGCTTTGGGTGAAGGAGACCGGAGCCATTATCGTGCTGGCGATCATAATCTGGCAACTGCTGCGGCCCAAGTCGCCCGCTCGCGCGAAGTCCTGGTACTACCTCGCTCCCTTGCCCCTATTCACCGGCTCAACTTTCTACCTATACCAACGCTTCACCTACGGCTGGTTCTTCTATCCTGAGCATCTCGGGCTGATGAACTGGGACCTGACACAGTTCCTGTACACGGTGAAATACATCTATTCGGATGTGATGGAAGATCAAGGAAGAGTTTGGGGCACTTACCTCTTCGGCTTGATCGCCCCACTGGCGTGGGGCGGCATCCGCATGGGCCGGGCGGCGCTGACGGTGCTGGCGTATGTGGCGGCTGTCAAGGTGCTCTTCAACCGATGGCCATTACCTCCGCTCTGGGCATTGGTCGCGATCCCTGCATGTGTGGCACTGGTGCATGTACTGATGCAACGGCCATACGCCCAAGTAGAACCGAAGCGGGGTGCTTTCCTCGGTATCGGCACGCTGATCTTCGGGGGTATGGTTGTCTTCTCGGCGATCAACTTTTTCACTGAACGCTATTTGGTCTGCTTGATCCCGCTCATCGCCCTATGCACGCTTGCTTTTGTGCATAGCGCGCTTCGGAACTACCATCCGTGTGCTTTTGCGGCGACGGCTGGACTGACCATTGTTCTTACCGGGATGCAGTTACGGACAAGCGAGAAGGTCGGCGACAACCGGCTTAGCTATCGCGACGACATCCAGGTGGAGCAACAGGCCATTGATCATTGCAAAGCGTTGGGCCTTCAAGATGAGGCGATCTATGCCTCTTTCCTCGAGGGTATTTACATGACCGACCCGGAAGCGGGCTATCTAAAGGGCGCACCTGCCTTCAAGTACGTGTCCCAGACACTCGACGAACGCAGTTCATACGCATTGTTCACACACGCCACTCATTCAGAACTGCAGGCCCAACGTGAGAAACTTGACATGGTCCGTATGGCCCGGTTCAGTTCAGGAGATGCCTGGAGCGAAGTGTACCGCAAGCCATAGCAGTGGGCTGAAAACTGGCCGTCGTTCACCAGCCACAGCCGTTCATGGGATCACCTCCTTAACAGCGAGGTCAAGCTCCACCTTTGACACGACCCTCGAACATCCCCTCAGCCCCTCTCCGACCCTATGACCACCCGCGGCCTCATCGGCTTCTCTATCTTCCTCTTGGTCCTTGTGCTCAT
>JAGNSU010000140.1 GCA_017987895.1 Flavobacteriales bacterium | reverse complement strand
GCGTGGATCCAAAGGCGATCTTTGGTGCCAGCGATGATCTTCACGGAGTACTACGGGTACGTCACCATCCATTTCTGGGAGTACCTGATGATGTTCGTGCTCTTCGTGCTGATGTACATCTATTTCGCGCGGCAGAAGAACCTGCGGATCAAGACCGAGCCGGAATACAAGTACTTCCTGTGGGGCCTTCTCGCCAAGGTTTCCGGGGGCCTCTTTTTCAGCCTCATCTACTTCTACTACTACCAGGGCGGGGATACGATCAGCTACTTCTATTCCGCCGTGGCGTTGGGTAACCTGTTCAAGCAATCGCCATCGGAGTATTTCACCGTGGTGTTCGGGGAAGCCTCCCTGGCGAACAAGTTGAAGTTCACCTTGGAGACCGGGGAGCCGTACTTCTATGTGTACAACGATCCCCGGGCCTACATGGTCACCCGTTTGATCAGCCCGCTCACAGTGCTCACAATGAACAGTTATCTGCTCACTACCACGGTGGTGTCGAGCGCTTCCTACATCGCGGTATGGCGGTGCTACCAGACCTTCGTTCGATATTTCCCACGGCTCCGGCGTGAGTTGGCCATCGCCGTGCTCTTCATGCCGTCCTCCATCTTCTGGGGATCGGCGATCCTGAAGGACACGTTCACGTTCGCGGGCCTATGCTGGTTCTTCCATGGAGTGGATGATCTCTTCTTTCACCGCGAAAGGGTGGTACGCTCCATTTGGCATGTGATCATAGGACTGGTCCTCATGATCGCCATCAAACCGTATGTGTTCATGGCCATCTTTCCGGTCTGCTTGCTCTGGCTGTCGTATGGCCGGTTGCAGCGCATCCGCAACTCACTGATCAAATACCTGGTAGTGCCCATAGGCTTCGTGTTCATGGTGATGGTCAGCTTCGTGATCCTCACCCAGCTCGGGGAGAGCCTGGACAAGTTCTCGCTGGACAAAGCGCTCGATACCATCCAAGTGACCCAGTCGGATATGAAGCGGAGCGAACAGTATGGGAACAACTATTTCGACGTGGGCGAATTGGATGGTACCTGGTTGAACGTGCTCTCCAAATTCCCCGTCGCGACTTGGGCGGCGTTGTTCCGGCCGGATCTCACTGAGTGCAACAACGCGATGATGTACCTGGCCGGACTGGAGAACACGTTCCTTCTGCTCTTGTTCCTTACCGTCCTTTGGAAGAGCCGCGTGGCCCTTTTCCCCTCCCTGGTGATCAAGAACCCCCTGGTGCTGATGTGCGTGGTGTTCGTGCTCACCTACGGTTTCATCACGGGCATCACCACCCCCAACTTCGGTGCCTTGGTGCGGTTCAAGATCCCGTTGATCCCGTTCTTCGTGTCCTCCATGTTCATCATGCTGTACCTGTTGAAGGTCCGGCGCGCCATCATCGGCCGTGGCAAACGTTTCCGTTTCGAAGATTACATGTACGGTGACCCGGACCGGCCCAGAGCGCTGAGAAAAGCCGCTGCGGAGGCCAAACGGAAGGCATACATGGCGGCCTGAGCACGTCTGTAGGTATATGACGACCAATACCACGTTCGGGGGGGCCAGGGATCGGAAGGACCGGATCGCCATCGTGGTGCTCTGTTGCCATGGTATCGAAGATCCCTTGGTGGCCACGCTGATCCTGGACTACACGCTCCGTTTGCAGCAACGCGACATCGGAGCGGACGTGCTCTTGATCACCGAGGAACCGCACCGCCGAAAGCTCTCCGCCGAACGTCGCGCGGAGCTGGATCGCGCTGGTATCCTGTGGAGCCCGCTCTGGTACGACCTGTCCGGTGCGCAGTTCTTCCAGAAATTCCGCAACCTCTTCCTGCTGGCCTGGCGGGCCTGGTCGTTCGCCCGGGGTTACAGGCACCGCGTGGTGCTGGGTTTTCTGAGCATGACGGGTGCGTACGGCAGCATCCTTCGGATGCTCTGGTTCCATCGCTTCATCGCCATGAACTTCGAGCCGCACAGCTTGTTCATGAAGGAGATGGGCGTATGGGGACCCCGCTCGCTCAAGTACCGTGTGATCCGTTTCTTCGAGCGACGTACCATGGCCGTGGCCGATGACTTGATCGCACCGGCCAGCGCAGTGATCGACCATGTGCGGTCCCATCCGCACCACTGCACCATCCACCTGCAGGGCGTGACCATCGATGTGCGCAAAAGCCAGCGTGATGAGGTTAAGAGACGAACCCTGCGCGCGCGACTGGGGGTCGAGAACGCCACGGTGTTGTTCTACGTGGGCAAGTTCGGCGGCATCTACTATAGTGCCGAGCAGTACATGGAGTTCATTCGCCGTAGCTGTTCGGCGGATCCCCGGGTACACCACCTTCTCGTGACCTTCCCCGACCAGATCGCGCTGATCCGTGGCCATGGCGCATACGCGCAACTCGAACACCGGATCACCCTGCTCGAACCGGTACCACCGGAGCACTTGGCCGACTACCTCTCCGCTGCCGACCTGGGTGTGATCGCCGTACCTCCTACGCCATCGCAGGTGTTCCGCTCCCCGGTGAAGACCGCGCACTATTGGGCGGCCGGGCTGCCCATCATCATACCAGCGGGTATCTCGGATGATTGGGCCATTGCCCGTGATCGGGGGATCGGCATCGTGGTAAAAGGACTTCCCGACCTGGATGTGGATGACTTTCGGCGGGAGTTGGATCGCTATGCGACAGCCCCGCAGCACGAGCTGATGGAGCGTTGCGTGCGCGCGGCGATGGAACTGCGCGACACCGGCTTGATGGTGGACCTGCTCGAAAAGCTGATCACTTCAGTGCGATCCGATCGAACAGCGTCCGGAACGCTTTGAGCGGTCGGCCCGCGCGCAGGTACGACTTGACCATGATCGACCGGCTACGCACGCGGTACCTGCGCAGGTCTTCGGGCAAGGCGATCCCCTGCGCTTCGATCCAGCGGTACACAAAGCGGTACGAACGCCAAAGGCCATCCAGGTCGCTCATGGAACTATGGCCCGTGCGTCTGTAAATGAGCACCGTATCCAGGGTATAGCGGTACACACGGCCCGGGCTGTATTCAATGCAGAACAACATATCCTCCATGTGTGAGGTGTTCTCGTTGAAACGCAAGGCCATGTTCGGGTCCCATCGCACCATCCAGGTGATCCCGGCGAAGCAGCTACCCGTCAGCCGTACAAGTTCGGCGAAGGGCTTGCCGGTGAAGGTGGGCATGTACTCCTGGAGCCGCACGCGCAGATCCTTGTCCATTTGGACCACCCGTCCGTCCACCATGTCCGTATCCGGGTAGCGTAGGAAGATCGCGATGCGTGAACCGATGCTATTGGCGGGCAGCACGTCGTCCGAATCCAGGAAGCAGATGAATTCGCCCCGTGCATGAGCGAGCCCTTTGTTGCGGGCGTTCCCGATCCCCCCGTTGGCTTGGTGAAAGACCTCGATCCGTGGGTCGTGGTAGCGCCGCAGGATCTCCGCGGTGCGATCCCGGCTACCATCGTTCACCACCAGGAGTTGCCAGTTCGTATGGCTCTGAGCGATGACGGACGCGATCGCCTCTTCGATGTAACGCTCCGCATTGTAAGCGGGCATGATGATCGAGACGAGCGGTTCCATTGCGTGCGTCCAAAAGTAGCGGCCCGTGCGTCCGCGGACTAGACGATGACCTTCGTGCGGCGGCCGCTCACGGCGCGGATGACCGTAGCGAAGCGTTCGGCCATCACACTGCTGTGCATGCTGCGGATGAAGTCCGCGTCCGGTCGCAGTTCGATGCCACCTTCGAGCATCCGTTCAATGACCAGGACCGATGCGGAGAGATCGTCCGGCGGACAAAGCAAACTGAGGCCGGACCGCTGGAGGATGCGCTTTTGCGCTCCTTCGCTCACGAAGGCGAGGATCGGCCGCAACGTCTGGAAGTACTCGAAGGTCTTGCCGGCGATGCTGTAGTCCTGACCACCGATCACTTTGCTCGACGTGATCAACAACGCGTCGCATCGTGCCTGCAACGCGAGCGCTTCGCGGTGGCCAAGGCGGCCGTGGAACACAACGAGATCCGTTAGGCCGTGCTCCTGTACCATGGCACGCAACCACTCGGGCACATGCCCGGCCAGTTCGATGCGCACAAGACCGGCGATCTCCGGGCGCTTCGTGCGCAGCGCCGCCAGCGCCTTGAAGAAGAAGTGTGGCGAACGATAGCGCCAGTCCTCCTTACGCGGAGCATATTGCAGGAACTGATGCGGCTTCTTCCGGTACCACGGCGAGAACATCAACGCGCGCTGATAGGGCGTGTAGTAGAAGCTGCCCACATACCCGATGCGCAAGGGTTGGGCGACGGTCGGGGTCCGGATCGTGATCCGCTCCGGTATTTCGGGCACATCGCCAGCGTACGAATTCGTGATCAGATGGAAGCGATCGGCCGCGATATGCGGATGGAGGGACTTGAGATCGGTGATCGTTTGATCACTGGTCGCGACGATCGCGTCCGCGCTTTCCAGCGCCAGGCGTTCTTCGCGCAGAGTGAGGCGATAGTGCAGGTAGGAGGCGTAGGGCGTCACGATCCAGTGGCTCCAACCGTCGCGCAGGTCCAGGATGAAGGGAAGTCCGAGGTCTTTGGCGACACGCGCGCAGGGCCTTGCCAAACTGAAGGGTGGTACGGTGAGCAGGATGGCGTCCAAGCGGTGCTCGCGATGGATCCGTTCGATCGTCGGCCGCAGGTGGTGCATCCAGCGCCGCGCGGCGGGGTCCACGATGTGCAAGTAGTACGTGGCGTGCAGATCGTACGTGGGGCCTTTGGGATCGAGCGGTGTGCGCACCACCGTCATGCGTTCGTCGCTGTCGCCGCCCAGCGATGGATCGATGTTGCCTTCGCCGTGCCCCGAGGCCTCCGGTGTCACCACGATCGGCCGGATACCCGAGCGCAGCAGATGGCTCGCGATCCTGTATGGCCGGTGCGAACCGCCCGAGTTGAGTGGCGGGAACTCGTACGCGATCAGCAGCACGTTCATCGAGCGGGGACGGTCTCGTTCATGCGACGGCAAGGATAGGGAGCCATCATCACATCCCGGGGAACCAGGTACCCGTGGTCCAGAAGCGCATCAATGCGAACAGCACATCCAGCGCCGACAGGATGGCGAGCATGCGGAGCACCGGACGCATCCAAGGCACGCCGGCGTTCCGCAGCAGCATCGCCATGTAGAACAGATAGGCCGCGGTGCTCACCACGGTGAACGCGAGCACGATGGCATCCGCCGTCCCGAACATGCGCTCGGCGCCGAAGGCCGCGATGGCACGACCCGCGAGCATGACCAGTTGGAAGATGAGCAGATAGTGCTGCCGCTTCTTCACCAGCATCACCGAGGTGAGGGGTTCGCTCACCAGGCGGAACAGGAAGAAGTGGCCCATGTAGGCCGTGTAGATCCCGGACACTACCCAGGCATCGCCCAGCACCCATTGGAAGATCACATCGCTGAAGAAGGTGATGGCCGCGAACGGGACCACCCCGATCATCATCAACCGGTCGAACACGCCGATGGTGATCCGGGGCAGGTCGTGCGGCTTGTCGTGCTGGCTCTCCGCGATGCGCTGCTGGAACACCACGCCGAGGCTGTAACCGAAGAGGCGCAAGGGCATCAGCAGCAGACCGCCAGCGAAGGCGAATTGCCCCAAGGCCACTGGGTCGAAGACCAGCATGAAGATCGGGATCTGTTGTCCCAGCAACGCCACGTACCGTTCCGGGAAGAGCACGAGCGGATGCATGCGGTACTCATGCAACGTCTCCCGGAGCCTCGCCCACGGCGGGAAGGTGAGCACGCGCACCAGCGCCCCGTGACCGATCGCCTTCCAATACGCCAGCAATCCTACCCCGCGCACGGCCACTTCGCCCACTATCAGGCCATGCACCGCGCCCTTGCTGAAGAGGCCATACACTAGATTGAAGACGCGCAGGACCAGGTTGGTGCCACCGCCGAGGTAGGGCGATGCCCGGAAGTTCTTTTCGCGGATAAGCCAGTTGGTGAACAGGTTGGGCAGGAACTGCACCGCCACTCCCAGAGGCAAGAGCAGGGCCCAGCCTCCGAGGATGCTCCACGCGGGCACCCAGGTGTAGATCACTTCATGCGCGAGACAGAAGGGGAGCATCAAGAGCAGCACCGCAGCGAAACAGATCAGGTCCAGCCGCACCAGGTCCAGGAACCGGTCGTGGTCGCGGGGCAGCACATAGGCGGTGAACAAGCCGGGATCGGAGAGTTGGGCGAGGTTGAGCGAGAGCGCGAGGAACAGGCCATAGACCCCATAAGCCTCGGGGCCATAGATGCGCGCGATGATCGGGGTGAGCACCAGTTGGCTCAGGATCACCAACGAAGAGCCGCTGAACACGTGCGCCGCGCTGTTGGCGAAGGAGCCGCGTTGGGACACTTGTGCGAACTCCTCCTTCCACCTGCGGGCCAATGCCTTCCTCATGCCTGATAGACGACGCCGGCCCGTGGCCGTTGCGCGGCAAAAGTACCGTCCTCGATCCGAGCACCACAGCCTTGCGAAGCACGACCTTCGGAGCCGATGATCGAACTGGTGCTATGCACAGGGAACCCGGGCAAGGTGGCTGAGCTCCGCGCGCTGCTTCCGGATGATCACCGTGTGGTCGGACTAGCAGAATTGGGCCTCTCCACCGACCTTCCGGAGACCTCCGACACGCTCCAAGGGAACGCGCTCCAGAAAGCACGCCATGCGTTCGCACAATGTGGCCGGCCCTGTGTGGCGGACGATACGGGGCTGGAGGTGGACGCGTTGCACGGTGCTCCCGGTGTGCGTTCAGCGCGCTATGCCGGGGAAGCGAAGGATGCTGCGGCCAACATGCGCAAGCTCCTCGATGCCCTGGTAGGTGCCCCGCTGCGCACCGCCCGTTTCCGCACGGTGCTCGCCTTTGTGGACGGCGATAAGGAACACTGCTTCGAGGGGACCGTGGAAGGCACCATCACGCATGGGCCATTGGGCACTGGGGGCTTTGGCTATGATCCGATCTTTCTGCCGGAAGGGTCGTCGCTCACCTTCGCGCAAATGGATGCCGAAGCCAAGAACCGCATCAGCCATCGTGCGCGTGCCATGGAAAAGTTGCTGGCGTACCTGCGCGAGGTTCAGCGGCCGCGCTGAAGGCATTCCGCGATCAGTCCGTTCACCACGGCGGGAACGCCGATCCCCGACACTTCGAGCATTTTTGGATAGATGCTCGCTCCGCTGAACCCGGGTGTCGTGTTCACTTCGATGGTCACCAGGTCCTGTTCGCTGGTGCCGGTGCCGCTCCAGAAATGATCCACACGCGCCATACCCCGGCAATCCAGTGCGCGGAAGATCGCGGCGGAACGCTCCTGCACCATCCGCGTCACCTCGTCCGGCAGGGGCGCGGGCACCAGTTCTTCGGTGTCCTTCGCGTGGTACTTGGCCTGGTAGTCGAAGAATTCGTGCGAAGTACGGATCTCGCAGACAGGCAGGGCTTTCACTTCGCCGTCCATGCCGAGCACACCGCAAGTGAGTTCGCGTCCGCTCACCGCACCTTCCACCAGCACACGATGGCTCTCTTTGAAGGCCGCTTCGATCGCGGGTAACAAGGCTTCCGCGGACTTCACTTTGCTGATACCGAGGCTGCTGCCGCTCTCATCCGGTTTCACGAAGCAGGGCAGGCCCACGGTCTTCAAAATGTGTTCGGGTATGACCGTATCCCCTTGTGCGATCACCACACCCGGTGCCACCGTGAAACCGAGTTGGCGGAGCAGGCCCGTGGTGGATGATTTACTGAAGGTGAGCGCCATGTTCAGCACACCGCCCGTTTGGTAAGGCACCCCTTGGAGATCCAAATACCCTTGGAGTTTTCCGTCCTCGCCCGGTGTGCCATGGATGGCGATCAAGGCGGCATCGATCCGTTCCATGCCATTGCCGCGGTCGGTGCGGAAGGTGCCGGG
>JAGNSU010000139.1 GCA_017987895.1 Flavobacteriales bacterium | reverse complement strand
TAGATGCGCGAGGCATCGATCTGATGGTTCATGCAGAACCAATCGATCAGGTCATCCACGAAGACCACGTCGTCGGTGGCGGTGGGTTCGCCAATTCCTGCGTGACCGGGCACATCATCCGCGTACACGTTCCATTGCACATCGCCGCCGATCAGGGTCGAACTCGGATATACCACAACGAAGTTGTTCGCGTCGGCCACCGCATCGAAGCCGGACTGGTACTGCACTTCAGCCGCCGTGCTGCCCAGCCCGTGGAACACGAAAACCAACGGCAGGTCCTCAGCAACGGCAACGCCCGGTGCGTGGTAGATGAAGTCGCGGGTGAGGCCTTGTGAGACCAGCGAACCGGTCGCATCAAAGGCGCGGAGCCCGAGAGGAAGCAAAGTGATCGCGGCCGCGAGGACCGCGGGGTGGATGAGTAGCTTGTGTTCCATGACCTTTCGTTGTTCCTTCAAATGTATTCTAACGCAAAGACCAACGGGGGTCGCCATAGCTGGGCTTGCCCGGAAAAGTGCAAGGGTCGGCGGGGTTCGTCCATTGTAGGAAGCTCACGTCGTGTTCAGCTTTGCCCCATGAACTTCGCAGCCCCTATATCCCGGCATGCCGCATTGGTCAGCGGCCTAGCGCTAGCGACACCGACCGGGCTATGTGCCCAGGCGTCCTGCGGCGATCTTGTGGTGGAGCACATGTGGTACGCCGCTTTCGACAGCACCGCTGTCGAAGTGGTGCTCACGAACAACGATACGCTTTGGTTCAGCGGACCCTCGATGGAGCTTGTTGACAACGATCTGGATACGATCGCCGGCGGACAGCTCAATTGGTTCGTCCTGCCACCGGGCACAAATACACACACGCTGCCGCTCTTTCAAGGAATGACACTTCCAGAGACGCCGTTCACCGGCGAAGCGATACTGCATTATCAGACACTCGGGGGGCCGGAGAGCTGCATCCTCCCTCTGAGCGCGATCGAACTTTGCCCGCCACTTCCTTGCACGCAACTCTATCTGGGTGTTCACCAAACAGACACGGCAGTGATCGCGACCATCGATTGGTCCGTAGTGGACAGCGACGGCAACACGGCGGCATCCGGGTCCATCGAGCTCGATACTCTTGGTCCCTGGCAGCGGATCGATACGCTATGCCTACCTCCGGGTGACTACGAGCTTCATATAGAGCCTGCGGTCTTGTCGCCCTTCGGCGAGTTCTACTGCCAACTCTTCCGCGACCCACAGGTGTACCCCAACCCCACTGTCCTGATCAACGGTAGTACCAGCGGCCACCTCCCGTTCAGCTACTACGCCCCATGCGCGGAGGGTGAGAACGCGATCGAGGAGCCCGCGCCGAACACACTACAATGTGTTCTGGTCGGCAACCTGCTCCATCTCAGCAGCACCACCGCGCAAGGGCTTGACACCATCGAACTCTTCGATGTCCATGGATCGAGCATCGCACAACGCAAAGTGAACTCGTCCATGACGACCTTCGATCTGACGGGGCAGGCTCCAGGGCTGTACATCATCTGCGCGCAAAACGGCGACGCGGCCACCACGCAACGTTTCATCCTTCATTGAAAAAAACCGCCATGACAAAGAAGTCCCTCAACGAGCGCATCCGCGCCCTGGATCGACGCCAATTCATCAAGGCGGGTTCGCTGTTCACGTTCGGTTCGTTCGTACTGCCCCGGCAGCTCTTCGCAAAACCGGAAGCGGCCCCGGCGGGCGGATGCGATCCCACTTCGGACGATATCCTGGGTCCGTATTACTTACCTGGCTCACCGGTCACCACATTGGTCGCACAACCCGGCGAACCCGGCGACCGGCTGTTCATCTCCGGAACCGTCCTCAGCAGTGATTGCACCACCCCGGTGGAGAACACGATGATCGAGGTCTGGCAGGCGAACGATGCCGCGGTCTACGATACCTCACCGGCCTTCAACCTGCGCGCCACCTTCTACAGCGATGCGAACGGGCAGTACGCCTTCGAGACCATCATGCCCGGTCCCTATTTGAACGGGAACCAGTATCGGCCCAAACACATCCACTTCCGGGTGAACAAGGTGGGGTTCCCAGAACTGATCACGCAGCTCTACTTCGACGGCGATCCGTACATCCCCGCCGATCCATGGGCCTCCCTACCCGACGCAGCGCTACGGATCATACCCTTGAACCCGTTGGGTGGCGGGCAACAGGAAGGTGTGTTCGATATCGTGTTGGATGGTCATGTCGGCATCAAGCCGAACCGCTTTGGCACCGAGGGCGACCTCCTACCCGTTCACCCGAACCCGATGCGCGAGTTGTGCAACATCCATTTCAACGTGTTCCACAAGTCGCGCGTGGCCTTGCATATCGCGGATATGAACGGCCGCGTGCTGGTGACCCTGCTGGATGAGGAGAAAGCCCAGGGACGTTACACGACGCAATGGAACGGTGTGGATGGCTCAGGCGGCCAAGTGACCTCGGGCATGTATCTCTGCCTGCTGCACGTCGACGGAAAGCCAGTGAAGGCGCAGCGGATCGTACGGGAATAAAGAGCTACTTCCCGCTCGTCAGCCACTCGAACGCGCGATAGACGCTGCGGTGCAGGATCGTGGCGTGGGTCTCCTCCGGGAAGAACTCGTAGTGCCATTCCATCGGCTCCTTCGCGTTGGTCTTGAACGCGGCGATCACCTTGTTCACGTCGTCCTGCATCATATCATCGTCGTGGGCCATCGCAACGAACACATGCTTGGCCAGGGTTCCATTCGCCTTCGCCCATGTATCGGCCTTGCCAGCCAGGGAACCGTCATCCCACCACAGGCTGGGGCTGACAAGAATGTAGTTGTCGAACAACTCGGGCTTCGTGAAGAGGATCTCGGTCGCTAATAAACCTCCTGCGGACTGCCCAATGATCGTGCGGACCCCGTTCGTACGATAGTGCTGAACAACGAAGGGTTGCACCTCCTTCTCCAAGAACTGGATGAACGCGGCCGAACCGCCACCGGTGGGAAGCCACACCAGATCGCTGTCGCTCCTGGTCGGATGGGTGAAGTCGTGATACCGCGAGGGCCCCTCATTCGCAACGCCCACGACAATGGACTTGGGTAACAGCTCATACATGTTCATGTACTGCACGAGGCCGGCGATATGCGGAAAGTCCTCGTTCGCGGAGCCGTCCAGAACATAGATCACCGGATACGTTGCCGTGGTATCGCGGTATCCATCCGGCAGATAGATATTGAGTACGCGATCCTGGCCCAGCGCGGCCGAGCGGATCTGCCGCACTTCACCGAAAACGAAGTGCTTTGCCGAAGTATCGATCGGCGTGGGCGACTGGCAAAGCGCTACAGCCGAAAAGGCGGCGGCGAAGAGAGTGAACGTTCTGCGCATCGGTGAGCAAGCTATCACGGCTTCGTGAAGCTCCAACCCAACGAATGCTGTCCGGAGCGAATGCCAACACCGGCTGCGACCCCGCCGGGGTCGAACATCCTCGACCGATCCATTCCAAATGCTGCGACCCCTTCGAGGTCGAGAAGTCGCCCGACCTTGGCACAGACCCCGAAGGGGTCACAGCATCCAGCAGACCAACAGCAGCGAAGGACCGACCCCGGCGGGGTCGCAGCCGGTGCCCCTCATGATCTGTGGGACAAGGCCCCTTCAACAGCCGACCCACGTTCGTCGTCGCAGGATCGGGCATTCATACGGACGTTACAGGTTCCCTCAGCCACCAACGATCACCGACCGATCTTTGCCCCCTCACAGGCCTCTCACTTCCATCCATGGAACTTGGCATTTATTCCTTCGTCGACCACAGCCCTGACCCGCGCACGGGAAAAAGCATCACCGCGCAGGAGCGTTACAATAACTTGCTTGAAGAGGTCGAACTCGCGGACCGGCTCGGGCTGGACGTGTTCAGCATTGGGGAGCACCACCGCCCGGACTTCATCGCTTCCGCCCCTGCCGTTGTGCTGGCGGCAGCAGCCGCACGCACCAAGCGCATCCGGCTGACGAGCGCTGTGACGGTGCTCAGTTCGGAGGATCCGGTGCGCGTCTTCCAGCAGTACGCCACGCTGGACCTGCTCTCTGGCGGTAGGGCGGAGATCATGGCCGGTCGCGGATCCTTCACCGAATCCTTTCCGCTCTTCGGTTACGACCTGAAGGACTATGATGAACTCTTCACGGAGCATCTTCAGTTGTTGCTGAAGTTGCGCGAGGGTGAGCGCATCACATGGAAAGGGAAACACCGCGCTGCCATTGAGGACCGGGCGGTGTATCCGCGGCCTGTCCAGTCACCCCTGCCGGTTTGGATCGCCGTGGGCGGGACACCGGAGAGCGTCGTCCGCGCAGCGACCCTAGGTTTACCACTGAGCCTCGCCATCATCGGAGGAGAACCTGCGCGCTTCAAACCATTCACCGATCTGTACAAGCAGGTGTGGGCCAAGGCAGGCCATGATCCGGCCAAACTCCAATTGGCCATCGGCTCACATGGCTTCATCGCGGATACGAACGCCGAAGCCGCCGACCTGGTCTATCCCGCCTATGTGGAGACCATGGGGCGCATCGGCCGAGAGCGCGGCTGGGGGCCTGTAGGCCGTCCGCAATTCGACTTCGAGCGATCGCCGCAGGGTGCGATGCTCCTCGGCGATGCCGACACCGTGACCGAGAAGATCCTGATGGAATACGAGCTCTTCGGTTTCACGCGCTTCAGCCTGCAGTTCAGCGTGGGCAATATGCCGCACGATAAGATGCTGCGGTGCATTGAACTGTACGCGACCAAAGTGGCACCGGCCGTACGAGCCGCAGCGACGGAGCGCAAGGTCCCGGCGTGAAGTCCGGCGCTTTCACTCCTTTGAATGCAAGGCGAGCACAACGGAGGCCGCTCTTCAATGCACCACGGCAAGGCGATGGGATCGCGCACGATCCGCGGTCCGGGCGACCAGCAGATATTCTCCCGCGGGAACATCCGAAAGATCGAGCGTGCACGTTCGCGCCGTAGTTCGTTCCGAAAGGATCATACGGCCCACCGCATCCAGCAACTGGAGATCGACCACGTCCTTCGGGACGACATCGAGATCGACGGTGACGCGATCGATGCAGGGCACCGGAAAGATCGTGAGCCTGGACCCGAGTTCGCTTTCCGCAAGACCAGTGCTGATATCGGCGCACAACACGGTATCCCGTGCTGGAGCATAAGTCACACCGGACACGATGGGCTCGGAAACCGTCATCACATCGGACGTCAAGATCCCGAAGAGGCCGATGGTGTGGGAGAACACGGCCCCGGAAAGGGCCCCGGCGGCCGAGTAACAGAACTGCGCGCCTTCGGAAACGTTCCCACTGGCGTCGGTCTTCACCAGATACATGTCGCGGCCGGAGGAACCGAAGCTCTCTGTGTAGCCCACGACGAGAAAACCTCCATCAGGACAAGCGATGGCTTTGTGGCACACATCCACACCTGGAGCGCCATACGCACGGGTCCACAGCAGATCTCCGTTGGCATCCGTGCGCACCAAACCCATGTCCTCAGCGCCATCCCCGGTGTAGTCGTGCACCCCGCTGAAGAAACCTCCGTCCGGCGTCTGGCCGGCAGCGAAACTCCGGAGCGAACGTCCGGCTGTGCCGTAGGCGCGCGCCCACGTGGTGTTCAACGAACTGTCCATGCGCATAAGCAGCACATTGTCCAAGCCGGCACCCTGTCCATGCGTTTCCCCGGCTATGACGTACCCCTCATCGTCCAACGCTTCAATGACAAAGGCGCCTTCGTCCTGATTTCCCGGACCGGCCCAGTATGGACTTGAGAGCGCGACCCCGTTCGGGTCCAGCCGGAGCAGTAGCAGATCGTACTGGGTTTGATAGGCCGCGCCGACACATAGGAGCTCGCCGTTGGGGCGCTCCACAACCCCGCCGCCATAGGTGTAGATCGACGTTGCATAGTTCTGCTTCCAGAGCAGGGCGCCGTTCTGGTCCAACCGAACCACGCCATACTTATACCCTGGGAACTGGGCGAACATCGTAAGCGCGGCGCCACCGTCAGCGGTGAACACGAAGTTCATTCCTTCGGCAACCCCTGGCGGATCGAACACCTGTGTCGATACGGGAAACCCCGCCGCATCCATGATCAGCAGGAAGGCTTCCTGGTTGCCATCCGCATTGAGGTCGCTGCTTCCGGTACACCATAACTGACCGTTGGGATGCTCCTTGATATCGTAGGCCTTTTCGGAACCGGCATCGCCGAAAGTGCGGCTCCAGAGCACGGTCCCAGTGGCATCGAGCTTTAGGAACCACGCATCGCCGGGAGAGCCGGGACTATTGGTGTATCCGCCGATCACATAGCCCCCATCGCTGGTGAGCGTGGCGCAAGTGCCCTCATCATCGCTGACGCCCCCCAGCACGCGTTGGAAGGTGATCTGCGCCATGCTCCGTGCCGCGATCGCCATGGCGATCCCACAAATGATGGTCCTGGTCATGCGGTATGGTTCCCTTCCTAGACGGACGATGCGCTCGGGGTTGTGTGACGGTCGCTCGTGGCCGGAAAGGAAAGCCCGCGCCATCTATCTTGGGCCTTATGACCAGCGCAACCGCCCGAGATCTGGTGCTCTCCTTGGAGGGAGTGACCGAACACGACCACTTCGGCAAGGAAGCTTATCGTGGCCGAACCGCGAAAGGGAAGCCCAGCAAGATCTTCATGACCCTGTGGATCGAAGAGCAAAGGGCCGTGCTGATGCTCACCGTAGAGCAACAGGCGCATCTGCATGGGCGGCATCCGAAGGTCTTCTTTCCCGTACCGAACAAATGGGGCGAGCACGGGGCCACCTTCGTGGAACTGTCAGCGGTAACGGAGAAGATGTTGCGCGAGGCGATGGCGATCGCCATGGAGAACGCGGGGGCCGTGGCCAGTAAGCCCCTTACTGGAACTTGATCCGATCGATGCTATACCGGCCGCTGCCGGTGAAGAGCAGCACCACGTACATCGCCAGATAGACGGCGGGCATTTCCTTTTCCCCGAAAGGATCGCCGCTCTTCATCATGAACACGATCACGGCCATGCCGATGATCAGCGGGATCAAGGCAGCGCGGGTCCACAGGCCCAAAACGACGAGGGCGGCGCAGAACACCTCGGCGAAGACGATCAACGCCAAAGACGCCGTTGGGCCGATCCCAAAGGGGTCCGCGAACTTGTCCATGCGATCGGCGAAGCCCATCAACTTGGGCCAGCCATGCTGCCAAAGCATGAAACCACCGGCGGTGAGGCGTAAGGAGAGGAGTCCGAGATCCTCTTGAATAGGTTCGCTATTGAGCACCATGCGACAAACCTACCCGCATGCGGTAGGAAGCGCAGGGCGCTTCGGGACCCATCTTTCCACGCCGCCCGGTTGACGGCCGAAACCCAGCCAATGAAGGGCGCGTTGAACGGCGCCATGCGCCAACCGACCATCTTCCTTCTGGCCCTCGCTCCCACCGCGATGATGGCCCAATTGGAAAGCGATCCATTCCTGGACGGTCTGGCGGCCGTTCGTGAAGAACAGCACCAACAAGCGGTGACCATTTTCACCGGGGTGATCGCGCAAAGGCCCGATCAGGCCCGCGCCTGGTACTATCGTGGCATCAGCCGTGATGCGCTCGGTGATGCCGTGGGCGCCCTGCACGACCTAGACCGGGCCCTGTTGCTCACGCCAGAAGACCACAACATCCGACTGAAGCGGGCGGAAGCCTACATCCACGCCGCGCGCTATGACGAAGCGGCTACGGATCTACAGGTGATCATCGCTGAAGAGCCGAATCATGCGATTGGAGACCACGCGCGCTTCGACCTCGGCCAGGTGCTTGTGGCACAAGGGGACCATGAAGGCGCACTAGTCGTGTACAACGATCTGGTGGAACGTGCGCCGAACAATGCGAAGGCGTATTGCAACCGGGGCATCGTCCAGAGCAAATTGGGCGCTCAGGAAGCCGCCATCGCGGATCTGAGCAAGGCCCTGCT